>NZ_MUNF01000326.1 GCF_002154555.1 Streptomyces murinus
CCCGGTCCCTGTCGGCCGCCGAGGCCGGCGGCCGACAGGGACCGGGCCACGGCGGAGTGGTCCACCGTCCGTACGAGTTCCAGATCGGCGGCGTCCAACACCTCGGGCCGCACCATGTTCACGATGACCCGGCCCACCGGCAGCCGCGCCGCGCGCAGTTCGGCGATGCCGTCGGCGGTCTCCTGGACCGGCATCTCCTCCAGCAGCGTCACCAGGTGCACCGCGGTCTCCGGCGACTTGAGGACCCGCATCACGGCCTGCGCCTGATTGTGTATCGGGCCGATCTTCGCCAGGCCCGCCACCTCGTCGTTCACATTGAGGAAGCGGGTGACACGGCCGGTCGGGGGCGCGTCCATGACCACGTAGTCGTAGACGAACCGGCCGGCGCGGTCCTTGCGGCGCACCGCCTCGCACGCCTTGCCGGTGAGCAGGACGTCCCGGATGCCGGGCGCGATGGTGGTGGCGAAGTCGATGGCGCCGAGCTTCTTCAGAGCTCTGCCCGCGCCGCCCAGCTTGTAGAACATCTGGAGGTAGTCCAGAAGGGCCAGTTCGGGGTCTATGGCCAGTGCGTACACCTCCCCGCCCCCGGGAGCGACCGCGATCTTCCGCTCCTCGTACGGCAACGCCTCCGTCTCGAAGAGCTGTGCGATGCCCTGCCGGCCCTCGACCTCCACGAGAAGCGTCCGCTTCCCCTCGGTCGCGAGGGCCAGCGCGAGTGCGGCGGCGACCGTCGTCTTTCCGGTCCCGCCCTTGCCGCTGACGACCTGGAGCCTGCTCACGTCTTCGAGACTAACCAGTCCGGCCGACCGTCACGCGGGAGGCTGTGGATAACGGGGAGACGACGAGGGAGTGATCGGTCACAGCGGATACAGTCGGCCCATGACCAAGTGGGAATACTCAACCGTGCCGCTGCTCGTCCATGCCACGAAGCAGATTCTGGACAACTGGGGCGAGGACGGCTGGGAGCTCGTCCAGGTCGTGCCCGGGCCGAACCCCGAGCAGCTGGTCGCCTACCTGAAGCGGGAGAAGCAGGCATGAGCGCGGTCGAGGAGAAGCTGGCCGGTCTGGGCCTGAGCCTGCCGGAGGTCGTACCGCCGCTGGCCGCCTACCAGCCGGCCGTGCAGTCCGGCGTCTACGTGTACACCGCGGGCCAGCTGCCGATGGTCGAGGGCAAGCTGCCCGTCACCGGCAAGGTGGGCGCCGAGGTCACGGCCGACGAGGCCAAGGACCTGGCCCGCGTCTGCGCGCTGAACGCGCTGGCGGCCGTGAAGTCCGTCGCCGGCGACCTGGACCGGATCGCGCGCGTGGTCAAGGTCACCGGGTTCGTCGCCTCCGCGGCCGACTTCACCGGGCAGCCCGGTGTGATCAACGGCGCCAGCGAGCTGCTCGCCGAGGCCCTCGGCGACAAGGGCGTGCACGCCCGCAGCGCGGTCGGCGTCGCGGTGCTCCCGATGGACGCGCCGGTCGAGGTCGAGATCCAGGTCGAGCTGGTTCCGTAGCCCCGCCGCACCCGTACCGTCCGTAGCCCCGCCGCATCCGTACCGTCTGTAGCCCCGCCGCATCCGTACCACCGGCACCGCCCGCACCGCTCCGGCACCTCGGGTACCTCTCGAACATTCGCCCTACACGGGATAGCCTCCGGCCATGGCGAACGGTCAGTGGTACCCCCCGGAGTGGCCGGACCGCATCCGCGCGCTCGCGGACGGCACCCTCACCCCGGTGTCCCCCAAGCGCGCGGCGACGGTGCTCCTGCTGAAGGACACCGAGGCCGGACCGGCCGTCCACATGCTGCGCAGACGCGCCTCCATGGCCTTCGCCGGAGGCGCGTACGCGTATCCCGGGGGCGGCGTCGACCCGCGCGACGACGACACGCGGATCCGCTGGGCGGGCCCGCCGCGCGCGTCCTGGGCCGAGCGGCTCGGGGTGGACGAGGCCGGCGCCCAGGCGATCGTCTGCGCGGCGGTCCGGGAGACGTACGAGGAGGCGGGCGTCCTGCTCGCCGGGCCCGACCCGGACACCGTCGTCGGCGACACCACGGGCGACGACTGGGAGGCGGACCGCGCCGCCCTGGTCGCGCGTGAGCAGTCCTTCGCCGAGTTCCTGCACCGGCGCGGCCTGGTGCTGCGCTCGGACCTGCTGGGCGCCTGGGCGCGCTGGATCACCCCGGAGTTCGAGTCGCGCCGCTACGACACCTGGTTCTTCGCGGCCGTCCTCCCTGAGGGCCAGCGCACCCGGAACGCCTCCACGGAGGCCGACCGCACGGTGTGGATCCGCCCGGCCGAGGCCGCCGCCGGGTACGACCGGGGCGAGCTGCTGATGATGCCGCCCACCATCGCCGCGCTGCGCGAGCTGCTGCCGTACGGCACCGCCGCCGAGGCCCTCGTGGCCGCCGCCGCGCGCGATCTGACGCCGGTGCAGGCAACAGCCCGGCTCCGGGACGGCGAGATCGTGCTGTCCTGGCCGGGGCACGAGGAGTTCACCAAGCACGTTCCGTCGAGCTCGGCGCCCGCCGACGCGACCGGGGGAGGCCGCGCATGACCGACGCGAGCGCGCTGCCCGGTCAGCCCAGGGGCGTGGTCGGCTCCGGACCCGCCACCGTGCGGGCCGTCAACGTCCTCGCGCCCAACCCCTCCGCGATGACCCTGGACGGCACCAACACCTGGATCCTCGCCGAGCCGGACTCCGATCTGGCCGTGGTGATCGACCCGGGTCCGCTGGACGAGGGCCATCTGCGCGCGGTCGTGGACACGGCGGAGAAGGCGGGCCGCCGGATAGCCCTGACCCTGCTCACACACGGGCACGCGGACCACGCCGAGGGCGCGGGCCGCTTCGCCGAGCTGACCGGCACCCGGGTGCGGGCCCTGGACCCGGCGCTCCGCCTCGGCGACGAGGGCCTGGCCGCGGGCGACGTGATCACCACCGGCGGCCTGGAGCTGAGGGTCGTACCGACCCCCGGGCACACCTCGGACTCGCTCTCCTTCCACCTCCCGGCCGACCGGGCGGTGCTGACCGGCGACACCGTCCTCGGGCGCGGTACGACGATGGTGGCGCACCCCGACGGGCGGCTCGGCGACTATCTGGACTCCCTGCGCCGGCTGCGCTCCCTCACGGTGGACGACGGCGTGCACACCGTGCTGCCGGGGCACGGACCGGTCCTGGAGGACGCCCAGGGTGCCGTGGAGTTCTATCTCGCCCACCGCGCCCACCGGCTCGCCCAGGTGGAGACCGCCGTCGAGAACGGCCACCGCGGCGCGGCCGATGTCGTCGCCCATGTCTACGCCGACGTGGACCGCTCCCTGTGGCCGGCCGCGGAACTCTCGGTCCGCGCCCAGCTGGAGTACCTGGGCGAGCACGGCCTGATCTAGAACGCGTCTGGAACGCGTCTAGAACGCCTCGTCCGGCCCCGGGCCCTTCACGCCGTGCACGCGCGCGTACTCGGCGGCGAGCCAGGGGCCCAGGTCGTCCACATGGCCGCGCAGCACCCGCGGGTCGCCCACGGGCTCGCGGCCGTACTCCGCCGCCGTGAGCAGCTGGGCGGCCCGCTCGGGGTAGTACGCACCGCAGACCTCGGCCATCTCGCGCAGATCGCTCGTCCAGCCGTTCCAGCGGGTCATCACGAGCGTGAAGCCGGTGCGGACGAGATGGCGGGACATGAAGCGCACCAGGCGCCGCCGGGCCGCCTCGTCGTCCCCGGCGGCCGTGATCCGCTCCCGCCAGCGGGGCAGCAGCCGGGCGAGGTCGCCGTTGGTCTCACGGGCCAGCAGGGAGTCGGGGCGGTACCGGGGCAGCAGCCCGGCCAGGTCGGTCCCGAGCAGTGGTGTGCACAGGCAGGCCAGGAACCAGCCCATGTCGTACCGCTCGGGCTCGCTCAGCAGCCGCTCCCGGCCGTACAGCAGCGTCCCGGCCCCGTCGATCTCCGGGAACTCCCGGTCCAGGTCCTCGCCGAGGGCTCGTACGGCGGCACGGTCGGCGTCGGCCGGTTCCTCGCGCAGGACGATCAGCAGGTCCAGGTCGCTGCGGCCCACCCGCGCGGTGCCCCGGGGGATCGACCCGTAGAGGTACGCCCCGTCCAGCCGAGCCCCGAAGACCTCCGGCAACCGCTCCCGTACGGCGGCCACGACCGGCTGGAAGGCGCCGGGCACGTGCGTGAGGGAGCCCTCGCGGAGGAAGAAGCCGTCGGGATCGAGGCCGTGCGGGCGGGGTGGGGCGGTCGGTCCGGGCATGGGGCCATCGTGCCGTGCCCGACCGGGCCGGGGCAGCGGGTTTGTGCCGGGAGGGACGACTCAGGGCGCGGCCCTTGAAAAGCCGCGCCCTGGATGTCGTACGGGGAAGGACCGCGCGTCAGCGGGACCGCTTGGCCAGCCGCTCCACGTCCAGCAGGATGACCGCGCGCGCCTCCAGGCGCAGCCAGCCGCGCTGGGCGAAGTCGGCCAAGGCCTTGTTGACGGTCTCGCGGGAGGCGCCGACCAGCTGGGCCAGCTCCTCCTGGGTGAGGTCGTGGACGACGTGGATGCCCTCTTCGGACTGCACGCCGAAGCGGCGCGACAGGTCGAGCAGGGCGCGCGCCACACGGCCGGGGACATCGGAGAAGACCAGGTCGGACATGGCGTCATTGGTCTTGCGCAGCCGGCGGGCGACGGCGCGCAGCAGGGCGCCCGCCACCTCGGGGCGGGCGTTCAGCCAGGGCTGGAGGTCGCCGTGGCCGAGGCCGAGCAGCTTGACCTCGGTCAGCGCGGTCGCGGTGGCGGTGCGCGGGCCCGGGTCGAACAGCGACAGCTCGCCGATCAGCTCGCCGGGGCCGACGACGGCGAGCATGTTCTCGCGGCCGTCGGGGGAGGTGCGGTGCAGCTTGACCTTGCCCTCGGTGACGACATACAGGCGGTCGCCCGGGTCGCCCTCGTGGAACAGGGAGTCGCCGCGAGCGAGGGTCACCTCGCTCATCGAGGCGCGAAGCTCCGCGGCCTGCTCATCGTCGAGCGCCGCGAAGAGCGGGTTGCGCCGCAGAACGTCGTCCACGAGTTTTCTCCTTGTCGACCTGCTCAGGGGATCTTTCTCCCCTGTGTGCCAGGGACCGTGTTCTCATTTTGCCGGACGGTCCAAACAGTGTGATCTGTCACAAGGATGCCGCACCGGTGTGCCGGGGTAAGCGTCAGGGGTCCAATCGGGGGCCGATCTTCGGGGTCCGGGGCGGATGTCGGTGCCGGGCTCTAGGCTGGCCGGGTGTCCAAATCGCCGGTGAGAGCACAGGCCAAGGGGGCTTAGCGGGTGGTTGTACGTCGCGATTCCGCTGTGGGCGAACAGGGCCCCGGAGGCAGTAGGAAAAGTAGAAAAAAGGCTGACATGGCGGAAGAGACCGGTTCGGAAGGAAAGGCAGGGTCTGCCAGGAAGGCGGCATCTGCCGCGAAGGCGCCTTCCGCGAAGAGGGCCGCACCGGCCAAGAAGTCCGCTTCCGCCCGAAAGGTCACCCCGGCCAAGAAGTCCGTTTCGGGTCGGAAGGTCACCCCGGCCGAGAAGGCCGTGGCCGCCGATGGATCGGTCCCGGTGAAGAAGGCCGCGCCCGCCGAGAAGGTCGCCGTCGCACCCCCGGGCAAGGAGTCGCGGACCGCCCTGGTCCGCCGGGCCCGTCGGATCAACCGCGAGCTGGCCGAGGTGTACCCGTACGCCCACCCGGAGCTGGACTTCGAGAACCCCTTCCAGCTGCTGGTCGCGACCGTCCTGTCGGCCCAGACCACCGATCTGCGCGTCAACCAGACCACCCCCGGCCTCTTCGGCCGCTATCCCACCCCCGAGGACCTGGCCGTCGCGAACCCGGAGGAGGTCGAGGAGATCCTGCGCCCCTGCGGGTTCTTCCGGGCCAAGACCCGGTCCGTCATAGGGCTCTCCAAGGCGCTGGTGGCGGACTTCGGCGGCGAGGTGCCGGGGCGTCTTGAGGACCTGGTCAAGCTGCCCGGCGTCGGCCGCAAGACCGCCTTCGTCGTGCTCGGCAACGCCTTCGGACGGCCCGGGATCACCGTGGACACGCACTTCCAGCGGCTGGTGCGCCGCTGGCGCTGGACCGAGGAGACCGACCCGGACAAGATCGAGGCCGCGGTCGGCGCGCTGTTCCCGAAGAGCGACTGGACCGATCTGTCCCACCACGTCATCTGGCACGGCCGCCGTATCTGCCACGCCCGCAAGCCCGCCTGCGGCGCCTGCCCGATCGCCCCGCTCTGCCCGGCCTACGGCGAGGGCGAGACCGACCCGGAGAAGGCGAAGAAGCTGCTGAAGTACGAGAAGGGCGGCCTGCCGGGGCAGCGGCTCAACCCGCCGCAGGCCTATCTGGACGCGGGCGGCAGGCCCGCGCCGCCGCTGGGGGCCGCGTGACGGAACGAACTGGGCGCCCTCGGCGTTGGACGACACGGAACGACGGGGGTGGGCGATGACGTGGGCCAGTGAGGCGCGAGGCGACGCGGTGGTGCTGAACGGCCGGGGACTGCCGGACTGGCTGCACCCGGTCGCGCGCGCGGCCGAGACCATCGAGCCCCTCCAGCTCAGCCGCTTCCTGCCGCCGGAGAACGGCTCGGGCCGTCAGTCGGCCGTGCTGATCCTGTTCGGCGAGGGCGCTCGCGGCCCCGAACTGCTGCTCATGGAGCGCTCCGGCTCACTGCGCTCGCACGCGGGCCAGCCGTCCTTCCCGGGCGGCTCCCTCGACCCCGAGGACGGCGACCCGCTCGGCGAGGGCCCGCTGCGCGCCGCCCTGCGCGAGGCCGAGGAGGAGACCGGGCTCGACCCCCGCGGTGTGCAGCCGTTCGCCGTGCTGCCCCGGCTGTACATCCCGGTCAGCCGCTTCGTCGTCACCCCCGTCCTCGGCTGGTGGCGCGAGCCCAGCCCGGTCGGCGCGGTGGACCCGAACGAGACGGCGCGGGTGTTCACCGTCCCCGTGGCGGATCTCACGGACCCCGCCAACCGCACCACCGTCGTCCACCCCAGCGGATTCCGGGGTCCGGCATTCCAGGTCGAATCGGCCCTTGTGTGGGGTTTCACGGCCGGGGTGATCGACCGGCTGCTGCACTACGCGGGCTGGGAGCGCCCCTGGGACCGGGAGAAGCTGGCCCCGCTCGACTGGAGCTCATGACAGGGTGATCCCCGTGCTGTCTCTTTCCCGGGGACGCGGAGTTCCTGAAGTCCCCATGGGGGCGGGCCGGACGCCTCGTCCGAGCCGCGGGAAGCGGAATGGAGTAGGCGAGGGCCTGAAGCGGTGAACGTGCTGGACATCCTGTTGCTGGTCGCTGCCGTGTGGTTCGCGGTGGTGGGCTACCGCCAGGGCTTCGTCGTGGGCATCCTGTCGGTGATCGGGTTCCTGGGCGGCGGTCTCGCGGCGGTGTACGCGCTGCCCGTCGTCTGGGACGCGGTGACCGACAACGCGGAGGTGAACACCACCGCCGCCGTCGTGGCCGTGGTCGTCGTCATCGTCTGCGCCTCCGTCGGCCAGGCCCTGACCACCCACCTCGGCAACAAACTGCGCAAGCACATCACCTGGTCCCCGGCCCGCGCCCTGGACGCCACCGGTGGCGCGCTGGTCAATGTGGTGGCGATGCTCCTGGTCGCCTGGCTGATCGGCTCCGCCCTGGCCGGCACCACCCTGCCGACCCTCGGCAAGCAGGTGCGCGGCTCCAAGGTGCTGCTCGGGGTCTCCCGGGCGCTGCCCGCCCAGGCCGACGGCTGGTTCGCGGACTTCTCCTCGGTGCTCGCGCAGAACGGCTTCCCACAGGTCTTCAGCCCGTTCTCCGACGAGCCCATCAAGGACGTCCAGCCGCCGGACCCGGCCCTCGCCGGCAGCCCGGTCGCCACCCGCGCCCAGCGCTCCATCGTCAAGGTCACCGGCACCGCGCAGAGCTGCGGCAAGGTCCTGGAGGGCACCGGCTTCGTTTTCGCCGACCGCCGGGTGATGACCAACGCGCACGTCGTCGGCGGGGTGGAGGCGCCGACCGTGCAGATAGGCGGAGTGGGGCGGCGGTACGGCGCCAAGGTGGTGCTGTACGACTGGAAGCGCGACATCGCGGTACTCGACGTACCGGACCTGAAGGCGGACGCGCTGAAGTTCTCCGCGCCGGACGCGGCCGGGGGCGACGGCGCGATCGTGGCCGGCTTCCCGGAGAACGGCTCGTACGACGTGCGCGCGGCCCGGGTGCGCGGGCGCATCTCGGTCAACGGCCCGGACATCTACCACCGCGGCAGCGTGCGCCGCGATGTGTACTCGCTGTACGCGACCGTCCGCCAGGGAAACTCCGGCGGACCCCTGCTCACCCCTGACGGCAGGGTCTACGGGGTGGTGTTCGCCAAGTCCCTGGACGACGCCGAGACCGGTTACGCGCTGACGGCGGACGAGATCCGACCGGACATCGCCCGCGGTCGCACGGCGAACGAACAGGTGGGCACGGACAGCTGCGCGCTGTGAGCCGCGGGGCGGCTCAGTTGCGCGGGTGACGCAGCCGCACCGAGACCCAGCGGGCCCGGCGGCGCAGGATGCGCGGGATCCCCACCCGCAGTTCGCCTTCCGCGAGTTGCGGGGTGCCTCGCTGAGGCGTGCTCAGGCCCGTGGCCGAGCGGCGGTTGCGGGGTGCGTCACTGTAGTCGTGCGTCAAGCCCATACCGGTCCGTGTGCCCCCGCCTCAAGGTCGATAACCGCTTGGACGGCGGCCAATTGGCGTATGCGGCAGGCATGTGGCCGAACGGGGGACAAGTGGCGAGGAACCGGATACTCCACGCATCGGTTCCGCGCCGTGTCGTCACCGGTCGGGCTCGGGGTCCTTCAGCCAGTTGACCAGCTCCGTCGAGAACGCCGCGGGGTCCTCCTCGTGCGGGAAATGCCCGAGCCCGTCGAACAGCCGCCAGCGGTACGGCGCTTCGACGTACTCCCCGGAACCGGCGGCGCTGCGCGTGCGGCTCACCGGATCGAGTGAACCGTGCAGATGCAGCGTGGGCACCCGCACCGGACGCTTCATCCTGCGGTAGAACTGCACGCCGTCCGGGCGCGCCAGAGAGCGCACCAGCCAGCGGTACGGCTCGACGGAGCAGTGCGCGGTGGAGGGGATGCACATGGCGCGCTGGTACGTGCGCACCGCCTCGTCCTCCGGCGGGCGCGGCCCGGACCAGTCCCGGATCAGACGGCCCACCAGCTCCCCGTCGTCCGCGGTGAGTTGACGCTCCGGGATCCAGGGCCGCTGGAAACCCCAGATGTAGGAGTTGGCGGCCGTCTGCCGGGCGTCGCGCAGCATCGCCGCGCGCCAGCGCCGGGGATGCGGCATCGACACCACCGCGAGCCGGCGCACCAGCTTGGGGCGCATGGCCGCCGCGGTCCACGCCAGATAGCCGCCGAGGTCGTGTCCGACCAGCGCGGCGTCCGGCTCGCCGAGGGAGCGGATGACACCGGTGACGTCCAGGGCGAGGTTGGCCGGGTCGTAGCCGCGCGGGGTGCGGTCGCTGCCGCCGACGCCCCGCAGATCCATGGCCACCGCCCGGTAGCCGGCCTCCGCGAGGGCGACCAGCTGATGCCGCCAGGTCCACCAGAACTGCGGGAAGCCATGGAGCAGCAGCACCAGGGGGCCGTCGCCGAGTTCCGCGATGTGGAATCGGGCGCCGTTGGCGGCGACGTCCCGGTGGATCACCTGGTGTCCGGGCAGGCCGATCCGTACCAGCGAGGGATGGGCGGGGTCATGAGCGGGGTCCGTCATGACGACGAGCGTGCCACAGCCTCGATGGCCGCGGGGCCCCGATCCTCGGGAAGCTCCGGGCGCGGGTGCGGCTTGGCGTTGCCCAGGACGCTCGCCGATTCCTTCATGGACGCGGCGACCTTCTGCGGGCCCCGGCCCTTCTTGGCCTTCTTCGCGAACACCACGCCGATCAGCGCGAGCAGACCGGCGACGAGCACGTTTGCCGCGAAGGACAGCACGAAGCAGATCGCCAGGTTCCAGTGGGACCAGGTGCGGATGCCGTACGCCAGGGCGAAGTTGAGCATCGGCAGGGAGAAGACCAGGACCGCGCCCGCCAGCGAGAACGCGCCGCCGCTGGTCGCGCCGCGCTTCACGTCCTGCTTGAGCTGCGCCTTGGCCAGCGCGATCTCGTCGTGCACCAGCGCCGACAAATCGGTCGTCGCCGAGGCGAACAGCTGGCCGATGCTGCGTTCGGCGCCGACCGGGCTGCCGTCGGGTGCGCTCATCGCGTTCTCCCTTACGAGTTCTCTCGTGTCCCCGGGGCCTGCCGGGCGGGCCGCCGCCCTGCCCCGGGTCACCGTCTTGATTTGTACCGTCTCGTCAGATCATGCCGGACGGCCGCCCTCGTCGCCTGCCCCGCCCGGCACTTCCGCACGCCCGTCGTCCGCCGCGGCCGTCCGCTCGGCGGCGATCCGCCGGTGTTCGGCGGCCCTGCGCTCCAGGATCCGGGCCATGCGGAGGTGGTACGCCGGATCGTCCTCCTCGTAGACGTCGGGGACGCCGTCGAGGTCGTCGTCGCGGTCCTCGGCCTCGCACAGCTTCCGGTACTTGGCGTTGCGTATCTTCAGCAGCACGGTGGCACAGATCGCGGCGATCAGGGACCCGGTGAGGACGGCGGCCTTGGTCTCGTCGGTGAGGAGCGCGTCGCCGTCGTAGGCCAGTTCGCCGATGAGCAGCGAGACCGTGAAGCCGATGCCGGCGAGCGAGGCCACCGCGAAGACGTCCGGCCAGGCGAGGTCCTCGCTCAGGGAGGCGCGGGTGAAGCGGACGGTCAGCCAGGTGCCGCCGAATATGCCGAGCGCCTTGCCGAGGACCAGGCCCAGCACCACGCCGAGGGTCTCCGGTCGGGTGAACAGATCGCCGAGCGCCCGCCCGGACACCACCACACCGGCGCTGAACAGCGCGAACAGCGGTACCGCGAACCCGGCGGACAGGGGCCGCACCAGGTGCTCGACGCGCTCGCCGGGCGAGTGCTTCTCGCCCTCGCGGGTGGTGCAGCGCAGCATCAGGCCCATGGCCACACCGGCGATGGTGGCGTGTACGCCGCTGTTGTACATCAGCGCCCAGTTGACGATCGCGAGCGGCAGGTAGACGTACCAGCCGCGCACGCCCTTGCGCAGCAGCAGCCAGAAGACGGCGAGGCCGAGGAACGCGCCGCCGAGCGCGGCGAAGTTCAGCCGGTCGGTGAAGAAGACCGCGATGATCAGGATCGCGAAGAGGTCGTCGACGACGGCGAGGGTGAGCAGGAAGGCGCGCAGGGCGCTGGGCAGCGAGGTGCCGATCACCGCGAGGACGGCGAGCGCGAAGGCGATGTCGGTGGCGGTGGGCACCGCCCAGCCTTGCGTGGAGCCGTGTCCCACGAGGTTGGTGACCGTGTAGACGAGTGCGGGTACGGCCATGCCGCACAGGGCGGCCACCACGGGGAGCACGGCCGCCTTGGGGTCGCGCAGGTCTCCGGCGACCAGTTCGCGTTTGAGCTCGATTCCGGCGACGAAGAAGAAGATCGCGAGGACGCCGTCGGCGGCCCAGTGGGCGACCGAAAGATCCAGGCCGAGGGCTCCGGGGCCGAAGCTGAAGTGGCTGACCGCCTCGTAGCTGTGGCGCAGCGCCGGGATGTTCGCCCAGATCAGGGCGGTCACGGCGGCGAGGAGCAGAAGCACTCCGCCGACGGTCTCCGTGCGCAGGGCGTCCGCGACGAAGGT
>NZ_MUNF01000327.1 GCF_002154555.1 Streptomyces murinus
CGCCCGCGCGGGCGCGGAGGGCCGTATCCACGCCTTCCAACTCGCCGACTGGACGACACCGTTGCCCGCGGGGGTGTTGAACGGCCGGGGCCAGATCGGAGACGGCACGATCGACATGCGTGCGTGGCGCGGGTGCGTGGAGGCGGCGGGCTACACCGGCCCGATCGAAGTCGAGCTGTTCAACGACGAGTTGTGGGCACGCGACGGCCGGGAGGTGCTGAAGGAGACGGCGGCGCGCTACCTGGAACACGCCGTCTGAGGGTTGTGGCCCGGACACGCCGCAAACCATTGGCCGTTCGCGTCCTCCCGGAGGGAGGCTGTCCCTCATGACGACAACTTTGATCACCGGGGCCAACAAGGGCCTCGGCCATGAGACCGCCCGCCGGCTGATCGCCGCGGGCCACACCGTCTATGTGGGAGCGCGCGACATCGAGCGGGGTACGGCGGCCGCGGCCGGGCTCGGCGCGCGGTTCGTGCAACTCGACGTCACCGACGACGCGTCGGTCGCCGCGGCGGCGGCCACCATCGAGGCCGAGGGCGGCCTGGACGTCCTGGTCAACAACGCAGGGATCGAGGTGCGCTCACCGGAGGGCGAGATCATCGGCGCGGCCGACCTGACCGCCGATGTGATGCGGGAGGTGTTCGAGACCAACGTCTTCGGCGTGGTCCGGGTGACCCACGCCTTCCTGCCGCTGCTGGAGCGCTCCGCCGCCCCGGTCGTGGTCAACGTCAGCAGCAGCCTCGCCTCGCTGGCCCAGGCCGGAAAGGGCTACCCGGGGGTCGCCTACCCGGCCTCCAAGACCACGGTCAACATGCTCACCGTGCAGTTCGCCAAGGCGTTCCCGCGACTGCGGATCAACTCCGTGGAGCCCGGCTACACCGCGACGGACCTGAACCAGCACGCGGGCATGCAGACCGTCGAGCAGGGCGCCGAGATCATCGTCCGGATGGCCCAGGTAGGCCCGGACGGCCCGACCGGCGGCTACTTCGACGCGTCGGGCCCGCTGCCCTGGTAGGCCGGGCCCGACGCCCCTGCCGCCCGGTCAGTAGCCGAGTCGGTCGATCAGCCAGCCGCCCAGTTCCTCGGTGACGGCGGTGTGCGCGGTGGTCGTGGACGAGCAGATGAAGTCGTCCAGGTCGCTCTCCTCCGGCGGGAGTTCGTCCACCTTCGCGTAGAGGTCGTCCTGCCGCTCGAAGTCGCGGACGGACACCGCGCTGACCGTCGGCACGAAGCAGATGTCCGGGTGCCGCAGGTCCACCGTGCCGCCGCCCCTCTCCAGCGCGTTGGCGAGGATGCGGTACGTGTTGAGCGTGCCGCCGGGGGCGCCGTCGACCTCCGGGAAGCCGTCGGTGGTGATCGTCTTCTCGGCCTTCGGGAAGCGCCGGTTGAGGTAGGCGGCGGTCACGTCGTCGCCCTGGGCCTGGGTGTAGAAGGTGGTGCCCGGGTAGATCCGCTCGACACGCAGCGCGGTCTCCCCGGGCCGCACCTCGGGCAGCCCCACGCCGTCCCCGCGCCCGTTGGCGACGCCGAGCAGCCGCGGGATGCGGGGCCAGCCGCCCAGCCGCGCCAGCTCGTCCAGCAGATCCTGGCGTTCCTTGGCCACCCCGACCTTGCCGGTGTCCTTGTCGTAGTGCCGCCACAGCATCTGGCGGGCGGCCGGGCTGTTCATCTGCCGGGCGAAGTCGTTGTTCGGGAACGGGATGAAGTACGAGAACGCCTGGACGCCGACGGGGATGGTGGCGCCGCGGTGCGGGGTGTCGTACGAGAAGTACGTCCCGGTGCGGTGGTCGATCCGCTGCGTCTCCATCTTGGCGAGCGCGTACCGGGTGACGAGGCCGCCCATGCTGAAGCCGCCGACGACCAGCCGTTCGTCGCCGAGCTGTTCGGCGCCGGCCCGCATGATCGCCGCGGTGGCCGCCTGGGCGTTGGTCTGGATGGCGGCGGTACGCTCGTTGAAGCCGAGCAGGATGACGTCCTTGCCGCGGCGCCGCAGTTCGCTGATGAAGCCGTAGTCGCTCTCCAGGAACTGGTAGAGCTTGTCGAGTTCGCTCCGGCCGAGGTTGAACCCGTCAGCGATGATCACGGGCCGGGTGAGCCCCCGGTTTCCCTGGCCGAGGAAGACCCAGGCGAAGCCTTCCGGCAGGCTCCACTCGTTGTCCGGGGACGGTACGTCGACCGGGTTGTGCACCCGCTGATCGAGCGGGTCGCTGATGGTCAGTCCGGCGAGTTCCGGTTCGGCCGAGTCCTGAGGCGACATGGTGGTGCTCCTAGGTGTCGTCGCGGAGGGCAAGACACCGTCATGGTGGGGCCGCGTTCAGGTCGCGCAGGGCGTGTCGTCTTGGGGGTTCATCACAAGGGATGGAACGTGCCGGAGGACCGTTTGATCCCCCGGGCACGTGCGTTCAGCCCTTGACAGCCCCGACGAACGCCGCCCAGCTGTCCACGGAGAAGAGCAGCGCCGGGCCGGAGGTGTTCTTGCTGTCGCGGACAGGGATGGTGGGGTGACCGGGGGCGACTTCGAGGCAATTGCTTTGTCCGCCGCCGCTGTAGCTGGACTTGTACCACCCGGTGAGGGCGGAGGCGGTGTGTTCATCGCTCAGCATGTGTGTATCCCTTTGCTACCGCCCTGATGAAGTCGAGCGACTTTTCCCGGGGCAGCGCTTCGCTCAGCGCAAGGTCGTAGGCCGTCCGGCACTGTGCCACCAGCGCTGGGTTCTTCATCAAGTTGCCAGTGATGAAACCTTCGACGTAGGCCACGGGGGCAGTGTGCTCGAAGCTCAGAAGCGTGAGGTCGCTCTGGGCGAGGGCATGAGCACCGGCGCCGTGCGGCAGCACGTGGAAGCGCAGGCGTCCCGCCTCGGCCATGTCCGCGATCTTGTGGAGCTGTTCGGCCATGACACGAGGACCACCTACGTGGCGCCGTAGCACCCCCTCGTCGAGGAGCGTCCATACGACAGGCTGCGACGGGTCCTCCAGGATCTGGGAGCGCCCTGTCCGGATGGCGACCGACCTGTCGAGTTCCTCGGCCGGGCAGTGGGATCGGTACCCCTTGAACACGGCGCGTGCGTACTCGGGGGTTTGGAGCATGCCGGGAACGAGCGACAGCGCGAACTGCTTGATCTGCGTTGCCTGGCGCTCCAGTTCGGACATGGCGGCGAAGTAGTTGGCCCACGTCGACGTCAGTTCCTTCAACCACCGCGTGAAGAAGTCGCCTGTGCCAAGAGCCTGATCGATCCGTTGCGCGTCGTCGGAGGTCGGCAACCTTCTTCCCGCTTCGTAGTGGCTGATGAGGGTCGGCGAGCACACGAGGTGGCGGGCCAGCTCCGCTTGGGTGAGTCCGGTTGCTGCACGACGAGTTCGGATCTCTTCCCCGAATTTCTCACGCGCTGTGCGAGGCCTACGGCCCATCGACCAACTCCCTTGCATGACAGACAGGACGTCAACTCGACCCCTCTAGAAAGCCTAGCCGTCGCCGCCTCACTCTGTGACTGGTTCACCACACACCGCAGTCACCGCACACGAATGGGCAGGTCGGCATGACAAAACTCCTCGCCTGGCTGGTCGAGCTGTTGCTTCACGGACGGCGCCGCCGCAGGCCGCTGTACCCGCCGTACTCCTGCCCGTACGTCGGCGCGGCCACGACCTACCACCGCGGCCAAGCCCCCCTCCGTGGCGAGGACAGCCGACTCGTCCGCCCCTACCTCGACCTCGTGGAGATCTACGCATGAAGGAACGCCTGCTTCCCTGGGCCGGTTCGGACGGGAAACCCTGCTACGTCATCGGCGACGGCGTCGGGTATGTCTCCCGCGTCGCGGACCAGGTCGAGAGCGTGCAACTCGGCATGGCCTGCCGTCTGTTGGGCCACACCGCCGAACTGCTTGCCGAGCAGGAGAAGCAGCTCACCAACGAGGAGCTGCACTACCTGGTCCGGCGCTTTGTCGAGTCCCTGACGGAGGTCAAGCGAATCGCGGAGAGCAGGGGCGTGAGGGCGGCCGTCGCGGCCGATCGTGGAGACTTGACCGGATGATCACGATATCGACCCTCCGCCGTACCGCCGCGCTCACCGTCCCGCTGCTGCTCGGCGCCGCCCTGACCGGCTGTGCCGACAAGCACCTGGACTACCTGACGGACTACTCGAACCACCGTCCCCTGCGCGTCACCGGCTACCCGAGCACCGACAGCCTGGAAGCCGTCCAGAAGATCGTCTGGCGGCTGGCCGACGGGGACGTCGACGGTCTCGCCGCTCTGAACACCGAGGGCGGTGACGCGATGCCCGCGGCCCGTGCCTGGATCAAGGAGTACGGCAAGGCGGCCCGCGGCGAGGTGTCGGCCGACTTCGAGGAGGACTTCGCCGCACGGCAACTGGTCGTCCTCCACTTCACCGGCCCGGGTCGCACCGAGACGATCACGGTGCGACCCGGCCCGCACGACACCTGGGGAATCGTGCTCGTGAATCCCGAGCCGAAGGATGTCAAGAAGTCCGGCCCCGCTCCGACTACCCGGTGAAGGGCCCCCGCAGGGGTCCGTGAACCATGAGGAGTACGCCATGCAGTTCCTGATCTGCCTGCACATCAACCCCGCCGTCCTGGACGCGCTGACCGACGACGAGAAGACCGCGGTCCAGGAGGGGCACGGGAAGTTCATCGAGACGCTGAAGGAGTCCGGCGAGCTGCTCACCACGCAGGCGCTGGCCGACCCCTCCCGGTCCGCCGTCGTCACCGTGCGCGGCGGGAGGACGGTCGTCACCGACGGCCCCTTCCTGGAGGCCAAGGAGCACCTGGGCGGCTTCTACCTGGTCGACTGCGAGGACCGGGAGCGGGCGATCGAGCTGGCCGCGCTGATCCCGGACGCCGGGATCGAGGGGCTGGGTGTCGAGGTGCGCCAGGTGATGTTCGCCTGCGGACAATTGGAGGCATGAGCACACCCAGCCCGGCATCGGACGTCGAGGGCCTGCTGCGCGACCTCGCGCCGCGGGTCCTCGGCGCGCTGGTCCGCAGGAACGGCCGGTTCGAGGACTGCGAGGACGCCGTGCAGGAAGCCGTCCTCGCCGCCACCACCCAGTGGCCGGCCGAGGGCGTGCCCGGCAACCCGCGCGGCTGGCTGACCACCGTCGCCGCCCGCCGGCTGATCGACCAGGCGCGCAGTGATCTCGCCCGGCGGGAGCGGGAGGCCGCGACCGCCGCCGAGGTCGGCCCCGGCGAGGTGCCGGACACCGACGACACGCTGCTCCTGCTGTTCCTGTGCTGCCATCCGACGCTGACCCCGGCCTCCCAGACCGCCCTCACCCTGCGCGCCGTCGGCGGTCTGACCACGGCCGAGATCGCCGGTGCCTTCCTGGTGCCGGAGGCCACGATGGCGGTCCGGATCAGCCGGGCCAAGCAGCGGGTCAGGGCGGCGGGCAGCACCTTCGGGACCCCGGAAGGACCGGAACTCCAGGAGCGGCTGCCGGTCGTCCTGCACGTCCTGTACCTGATCTTCAACGAGGGGTACACCGCCTCCTCGGGCGACCGCCTGGACCGCCCCGACCTCGCCCACGAGGCCGTCCGGCTCACCCGGGCCGTACACACCCGGCTCCCCGAGGACGGCGAGGTCACCGGGCTGCTCGCCCTGATGCTGCTGACCGAGGCCCGGCGCCCGGCCCGTACCACCCCCTCCGGCGACCTGGTGCCGCTGGCGGAACAGGACCGTACGGCATGGGACCGCACCCTGATCGAGGAGGGCACCGCACTGGTCAGGACGGCCCTCGCCGGACCGGCCCTCGGCCCCTATCTGCTCCAGGCCGCCATCGCCGCGACGCACGCCGACGCGGCCAAGGCCGAGGAGACCAACTGGGCGCAGGTGCACGCCCTTTACCTCATCCTGGAGCGGATCGCGCCCAACCCGATGGTCACCCTCAACCGCGCCATCGCCCTCGCCGAGACCGAGGGCCCCGAGGCCGGGCTCACCCTCCTCGCCACCCTGGACGGCGACGACCGCATGGCCCGCCACCACCGGCTGCTGTCCGTCCGGGCGCACCTGCTGGAACGCGCCGGTGACACCCAGGGGGCGTACGACCACTACCGGCGCGCCGCCAAGGCCACGGCCAGCCTCGCCGAACAGCGCTATCTCCAGGCGCGGGCGGCCCGGCTCAGCGGGGGGACATCCGGCGGTACGCCCGGCCCCGGAAGAAGAGGATGACGAAAGTGATCGCGGCGATGAAGCAGATCATCAGGCCGCAGGCCAGCAGGGCGAACCCCGCCTCGCTGATGCCTGGCACGTCGGTCACCGTCGCCATGCCCGCGACGGTCCGCTCCCTGCGCTCGTGGTCGGGATGGTCCGCGATGTAGAGGACCTGCCCGGCGATCGCCAGCACACAGAGCGCCGCCCAGGCCAGGAGCCAGCCGCCCGTCCTGCCCCACCAGGGGATCCGCGGGCGCAGGGCGACCTGCGGGCAGCGGGCCAGCATGACCCGCCCCAGGTCCCCGGCGTACGCGGCGAGCCCGTCCGTCCGCAGCCGGCGGCCGTCGTCGAAGGCGATCTCGACGCGGTAGCCGTTGCCCAGCCGGGTCGCGAGGCGGTTCACGGCGTCGCCCTCGATGTGAAGGGCGGTGACGCGGTCCCAGGTCCAGCCGTCGGCCCCCCGCCGGGAGCCGTGGACCAGGCCCAGCTCCCGCACCTCGAAGTACTCCCCGGGCGCGCCGCGCAGCGCCCGCCAGATCTGGACCGCCGCGATCCATACGGCGCCCAGCGCGAGACCGATCAGCAGGCCGATCGCGCGGTTGCCGCCGGCGGACCCCCCGCTGGTGGTGAAGGCGCCCCACACCCCGAGCCAGCCCGCCGGGACGGCGACGACCAGGGCCCAGGCGGCGTTCACCCACCGCTTGCGGTGGTCGACCGGATGCCGGCTGAGCACCGGACCGAGCCGGTCGGGAGCGCTCGCTCCCTCGATAGCAGTCACCGGCCAAGTCAAACACCGCCGGTACGGATGCTCAACACCCGTTTCCGTCAGCGGTGTTGCCCCCCTTCGCCGCGTTCCCTAGAAGAACACCCCGCACCGCAGCAGCACATTGGCGTACGGGCTCGCCTCGCCGGTGCGCACGATCAGCCGCGCCCCCGCCGACAACTCCTTGAGCCGCTCGTGCGGGACGAAGTCCAGGTTGGCGAACTGCCGCTCCACCAGGTCGAGATGGGTGCCGCGCAGCTCCTCCGCGACCGTGGCGCCCTCCAGGACCAGCTCGTCCACCAGACCGGCGAAGACCTCCGCGAAGGACGGCACACCGGCCCGGAAGGCCAGGTCCACCACGCGCGGACCGCTGGGGATCGGCATGCCCGCGTCGCAGACCAGCACCTCGTCCCCGTGCCCCAACTCGGCCAGCGCGCCCGCCAGATGGCGGTTCAGGATGCCCGACTTCTTCACAGCTGCTCGACCTCCCCGGCCGTCGGGTACGACTCCTGCGCCCCCGCCCTCGTCACGGCCGCCGCGCCGACCCGGGCCGCGTAGCCCGCCGCCTCGGCGAGGGCCGCGCCCGCGCCCAGCTTCCAGGCCAGGGCGGCCGTGAAGGCGTCGCCCGCGCCCGTGGTGTCCACCGCGTCGACCTTCACCGACGCCACCCGGGCCGCGCCCGAGCCGTCGTGCACCAGCGCGCCCTCGGCGCCGAGCGTGACCACGACCGAGCGCGGGCCCATCGCCAGCAGCCCGCGCGCCCAGTCCGCGGGCTCCGCCCCGGCGTCCGCGCCCAGGATCACCCGGGCCTCGTGCTCGTTGACGATCAGCGGGTCGCAGGCCGCCAGCACCTCG
This sequence comes from Streptomyces murinus, assembly GCF_002154555.1. Lineage (GTDB taxonomy): Bacteria > Actinomycetota > Actinomycetes > Streptomycetales > Streptomycetaceae > Streptomyces > Streptomyces murinus. Next base: position 7,779 of record NZ_MUNF01000327.1, read on the forward strand.
GCGGGCAGCGGGCGCGGCGGGGAGGGGTTGAGCACGAACCGGGTGCCGGGCGGCAGGTTCCGTACGACCTCCGCCACCGTCTCCAGCGGGATCTCCAGCTGCGCCGAGACCACGCGCGCCGCCCGGAGCAGCGCGGCGGACTCCCGGACGTCCACCGGGGTGAGGCGGGCGTTCGCGCCGGGCGACACCACGATGCTGTTGTCCCCGGACGGGTCGACGGTGATCAGCGCGACCCCGGTCGGCGCCCCGCCCTCCAGCACGCCCGACGGGTCGACCCCGGCCGAGCGCAGGGAGTCGAGCAGCAGCCGGCCGTGGCCGTCCTCGCCGACGCGCGCCAGCAGGGCCGTACGGGCGCCCAGTCGGGCCGCGGCGACCGCCTGGTTGGCGCCCTTGCCGCCCGGATGCGTGGACAGATCCCCGCCGAGCACCGTCTCACCGGCGGCCGGCCGTCGCTCGACCCCGATCACCAGGTCGGCGTTGGCCGAACCCACGACCAACAGGTCGTAGTCGTACATCAGTTGACTCCCATGAACCCTTTGAATCCGATGCGTCCGCTGAATCCGATGCGTCCGCGAACCCGGGGAACGAGCCCGGGCGGACGGTCGCCCCCAGGGTGCCCCGAGGGTGCCCCCATGGTGTACGACCGCCCGCCCGAGCCTTCCCCGCCCGCTCCGTCAGCCGGTGAACCCGGCCACGTTGTCCTTCGTGACCACCTTGACCGGCACCTTCACCGTCTGCTCCACCTTCTTGCCCTGGGACGCCTTGAGCGCGTTGTCCACGGCGATCCGGCCGAGCTGGGTCGGCTGCTGCGCGACGGAGGCGTACAGCGTGCCCGCCTTGACCGCGTTCAGGCCGTCCGGGGTGCCGTCGAAGCCGACCACCGGCACCGACGTACCGGCCTTGGAACCCAGCGCCTTGATCGCGCCGAGCGCCATCTCGTCGTTGGCGGCGATGACGCCCTGCACGTCCGGGTGGGCCTGGAGCAGGTTCGACATCACATCGAGGCCCTTGGTGCGGTCGAAGTCGGCGGGCTGCTGGGCGACCACCTTGATGCCCGGGTACGCCTTCAGCCCGTTGGCGAAGCCCTGCGCACGCTCACGCGCCGCCGAGGTGCCCGCCTGACCCTGGAGGATCACGATCTTGCCCTTGCCGCCCAGCTTCTCGGCGATCGTCTTGGCCGCCTGCTCGCCGCCGGCGATGTTGTCCGAGGCCACCAGGGCGTCCACGGCGGCCTTGTTGACCCCGCGGTCGACCGCGATCACCGGGATCTTCGCCTTGTCGGCGGCCTTGACCGAGTTGCTCGCCGCGTCCGAGTCCACGGGGTTGACGATGATCGCGTCAAGGCTCGAACTGGTGAAGTTCTGGAGCTGGTTGGCCTGCTGGGAGGCGTCGTTCTGCGCGTCGGTGACCGTCAGGTCCACGCCCAGCTTCTTCGCCTCGGCCTGCGCGCCGGAGCGGACGCCCACGAAGAACGGGTTGTTGAGGGTCGACAGCGACAGGCCCACCTTCGGGTTCGCCGAGGCCGAGGAGCCGTTGTGCAGGAAGGAGGTCGCGCCGACGATCGCCACCGTCACCACGGCCGCGAGCCCGTACGTCGCCGCCTGCCTGCCCTTGTTGCCGCCGCCACCGGAGGTCACCGGGGTGGCACCCGCCTTGCGGCGCACCGTGTCGAGCAGCACCGCCAGCGCGATGACGACACCGATCACGACCTGCTGCCAGAACGCGGAGACGTTCAGCAGGTTCAGGCCGTTGCGCAGCACCGCGAGGATCAGCGCGCCGACCAGGGTGCCGGACGCCTTGCCGGTGCCGCCCGCGAGCGAGGCACCGCCGATGACGACGGCCGCGATCGCGTCCAGCTCATAGCCGTCGGCGGCCTGCGGCTGCGCGGAGGACAGCCGGGAGGCCAGCACGATGCCCGCCACCGCCGCGAACACACCGGACAGGGCGTAGATCGCGAGCTTCTGCTTCTTGACCCGCAGGCCCGAAAGGCGCGCGGCCTCCTCATTGCCACCGATCGCGTACATGGAGCGGCCGATGTAGGTGCGGCCGAGCACGAACGCGGCCAGCAGCCCCATCACGATCATCACCAGGACCGGCACCGGCAGCCAGTCGCCGAGCGTGTCACCGAGGTGCGAGACCGAGTCCGGGAACGGGATCGGCACACCACCGGAGATCACCAGCGAAAGACCGCGTCCCACCGACAGCATCGCGAGCGTCGCGATGAACGGCGGCAGCTTGCCGTAGGCGATGAGGAAACCGTTCACCAGACCGGCCGCGACGCCCGTGGCCACCGCCAGGACGACGGCCAGCGCGACCGGCACCCCGTGCTGGGTGGCGCTCCACGCCAGCACCGTCGCCGACAGCGCGGCCACCGAGCCGACCGACAGGTCGATGCCCGCGGCCACGATCACGAAGGTGACACCGAAGGCCAGGATCGCCGTCACGGCCGCCTGGACACCGATGTTCAGCAGGTTGTCCGTCGTCAGGAAGTCACCGGACAGCGCCGACAGGGCGATGACCAGGACGATCAGCGCGGTCAGCGCGCCGTTGTCGAGCAGCAGCCGGCGTAGGCCGCCCGGGGCGCCACTCGCTCCCGTCGTGCTCTTGAGCGTGTCAGTGGCCACGGGTGGCCTCCTTCGCGGTGGTGTCGTTCGTGTTGCCGGTGGTGGGGTTGGATACGGCGAGCGCCATCACGGCGTCCTGGGTGGCCTCGTCGGCCGCGAGTTCTCCGGCGATCCGGCCCTGGGCCATCACCAGCACCCGGTCGCTCATGCCGAGCACCTCGGGCAGATCGCTGGAGATCATCAGTACGGCGGCACCGGCGGCCGTCAGCTCGTTGATCAGCTGGTAGATCTCGACCTTGGCGCCGACGTCGATACCGCGCGTCGGCTCGTCGAGGATCAGCACCTTGGTGTCGGCCAGCAGCCACTTGCCGATGACGACCTTCTGCTGGTTGCCGCCGGACAGCGTGCGCACATGCTGACCGAGCCCGGCCATCCGCACCCCCAGCTGACCGGCGATCCGCTCCGCCGCCACGTGCTGCGCCTTGCGGTCGACCAGTCCGGCACGGGTCGCGGCCCGCATGGTCACCAGGCCCAGGTTCTCCTCGACCGAGGCGTCCAGCACGAGGCCCTGCCCCTTGCGGTCCTCGGGCACGAGCCCGATCCCGGCCGCCATCGCGGCGTTCACATCGGAGCGCCGCAGCGCGCTGCCGCCGACCTTCACGGCCCCGTCGTCGTACGGGTCCGCGCCGAACACGGCCCGTACGACCTCGGTCCGCCCGGCGCCCACCAGCCCGGCGATGCCGACGACCTCACCGGCGTGCACCTCGAAGCTCACATCGTGGAAGACACCGTTGCGCGTCAGCCCCTCGACACTGAGCAACGCGGCGCCCTTGTCCGGGCGTTGGCGCGGATACTGCTGCTCGATGGAGCGCCCGACCATGAGCCGTACCAGCTCGTCCTCGGGGGTGGCGGCGGGCACCTGGCCCACGCTCTTGCCGTCCCGGATGACGGTGACCCGGTCGCCCAGGGCGGCGATCTCGTCGAGGTGGTGCGTGATGAAGACGATCCCCACGCCGTCCGCCCGCAGCTGCCGCACGATGGCGAAGAGCTTGTCGACCTCCTCCGAGGTCAGCACGGCGGTCGGCTCGTCCATGATGAGCACCCGCGCGTCCAGGCTGAGCGCCTTGGCGATCTCCACCATCTGGAGCCGGGCGATGCCCAGTTCCCGCACCCGGGCCCGGGGCGACACCTGCACGCCGACCCGCTCCAGGAGCTTCGCGGCCTCGGCCTCCATCCGCTTCCGGTCGATCATCCCGAGGCGGCGCGGCTGCCGGCCGAGGAAGATGTTCTCGGCGACGGTCAGGTCCGGAACCAGGTTGAACTCCTGGTAGATGGTGGCGATCCCGAGCCGCTCGGAGTCCTGCGCACCATGGATGCGGGTCTCCTGACCGCCGACGAGGATCCGCCCGGCGTCGGGCGTATAGGCGCCGGAGAGCATCTTGATGAGCGTGCTCTTGCCGGCGCCGTTCTCACCGAGCAGCACATGCACCTCGCCCCGGCGCAGGTCGAAGTCGACACCGTCGAGCGCGACCACGCCGGGAAAGGTCTTGCGTATGCCCTCGATGCGCAGCAACTCGTCCGGGTTGCTCACGTCGTGCTCCTTTGCACTGGGGGGAGGGACGGGGTGGGGATGATGCGGGCCGTCTCCGGCGCCTCACCGCAGGAGCGGCGTACGACCAGCCGGGCGGCGAGGGTGACGGACGCGGCCGGCCGCCCCTCGATCCGGTCGACCAGGGCGCGTACGGCGGCCCGGCCCAACTCGCCGGTGGGCTGGGCGATCGCGGTGACCGGGGGATCGGTGTGCACGAACCACGGGATGTCGTCGAACGCGGCGAGCGCGATGTCGTCCGGCACCCGCAGCCCGCGCGCCCGGACGGCGTCCAGGGCACCGAGCGCCATCAGATTGTCCGCCGCGAAGACGGCGTCCGGCGGCTCGGGAAGATCGAGGAACCCCTCGGTGACCCGGCGCCCGCTGGCGGCCTGGAAGTCGCCCTGGCCGATGTAGACGTCGGGCAGCGGAAGCCCGTACGCGGCCAGCGCGGCGCGGAACGCCTCGACGCGCTCGCTGCCGGTGGTGGTCGCGGCGGGCCCCGCGATGATCGCGACCCGCCGGTGCCCGAGGGCGTGCAGATGCGCGACGAGGTCCTGTACGGCGGCCCGTCCGTCGGCGCGTACGACGGGGACGTCGACGCCGGGGATCCAGCGGTCCACGAACACCATGGGGGTACCGGCGCGGGCGGCGTCCAGCATCAGCGGGGAGCCGCCGTCGGTGGGGGAGACGAGGAGCCCGTCGATCCGCCGGTCGAGCAGGTTCCGTACGTGGTGGTCCTGGAGGTCGGGCCGCTCGTCGGCGTTCCCGATGATGACGCTGTACCCGAGCGCCCGCGCCTCCTCCTCCACCGAGCGGGCCAGTTCGGTGAAGTAGGGGTTCAGCACATCGCTGATGACGAGGCCGAGGGTGTGGGTCTGATCGGTGCGCAGCGAACGCGCCACGGCGTTCGGGCGGTACCCCAGCGACTCCACGGCGGCCAGCACCCGGGCCCGGGCGTCCGCACTCACGGACGGATGCGCGTTCAGCACCCGCGAAACCGTCGCGACGGACACGCCCGCCGCGGCGGCGACGTCCTTGATGCTCGCCACCTCCGGCCCACCTCCTTGTGAACTCGTGACGCTTGGAATCGATTACATCGAGACGAGAAACGATTGGAATCGATTACATGAGCGGTGACAAGGGGGTGAGGATGGCCGAAACGGAATCGTGACCTGGCGTGAAAGTGCGGTACTTGGGGGGCCGCCCGCCCCTTCCGGGATGCGACCAGAGAGGGCGGGCGGGGGCGGCGGGCTGCGGATCAGGGCAGGAGGACGACCTTGCCCCGGACGCGGCGGGACTCGATGTCGGCGTGGGCGCGGGCGGCGTCCGCCAGCGGGTAGGTGCCGCCCAGCGGGAGGACGAGCCTGCCCGCGGCCGCCGCCGCGACCAGTTCCGGCAGGGCCTCCGGGAGCCGGTCGGCCGGGCCGCCGGTGCTGAAGCGCACGCCGTGCCGGGCCGCGGACATGTCGGCGATGGTGAGCACCCGCGCGGCGTCCCCGGTCAGCGCGACCGAGTCGGCCAGTACGCCCGCGCCGGAGCAGTCGAGGACCCGGTCCACCCCCTGTGGCGCGGCGGCCCGCACCCGCTCCGCCCAGCCCTCCCCGTACGACACGGCGGTGGCGCCGAGTCCGGTGAGCCCTTCGACGTCGTGCTCCCCGGCGGTGGCGACCACGGTGATGCCCCGGGCCGTGGCGAGCTGGACGGCGAGGATGCCGACGCTGCCGCCCGCACCGTGGATCAGCAGGGTCTCGCCCGCCCGGGGGTCCAGCTGGTGCAGCGCGCGGTAGGCGGTCTCGCCCACCGTCACCAGTGCGGCGGCGGTCTCGAAGGAGATCTCCGCGGGCTTGGGGACCGGCCGCTCCAGCAGGGCGTACTCGCTGTAGCCGCCGTTCGGGGTGGCGCCGAGGACCTCGTCGCCGACCCGCGCGTCGGCGCCCTCACCCGCCTTGTCGACGACGCCGGCCACATCGAGGCCCGGCCGTACCGGGAACTCGGCGGGGAATGCCTTGGCCATCGCGCCGGAACGGATCTTCAGGTCGATCGGATTGACCGCGGCCGCCCTGACCTTGATCCGGACCTGGCCCGGCCCCGGCTCGGGCACGTCGGTCTCGGAGAGGGTCAGCACGTCGGGGCCGGGCCAGGTCCGGA
>NZ_MUNF01000328.1 GCF_002154555.1 Streptomyces murinus
TCGCGCCCACGCGGCGGAGCCGCGTGTCGATACAGCCCCGCGCCCCTGAGCGGGCGGGGCTGCGCCCCGGCCCGCTCATCCCTTCGCGTCCGCCAACGCCAGATCGTGGAGCCGCTCCGGTGGGCCCGGGCGGGCGTAGTACCAGCCCTGGGCCGTGTCGCAGCCCAGGACGCGGAGTTGTTCGGCCTGGGCGCCGGTCTCCACGCCCTCGACGGTAACGGCGAGGTCGAGGCTGTGGGCGAGGGTGACGATGCCCTCGACGATCTTCAGGTCCACGGGGTCGGCGGGGAACTGCTGCATGCCCTGGGTGAAGGAGCGGTCCAGTTTGAGGACGCTCACCGGCAGGCGGCGCAGATTGGCCAGGTTCGAGTAGCCGGTGCCGAAGTCGTCCAGGGCGATGTCCACGCCCATCTCGGCGAGTCTGCGCAGGGGTTTGAGCAGATCGTCGTCGGCGCCGATGAGCGCGGACTCGGTGACCTCCAGGCACAGCGCGTCGGGGGTGACGCCGGCGCGTTCGAGGATGTCCACCGTGTCCTGGACCAGACCGGGGTGGCTGAGCTGGCACGGGGACAGGTTGACGTTGATCCGCAGCGGCCCGGCGTCCTGGCCGCCGTGCCGCACCCGCCAGGCGCGGGCCTGCCGGATCGACTCCTCCAGGACCCAGCGGCCGAGCGGCACGATCAGCCCGGTGTGCTCGGCGAGCGGGATGAAGCGGTCGGGGCCGAGCACTCCGTGCTGCGGGTGCAGCCAGCGCACCAGCGCCTCCGCGCCGCGCACGCTGCCGTCGCCGAGGTGCACCAGCGGCTGGTACTCGATGAAGAACTCGCCGCGTTCCAGGGCGGTGGGCAGGGCCGTGGTCAGGCCGTGCCGGGTGATGGCGCGGGCGTCCGCCTCCGGGTCGGCCAGCTCGGAGCGGTTGCCGCCCGCCGACTTGGCCCGGTACATGGTGATGTCCGCGCTGCGCAGCACCTCGGCGGCCGTACGCTCGCCCGCCGGGCCCTCCACGATGCCGAGACTGCCGCGCACCAGCAGGTCACGGCCGTCGATGCTGATCGGGGTGACCAGCGCGTTCATGATGCGCTCGGCCAGCTCGTCCACGGTGCGGTCGGTGCCGGGGCCGGTGGTCAGCGCCACGAACTCGTCGCCGCCGAGCCGGGCGACCATCTCGCCGGGCGCGGTCGCGCAGGACTGGAGGCGGTCGGCGACCTCCACCAGGAGCCGGTCGCCGGCCGCGTGGCCGAGGCTGTCGTTGATGGTCTTGAAGCCGTCCAGGTCGAGGTAGCACAGCCCGAAGCGCTGGCCGTCCCCGGCGGCGAGGACCTTCTCCAACCGCTCGAAGAACAGCGTGCGGTTGGGCAGTCCGGTGAGCGCGTCGTGCGTCGCCTCGTACCGCAGCCGCAGATTGAGCAGCCGGCGCTCGGTGGTGTCCTCCATGAGCGCGAGCTGGTACTGCGGTCTGCCGTCGGCGTCGCGCAGCAGGGAGACCGTCAGATTGGTCCACAGCACCGTGCCGTCGGGCCGGTTGAAGGCCTTCTCCAGGTGGTAGTGCTCGCGCTCGCCGCGGACCAGTTCGTCGTAGAGCCGCCAGGTCTGCGGGGCGTCGTCGGGGTGGGTCCAGTCCTGCACCCGGCGGCCGCGCAGCGACTGCTGGGGCTGCCCGAACATGCGCAGCAGCGCCTCGTTGACCTGGAGGATGTGGCCGTCGAGGTCGGCGATGCCGATCCCTATGGCGGCGCCCTCGAAGACCGCGCGGAACCGGGCCTCACTCGCGTGCAGCGCCTGCGCCACCACGCCCTGGGCCCGCAACGCGGCCTGGGCGATGGACTCTTGCTCGGCGAGGGTGCGCCGGCGCAGCGCATGCGCGTAGCCCGCGGCCATCGCGTGCTGCAACCGCGAGGAACGCATGCGCAGTTCGTCCTGCGGGCCGTCCCCGCCGCAGTAGAGCACCAGGTAGGCGTCCACGCAGTCCAGGGTGCGTGAGAGCGCCTCGGGATCGGTGCAGTGCGCCTCGACCAGGGCGGCGCCGACCGCCTTCGCGGCGTCCGCGTCGAAGCTGCGGGCCCGCAGCAGCTCGCTCAACCGGCGCCCGAGGGGAAGGAGTTGTTCCTCGAACTCGGCGCGGGTGAGCGACGTGGAGGTCACCGGGTACAGCGCCCGGCTCCAGATCGTCGTCAGCCGGCGCAGTCTGTCCTCCGGCCCGTCCGGTTCCGCGCTCACGCCGTACGCCCCACGCCGGCGTATCCGGCGAAGGCGAACGGATCCTCGTCCTCCGGCGCGGATTCCGGGCGCCAGAGCGGCATCGGCACCAGTCCGGGTTCCACCATGTCGTACCCCTCGAAGAACCGCGCGACCTCGTCGCGCGAGCGCATGATCAGCGGGTTGCGAATGTCCTTGTATACGTCCACCGCGCCCTCGGCCCGCTCCGCGGACACGGGGATTCCCTCGTACGAGGCATGGGTGAGGATCAGCATGCTGCCGGGCGCGAGCGCCTCGCGCAGCTCGGCCACCGCCCCGTAGGGGTCGTCCGCGTCTTCCACAAAGTGCAGTATGGCAACGAGGAGGAGGGCGACTGGCCGGTTCAGGTCGATCAGGCGGCCCACTTCGGGGCTGGCGAGGATCTCCTGCGGCTTGCGCAGGTCCGCCGCGGCCACGTCCGCGCTCTCGTTGCCCGCGAGGACGGCCTGGCTGTGCGCGACGGCGACCGGGTCGTGGTCGACGTAGACGACATGCGCGCCGGGGACGGCGGCCTGGGCTATCTCGTGGACATTGCCGTACGTCGGGATGCCGGAGCCGATGTCCAGGAACTGGGTGATGCCCTCCTGGCCCGCGAAGCGCACGGCCCGGCGCAGGAAAGCCCGGTTGGCCTGCATCGTCTTGGGCAGCCCCGGCATGAAGTCCATGGCCTTGCGGGCGGCCTCCCGGTCGACCTCGAAGTTGTGCGAACCGCCCAGGTAGTAGTCGTAGATGCGCGAGACGCTCGGCACCGAGATGTCGATGCTGCGTGGGGCCCAGGCGGGACGCTCCATTATCTCTCCAAGGCGGGGACGTGGACGTAGGCGATCCGGTGTTCGAGCAGAGGCTACTGATCGCCCGCCAAAGGAGCGACCCGAACCGGAAATTGACCATCCGTTCCCGGTCACTGCCTGCGGGAAGTGCCCGACCGACCCCGCTCGGTGACGTTCGGGGGCCGGGGTCCGCGTCGACCGCCGTCCACCGCACGCCAGCGGGACGGGTGACGCCTCGCGAGGCCCTCTGTTTGACGATCCGGTGACGCCCCCGCATGGATGAAGGGTCGAACTGAGGTGCCTTTTCGGCCATGTCGGACTCATCCGATCGTCAAACCGCTGATCGGCTTTATCCCTCCTTCGGACCAATACCGCCGCAGTCCGGGTTACGGCCGCCGCGCGCGTCCCATGATCTTCGGGTGCATGGACTCCACGTGACCCGACGCGCGCCCGCCCCAAGGGTGTTGGCCCTGCTGGCGCTGGCCTGCGCGCTGACGGGCTGCCCGGTCGGCCATGCGTCGGCCGACGCCTGCGCGTACGCATCCACGGGGCCGGACGGCACGGTGGCGGTGGCCTCGGCGGGCGATGTCTCGGTCGTGGCCTCGGGGGGTGGCGGCTCGGCCTTCGCGGGCGGTGCCTGGGCCTTCGCGGGCGCCGGCTCGGCCTCCGCCGACGGCCCACCGGCCCCGGCGGGCGGTGCCCCGGTCGCCATGGGGGGCGCCTCGGTGACCCTCTCCGGCGGCCGTCACCACCGGCCGGCTCCCCCGTACCACCACCACCGGCCGCCGCACCGGCACTGCCCACCGCCGCCGCCC
>NZ_MUNF01000329.1 GCF_002154555.1 Streptomyces murinus
CCGCCGGCCGGCGGCAACGTGAAGTACACGGTCGCTTACGCGGGCGATGCCCAGCACACCGCGGGCTCCGGGTCGGACACGGTCGACGTCTCCCGCGCCAAGCCGTCGATCAGCATCAGCAACAACGGCAAGACGTACGACTACGGCAAGTCCGTGAAGTTCACCGCGCACCTCGGTTCGACGTACAAGAACCGCTCGGTGGAGATCTGGGCCGACCCCTACGGCGGCGACCGGCCGAACAAGCTGGTGAAGTCCGGCAAGGTGGACGCGCACGGCAATCTCTCGGTCTGGATGAACCTGTACCGGGACACCAAGGTCACCGCCAAGTTCACCGGCGACGCCCGCTACCGGTCGGCCACGGCGACGAGCACGGCGTACGACCGGGTGAGCGTCTCCACCTCGGTGTCGGGCTCCTACAAGTCCAAGTCCACCTGGGGCCACACCTATTACTTCTTCCACAAGACCAAGAACCCGGTCGTCAAGACCAAGATGACGTACTACCCGGGCCGGTCGCAGAAGTTCGAGTTCGAGGTGTACTACCAGGGCAAGTGGTACCCGGGCGACCCCGAGTACTTCGGGCTGGCCGCCAACGGCACCTCCTCGGTCACGATCACCGGTGACCACGGCCAGGACGTCGGCTGGCGCTTCCGGGTCCGCTCCTCGTACATCAACGGCACCTCGGGCGACATCGTGAACTCCACGACGCACGGCGCCTGGAAGTACTTCACCTTCACCAAGTAGCCCTCATACGGCGGCGGTTCAGATCTCCTGAAGCTCCCTGAGCTGCCGCCGCACATCCTCCAGCGCGCCTTGCCTGCGGCCCGGCACCCGGGCGCGCAACTCAGCGAGCGCGGGCCCCAGTTCACGGGCCCGCGCCGCTTCGGTGATCCGGCCCCACTGGTGGTGCGCCCGGTCCACCGCGGCCTCCACGGCGGGCGCGTCCGCCTCCTGCCCGGCCGCGAGCCGCCGCTCGGCGACCGCCATCCACCCCTGGCAGCTGCGCGCCGCGTCCCCGGCGAACATCGCGAGATCGGCGCGCACCTCGGCCCAGTGCAGGGCGTCCTCGGAGGCAGGGCCGTGCTCGTCCGCCGCGGCTTCCTGATGCCGGGCGGCGATCGCCTCCGCCTCCTCGTGCCGCCCGGCCTGCACGGCGGTGCTGATGGCGGCGTGCGGATCCGGGGCCTCGGGGACGGGGTTCTCGGGCGGCGGGGATACGTCGAGGGGGGCGCCCGGCTCCACGACCGCGTCCGCGACCGCGCCGACGGGACCGCCGTACGTCTGCCACGCGCCCACGAACGGGCCGGACCCGAGGGTCCCGCCGGACGTCGGATGCGGGATCGCCGCATACGGCTGCGGGGCCGGGGCCGCGACCGGGGCCAGCAGGATGTTGGTCGGGGTCTCCTCCGGGATGCGGGCGAGCGCCTGCTGGTGGAGTTCGTCCAGCGGAGGGCGATGGCCGCTGCGCAGCAGGGTGGCGACCGTCTTCATGTACGACGGCTCGGCCGGGCCCCGGCGCCCGTGCGGCGGGGCGATCCGGCCGTAGACCGCGGTGGTGCGGCCGCAGTCCAGCGGCTGTTCGTGCAGCTGCCGCCAGACCTCCGGGTCCGCGTGCAGATCGACCACCAGGGCCGTCTGCCCGGGAGCGCGCAGCCGCAGCTCCTCGCGGATCCAGTGCCAGGGCACCGCGGTGTAGCGGACCGTGGCCGGGGTGGTGCGGGCCAGCGCCAGATGCGGCAGCCGCTGCCGGCGGTCCAGGTGCAGCTGGCCGGTGAGGTACACGGTGAGCGGTCCCGGCGCGGCCGCGGCGGCGCGCAGCCGGGTCAGCACGCCCTGGGGCTCCACCGGGTCCGCGAGCTCCACGACGTTGGCGGTGTCGGTGCCGGACAGCACAGTGGGGGCGACGGCGGCCAGCACCGGCAGCACGGCGGCCGCGTCCACCAGGCGTCCCCGGCCCAGCGGCGCCGCCGCGAGCAGCAGCACGGTTCCGGGCATGGTCCCTCCCCCTGTAGGCCCTGCGGTCCCTGCGGATCCGCTCTCTCCCGTCAGCACCGTAGCCGCTGTGACCCCCGCAACGCGCCTTCGCCCGGGGAACATCCCCGTTCGGGCGCCTCCGCCTGCCCCCTGGTCCCCTCGGGGTTGCCCCCTCAGGGGATCTGGGCCCCCGGCGGCCGCGGCGCCTCCCCGATCTCCGGCAGCGGCTGCGTCCCCGGGCACTCCTCCATCTCCGGGAGGCGGCGGACCGCGAAGGCCGTGGTGTCGTCGGCCAGCCGGCCCCCGCTGTGCCGCAGCACCCCGTCGCGGACGCGCCGGACCAGCCGGCCGGGTTCCGCGCAGCCGGGATCGGCGGCGACCGCGCGGGCGACATCGCCGATCAGGTCGTAGAACTCGCCCCTGCCGTCGCGGGCCTCGGTCACCCCGTCGGTGACCACCAGCAGCGTCTCCTCCTCGGCGAGCGGCACCCGGTGGACCGGCGGCAGCCCGCCGACCAGGTCGCCCAGGCCGAGCGGCGCCCCGTCCCCGCTGGGCAGCTCGCGCACCCCGTGCGGCCCGACCGCGAGCGGTGCCTCGTGGCCGAAGTTGATGACGTCGACCGTTCCGCTCTCGCCCCAGGCGAAGTCGACCAGCACGGCCGTGGCGAACCGGTCCCCGTCCCGGCGGCCGATCGCGGTGGTGTGCACGCGGTGCCGGAGCATCCGGATCTCCAGGCGCTCACCGACGGTGCCGAGATCCTTCTCGTGGTACCCGGCCTCCCGGAAGGTGCCGAGCAGCGCGGCCGCCGCCTCCACCGCGCCCAGCCCCTTGCCCTGCACATCGCCGAGCAGCACACGGGTGCCGTACGGGCCGGGCTGTATGTCGTAGAAATCGCCCCCGACCTGCGCCTCCACATCCGCGGCGAGATACACCCCCGCCTGCTTCAGACCGGCCCAGCGCGCGGGCAGCGGGCGCAGCACGGCCCGTACCGTGGTCTCGGCGACGTCCTGCATGCGCAGCATGCGCCGCTCCTGCCGCATCCGCAGCGCCGCCGTCAGCGTGGCCAGCACACCACCGAGAGCGACCAGCACGAAGTCGGGCAGGCCCGCCTGGTACTGGTCGGGCCAGGCGCTGTCCACGAGGACGTACGTCACCAGGGACAGCAGCCCGAAGGCGGCCGTCGTCCCCACCCCGCAGACCGCGGCGGCCAGACCGGGCACCAGGACGATCCAGGAGACGATGCGGAACTCCGCGCCGGTCTCCAGGTCCAGCAGGGCGATGCCGACGAGCAGCAGCGACGGCAGCAGCCAGCCGTAACCGCGCCCGCAGATGCGCGGCGGATGCCACCGCTTGTATCCCGTCCCGGTCACGACCTCCGAGTCTCCAGGTTCCTCGAAGAAACACGGGGAAAGCCCGCCGGATCGCATGCCCGGGCCCCCGGCCGACTTGCCAGAGCCCGCCCCCAGGTGTGCATTGGATAGCGAAACGGGGGCGAGGAGAGAGGAGTGCTCTCATGGCTCATGCGGCACCCGCACCCGGCGGAATCCCCCGGCGCGCCCCGGCGCCCGAGGTGCAGGCCGGCACCTCCCCCGACCGGCGCCGTACCCCCGATGTCCTCGGCGCCCGCACCCATCGCATCGCCCGGATCGCGGTCCCCGTCGTCCTGGCCCTGATCTACGGCTACTGGGTCGCGGCCGACAACCGCGCCGGCGGCCCCATCACCGGCTGGAACCTGCTGCTCGGGTTCGTCAGCGCCCTCGTCTTCGCCGTCGTCTGCATCGCGCTGCTGGCGCTGGCCCCCCGGATGATCCGGGAGGTGCACGCACTGCTGTGGACGGCGTTCGTCGGCATCGCCTTCGGCTTCCTCTACAGCCAGAGCGGCCACTCGATCCTGCGCTCCATCCTGATGTCCGCGCTGATCGCCGGGGCCACCTTCGTCGTCTTCTTCTACCGGTACTACACACGCGAGGACGCCTTCGGGCGGCGGATCCGCTGAGGCGGGCGCGATCCACCGGGATCGCCCGAGCGGACGCACTCCGGTCGCGTGCGGCCCCCGCAGGCAGTTGCCTGAAAAGGTGCCGCCACGCCTGAGGAGCGCCCTGTCGGCCGTACTGATCACCCTGTCCTGCCTGCTCGTACCGTTCGGCGCGCTGGCACTGTGGGCGACGTACGGACTCACCGACACGGGCCGGTACGTCACCACGATGGCTCCGCTGGCCACCGACCCGGACGTGCGGGAGGCCGTCGCGGACGCCGTCGGTGACAGCCTGCTCCACGAGGCCGGCCACCGGCTGGACACCGACCCGCTGCCAAGCTCCGTACGACCCTTCGTGCACGACGCCGTGCGCTCCTTCACCCAGACCCAGGCCTTCCGGCTCGCCTGGGACGCCGGTAACCGGGTCACCCACGACGCGGTGCTGCGGGCCCTGCGCGACGACCGCGACGAAGCGGCCGCCGAGCCGGTCACCGTGGACTTCGCCCCCGTCACCGCCCAGGTCAAACAGCAGCTCAGCGACGAGCACATACCGCTCGCCGCCCGTATCCCGGTGCAGCACACCGCGGTCGCCGTGCTCCCGGCCGACGAACTGACCTCGCTACGAAAGGGGTTCCACGTGCTCGAAGTCGCCGGATTCTGGCTTCCGCTCGCGGCCGTGGCCTTCGCCGCCGCGGGGATCGCCCTGGCCGTGCGCCGCCGCCGGGCCATCGCCGCGACCGCCCTCGGCACCGCCCTCGCGGGCGCGCTGCTCGGTCTCGCGGTCGCCGTCGGCCGCGCCCTGACCCTCGCCGGACTGCCCTCCGACGTACCCCACCCGGCCGCCGGCGCCGTCTACGACGCCCTGACCGGGACCCTGCGCACCGTCTCCTGGCTGCTGCTCGGACTCGGCCTCACGGTGGCCCTCACCACCTGGCTGACCCGGAACCTGCGGCCCGCCCGCCTCGTGCGACGGCTGCGAGGACCGAAAGAGCCCGCGCCAGCTCCGGCTCAGGAGCCGACCCGAGTCCAAGCCTGACCGCGCCCGGCGCCCCGCCGGGCCCCACCGCGAACGCCGTCCCCGGCGTGACCGCGATCCCGCGTTCCCGCGCCGCCGCCGCGAAGGTGTCGGCCCGCCATGGCGCCGGCAGCTCCCACCAGGCGAAATAGGAGGACGGGTCCGACCGTACGGCGAAGCCGTCCAGCTCCTCGGCCACCAGCCGCCGGCGCCGGGCGGCATCCCGCCGCTTGGCCGCCACCAGCCGCTCCACCGTCCCGTCGCCGATCCAGCGCACCGCCGCCTCCAGCGCGAACGCGCCCGCGCTCCAGCCCCCGGACCGGATCGCCCGCGCCACGGCCTCGGTACGGTCGCCGGGTACGACGACGAAGCCGACGGTGAGCCCGGGGGCGACGCGTTTGGAGAGGCCGTCGACGAGGTGGACGAGATCGGGGGCGAGGGCCGCGAGCGGGGGCGCGCCCGCTTCGGCCGAGGGGCGCAGGAAGGACCAGATCCGGTCCTCGATCACCGGTATCCCCAGCCTGTGGATGACGTTCGCCAGCTCGGCCCGGCGGTTCGCGCTCGTGGTCAGCGTGGTCGGGTTGTGCAGGGTCGGCTGGAGGTAGAGGGCGGACAGGGGGGCTGCGCGGTGCGCGGCGGCGAGGGCGTCCGGCCGGGGGCCCTCCTCGTCCATCGCGAGCGGCACCAGGGTCCGCCCCAGCCGGGTGCCGATCTCCTTGACCAGCGGATACGTCAGCGTTTCGACGCCGACCCGGCCGCCGGGCCGAACCAGGGAGACAAGCGTGGCGGCGATGGCCTGCCGGGCGTTGCCGGTGAACAGGATCCGCTCCGGTTCCGCGCGCACACCCCCCTGGGCGAGCAGCCCGGCGACCGCCTCCCGCGCGGCCGGGGTGCCCGCGACCGAGGCCGGGCGCAGCGCGCCGCCGAGCGCGTCCGAGCGCGCGAGCGAGGCGAGGGCCGGGCTCAGCATCTCCGACTGCCCGGGCAGATAAGGGTAGTTGAGCTCAAGGTTCACCGGCTCGTCGCCCGCCGCCTCGGTCAGGGCGCGCCCCGGCTGCCCGTCCGGGGCGCGCCCTGACCGAG
>NZ_MUNF01000033.1 GCF_002154555.1 Streptomyces murinus
GGGCTGCGACGGCGGCCGCAGCACGGTCCGCAAGCTCGCGGGGTTCGCATTCCCCGGCACGGAGCCGGAGATCACCTGTCACCAGGCGGTCGTGGAGATGACCGGCGCCGAGGACCTGAAGGTCGGCTGGACCGCCACGGACACCGGGGTGTACGCCCACGGGCCGATGCCGGGCCGTGTCGTCACCGTGGAGTTCGACGGGCCGCCGGCCGACCGGGACGCGCCGGTCACCGCCGAGGACCTCCAGGCGCGGCTGCGGCACGTCTGCGGCGTGGACGTCACGGTCACCGGGGTGCGGACCGCGACCCGCTTCACCGACCACGCCCGCCAGGTCACCGAGTACCGCAGGGGCCGGGTGCTGCTGGCGGGCGATGCGGCGCACGTGCACTCCGCGTTCGGGAGCCAGGGGCTGAGCCTGGGTATCGGGGACGCGATGAACCTCGGCTGGAAACTCGCCGCGGTGATCGCCGGCCGGGCGCCGGAGGGGCTGCTGGACACGTACACCCGCGAGCGGCACCCGGTCGGCGCGCAGGTCCTGGACTGGACCAGGTCCCAGGTCGCGGCCATGCGCCCGGACCCGCGGTCCCGGGCCCTGCGCGCGATCGTCAGCGACCTGGCGGGGACGGTCGCGGGCACCACGTACCTCACCGCGCGGCTCAACGGCGCCGGGGTGCGGTACGAGCTCGCGGGCGGGCACCCGCTGACCGGGCGCAGCGCCCCGGACCTCGAACTCACCGGCGCCGGCCGCCTCGCGGACCATCTCCACGCGGGCCGGGCGCTCCTGCTCGACCTCGCCGGCGACCCGGAGCTGCGGGCTCTCGCCGCGGGGTATGCCGGCCGCGTCGACACGCTGACGGCCCGCTGCCCGTCCCGCCCGGAGTTGGCGGCGGTCCTCGTGCGTCCGGACGGCTTCACGGCCTGGGCGGCCGACGCGGGGGCGCCGACGCCTGTGGCCGGGCTTGCGGAGGCGCTGGAGGAGTGGTTCGCGGTGCCGGAGGGTGCGGTGACGGCGGGCTGATCCGCCGCTGTGCCTGTCCGGCCGCGCTACGGACCGAGCCCGCACGCCGCCCCTCGGCTCGGAGCGGCGGCCACCCCCGGCCCCGGCGTTCCGGTGACCGGCGCACACCCCGCCTTCCTCCCCCAGGCGGGATGCTCCGTACCGAGACCGAAAAATGGGTTCCGCAGCCGGGATCGCGGCGGGGCGGCCGGGGACGCCCGCGCGTGTCCCCGGGGTGCGGGATCGTCCGTCAGCGGGCGGTCAGGGGTGTGTCAGCGGGGCCTGGCACGGTAGTACTCGTGAACGGCGCTAGAGCACAGGCCGGACGCGAGGAGAGGTGCCCGGAGTGGTTTATCGGGGACCAGGGCAGCAGCCCGAAGTCGGATCCGTAAGGGTCCACGCAGGTTCGAATCCTGCCCTCTCCGCAACATAATCGACAGTGCCGTGCGCCGGGCGCCTCGGTCCGCTTCGGGCGGGGGCGGTAGGGGCGTCCGCTTCCGGCTGTCGTGACGGCGCGTACGGCTTGCCTCCCGGGCCTGTTGTCGGTGGCCGGTGCGAGGATCCTCGGACGACTGATCGAGGAGATCGCGTGGGAACCTGGGACATCGGCCCCTTCGACAACGACACCGCCGCCGATTTCGCCGGCGACCTGGACGAGGCGGCCGCGGAGGAGCGCGTGCCCATGATCCGCCGGGTCCTCGAACGCGCCGCCGCCTGCGTGGAGTTCCTGGAGGTTCCCGACGCCGAGCGGGCGGTCGCCGCGGCGGCGCTGGTCGTCGCGCAGCATCATGCCGGTGGGCCCTCAGGTCCGGGCTACGGCCCGTCGGAGCCGCTGCCTCCATTCCCCGCGGATCTCCGGGCGCTCGCCGTCGCGGCCCTGGACCAGGTGCTCGGCGGGCTCTGCGAACTCGCCGTGGTGTGGGACGAGGCCGTGGACGGGCCGAAATGGCGCCGGGGCATCGTCCGTCTCCGTGGTGTCCTCGACCCTCCGGTCCCGCCGCAGAGGGAAGTCCTCTTCGCCGTCTGACCGGTGACGCGCCGTCATGGACCGCGGAAGCCGGGCCAGGGCCCCGCTCCGGGAACCGCCGGAGCGTACGGGGGCATCACGCCGGCCGGCTGCTGCCGGGCCGTGACGGTGCCTCTGCTCTTGGATCCGGAGCCCCGGAGGGGCCGCCGTGGTGGGCGTGGGAGAAGAGCGGGCCGGCCGGGCCGGAGGCGTTCCCGCACGTCCGCCCGGCCCCGGCGGCGGGGCGATCGTGGGAAAACGCTGGGGCGCATGGCGTAACCCCGGTGCGGTCCGTGGCGCGGCTGCGGCCGGGGGCCGGGAACATCGTGATCCCCGGGTCCGTCACCCCGGCCGCAGGACGGGCGGCACCGGGCAGCGCCGCGCCGGCGCCACCGCCTCGACGGGAAGAACCCCATCATGCAGATCGATCTCTCCGGCCGCACCGCCCTGGTCACCGGCTCCACCCAGGGCATCGGCCTCGCCATCGCCACCGCACTCGCCCGCGCGGGCGCCCGCGTCGTCGTCAACGGCCGCGGTGAGGAACGCGTCGCCGACGCCGTGCGCACCGTACGCGCCGGCTCCGGCAGCGAGGACGTCACCGGCGCCGCGGGCGACCTCGCGACCGAGGAGGGCGCCGCCGAGGTCCTTGAGGCCGTGCCCGCGCTCGACATCCTCGTCAACAACCTCGGCATCTTCGGCAGCGCCGCACCGCTGGAGATCGACGACGCCGAATGGCGCCGCTACTTCGAGGTCAACGTCCTGTCCGCGGTCCGCCTCATCCGCGCCTACCTGCCCGGGATGAAGGAACGCGGCTGGGGACGGATCCTCGACCTCGCCAGCGACTCCGCCGTGGTCATCCCCGCCGAGATGATCCACTACGGCATGACGAAGACGTCGCTGCTCGCCATCGGCCGCGGGTTCGCCAAGGACGCCGCAGGCACCGGCGTCACCGTCAACTCCGTCATCGCCGGGCCCACCCGCACCGGCGGGGTCGAGCAGTTCGTCCGCGAACTCGTCGGCGACGAACTGCCCTGGGACGAGGCGCAGCGGGCGTTCATGGTCAAGTACCGGCCCCAGTCCCTGATCCAGCGCCTGATCGAGCCCGAGGAGATCGCCAACATGGTCGTCTACCTCGCCTCGCCGCTGGCCTCCGCCACCACCGGCGGCGCCCTGCGCGTCGACGGCGGCTACGTCGACTCCATCCTCCCCTGAGCCCCACGGGACCACGGAGAAGCCTCCTCTGAGCCCCACGGGGCCACGGAGGCCCGGTCGGGGCGGGGCGCCACCGCCCATATGGTTGCGGTGGCTCTCTACAGATGAAGCAGGTCGCCGACGCCGTCGTCCTCAGCCAGAGCGCCGCCACGCGCCTGGAGGACCGCGGTCTGCCGGCGCGGTACCTGTGCCCGACCGACCGGCGCGGCATCTATACCGACGTCACCGAAGCCGGTCTGAAGCTCCTGGCTCAGGCCCGGCCGACCAACGACGCCGCCCTGTGGGAAGCCCTCGCCGAAGCCGCCGCGAACCCCGAGCTGTCCTTGCTGGTCGCGGCGGTTGAGGCCGTCGAGACCGCGGGAGTGGTGGAGGTGATGGGTGCTCCGTCGGGGCGCCCGCAGGCGCGGGTGCGGCGGCCGGTCGTACGGCAGTGCCGCCTCTCCCCCGCACCACCCATGCGACCACACATTGCCCGCGTTTGCATTTAAAGGCGCTCGCAATTAATTTGGGGGTGTGTGCGGCGCTCGTCCACTGAGCGCGAAGCGCAGAGAGGGCCGGGCCCCCACGCCGCCCGTGCTTCCGCCCCGGCCGTCGCGTACTCCCCGTACCGCCCGAAGGAGCAACCGCACCATGGCACCCACCTCCGTCCCGGCCGTCACGCTCGGCAACGGCGTCGAGATCCCCCAGCTCGGCTTCGGCGTCTTCCAGGTCCCCGACGACGAGACCACCGCCGCCGTCACCGCCGCGCTGGAGACCGGCTACCGCAGCATCGACACCGCCGCGATCTACGGCAACGAGAAGGGCGTCGGGCGGGCGCTGGCCGCCTCCGGGCTGCCCCGCAAGGACCTGTTCGTCACCACCAAGGTGTGGAACGCCGACCAGGGCTACGACGCCACCCTGCGCGCCTTCGACACCAGCCTCGCCGCGCTCGGCCTCGACCATGTCGACCTCTATCTGATCCACTGGCCCGCCCCCGCCCGCGACCTGTACCGCGACTCCTGGCGGGCCCTGGAGCGCCTCGCCGGTGAGGGCCGTATCCGCGCCGCCGGTGTCTCCAACTTCCAGCCCGGCCACCTGCGCAGGCTGCTGGAAGACGCCACACTGACCCCGGCCGTCAACCAGATCGAGCTGCACCCCGGCCTCCAGCAGGCCGAGCTGCGCGCGTTCCACGCCGAGCACGCGATCGCCACCGAGGCGTGGAGCCCGCTCGCCCAGGGCGCCGTGCTCGGCGAGCCGGTCATCGCCGGCCTGGCCGCCCGCTACGGCCGCTCCCCCGCCCAGATCGTCATCCGCTGGCACCTCCAGCTGGGCAACATCGTCATCCCCAAGTCGGTCACCCCCGCCCGCATCCGCGAGAACTTCGACGTCTTCGGCTTCACGCTCACCGCCGAGGAGATGCAGGCCCTGGCCGCCCTCGACCGCGGCCTGCGCACCGGGCCCCACCCCGACGAGCTCAACTGAACCCGCACACACCCCTTTTGACGCCCCGTCCCGGGCACACCGCCCGGGAC
>NZ_MUNF01000330.1 GCF_002154555.1 Streptomyces murinus
CAGCAACATGGCCCGCGTCGAAGGCGTCCAGCTCGACGCGGGCCATGTTGCTGTAGTGGGCCACGACCTCGTCGCCGAAGGCGGCCTTGGCGATCGGGCTGTTCTCCCACAGCTCGGCGGCCTCGCGCAGGGAGGTGGGGACGTGCGCGAAGCCCGCGGTGTAGGCGTTGCCGGGGCAGGGCTCGGGGAGTTCGAGCCGCTGCTCGATGCCGTACAGGCCCGCGGCCACCAGTCCGGCGACGGCGAGGTAGGGGTTGACGTCGCCGCCCGGCAGGCGGTTCTCGAAGCGGGTGGAGCGGCCGTGGCCGACCACCCGCAGGGCGCAGGTGCGGTTGTCGTGGCCCCAGGCGACGGCGGTGGGGGCGAAGGAGCCGGGCTGGAACCGCTTGTAGGAGTTGATGTTGGGGGCGTAGAGCAGGGAGAAGTCGCGCAGGGCGGCGAGTTGTCCGGCGAGGAAGTGCCGCATCACCTCGGACATCCCGTCGGGGCCCGCCATCACGTTGGCGCCGTCGGCGTCGGTGAGCGAGAGGTGGATGTGGCAGGAGTTGCCCTCGCGCTCGTTGTACTTGGCCATGAAGGTGATCGAGACGCCCTCCTGGGCGGCGATCTCCTTGGCGCCGGTCTTGTACAGGGCGTGCTGGTCGCAGGTGGTGAGCGCCTCGTCGTAGCGGAAGACGATCTCGTGCTGCCCGGGATTGCACTCGCCCTTGGCGGACTCGACGGTGAGTCCGGCGCCCGCCATGTCGTTGCGCAGCCGGCGCAGCAGGGGCTCGATACGGCCGGTGCCGAGGATGGAGTAGTCGATGTTGTACTGGTTGGCCGGGGTCAGCCCCCGGTATCCCGCGTCCCACGCCTGTTCGTAGCTGTCCTTGAAGACGATGAACTCCAGCTCGGTGCCGACCTGGGCGGTGTAGCCGAGTTCGGCGAGCCGGTCGAGCTGGCGGCGCAGGATCTGCCGGGGGGCGGCGACGACCGGGGCGCCGTCACTCCAGGCGAGGTCGGCGACGAGCAGAGCGGTGCCGGGGTGCCAGGGGATGCGGCGCAGGGTGACGGGGTCGGGGCGCATGGCGAAGTCGCCGTAGCCGCGCTCCCAGGAGGACATCGCGTAGCCGTCGACCGTGTTCATCTCGGTGTCGACGGCGAGCAGGTAGTTGCAGCCCTCGGTGCCGTGTTCCAGTACCTCGTCGAGGAAGAACCGGGCGGCGAACCGCTTGCCCTGGAGGCGCCCTTGCATATCGGGGAACGCCAGGACGACAGTGTCGATCTCACCGCTTTCCACGAGGGCACGGAGTTCCTCGATGGGGAGCGGGGCTGTGCGGTCTGCCACGGAAAAGCCTCCTTGGGCGCCTTCGCGCTTCTTCGGCCGGGCCGGGAGCCATAAGGTATTGCCAAGAACCATTGCTTGGGAAGGGGGTACGGCGGATGTCGTCTCATACGGAGTGGCACGGGGTGGGCGACCGGCTCGCCCCGGTGCTGCGGCCGGTGCGGGCGGGCAACGGCTTCGAGGAGGCCCTGGAGCAGATCCTCCAGGTGGTGCGGCTCGGCCTGGTGCCGGGCGGCGAACGGCTGCCGGCGGAGCGGGAGCTTGCGGAGCGGCTGGGGATCAGCCGGGTGACGCTGCGCGAGGTGCTGAAGGTGCTCCAGGACCAGGGCCTGGTGGAGGCGCGGCGCGGGCGGTACGGCGGAACGTTCGTGCTGCCCCGCGCGGACGCCGGTGGCGAGGACGAGCTGCGGCGGCGGATCGCGGCGGTCGACGTCGAGGACGTGCTGCGGTTCCGGGAGGTGCTGGAGGTGGGCGCGGCCGGGCTGTGCGCGGCGCACGGACTGACCGGCGAGCAGGCCGGGCTGCTGCGGGAGGCGCTGATCGAGACGCACGAGGCGCCGCTGGCCGACTACCGGCGCCTGGACACCCTGCTGCATCTGACCCTGGCCGAGCTGTGCGGCTCCCCCTCACTGACCGCCCAGTACGCGGCGGTGCGGGCGCAGGTCAACGAGCTGCTGGACTGCATCCCGCTGCTGGTGCGCAATCTGGAGCACTCCCAGCGGCAGCACACCGCGCTGGTGGAGGCGGTGCTCGACGGGGACGCCGACGGCGCGCGGGAGATGATGCGGGAGCACTGCGCGGGCACGGCGGCGCTGCTGCGGGGCTTCCTGACGTAAGCGGATTCTGCAAAGGTATTCTCATATACCTTTTGGGAGGCTGGCGTGGACGGACGACCGCTGATCGGTGTGAGCACGTATCTGGAGGCCGGGACGCGCTGGGGGGTCTGGGAGCTGGCGGCCGCGCTGCTGCCGGCCGCGTATCCGCGACTGGTCCAGCGGGCCGGGGGGCTCGCGTGCATGCTGCCGCCGGACGACCCCTCGCTCGCCGCGGCGGCGGTCGCCCGGCTGGACGGTCTGGTCGTCGCGGGCGGCCCGGACGTGGACCCGGTGCACTACGGCGCCGACCGCGACCCCCGCACCGGGCCGCCGGCCCCGGCCCGCGACGCCTGGGAACTCGCCCTGATCCACGCCGCGTTGGCCTCCGGCACGCCGCTGCTGGGTATCTGCCGGGGCATGCAGCTGCTGAACGTGGCGCTCGGCGGGACGCTGGTCCAGCACCTGGAGGGGCACGCGGAGGTGGTGGGCACCTTCGGCACGCACCCGGTCAAGCCGGTACCGGGCACGTTGTACGCCTCCCTCGCCCCCGAGGGGGTGTCGGTCCCCACGTACCACCACCAGTCGGTCTCCCGCCTCGGCCGCGATCTGGTGCCGTCGGCGCATGCGGAGGACGGCACGGTCGAGGCACTGGAACTACCGGCCGGGCGGGGGTGGGTGCTGGGGGTGCAGTGGCATCCGGAGATGGGGGAGGACCTGCGGGTCATGGAG
>NZ_MUNF01000331.1 GCF_002154555.1 Streptomyces murinus
CGCGCCGCCAAGGAGAAGCTCGGCGACAAGGTGTTCGTGCTCGGTCACCACTACCAGCGTGACGAGGTGATCCAGTTCGCCGACGTCACGGGCGACTCCTTCAAGCTGGCCCGGGACGCGGCGGCGCGTCCTGAGGCCGAGTACATCGTCTTCTGCGGTGTGCACTTCATGGCCGAGTCGGCGGACATCCTCACCTCCGCCGACCAGAAGGTCGTACTGCCGGACCTCGCGGCCGGCTGCTCCATGGCCGACATGGCGACGGCGGAGCAGGTCGCGGAGTGCTGGGACGTACTCACCGAGGCCGGGATATCCGAGCAGGTCGTCCCGGTGTCGTACATGAACTCCTCGGCCGACATCAAGGCGTTCACCGGAAAGCACGGCGGCACCATCTGCACGTCCTCCAACGCCAAGCGCGCGCTGGACTGGGCGTTCGAGCAGGGCGAGAAGGTGCTCTTCCTGCCCGACCAGCACCTCGGCCGCAACACCGCCGTGCGGGACATGGGGATGTCCCTGGAGGACTGCGTCGTCTACAACCCGCACAAGCCGAACGGCGGCCTGACGGCGGACGAGCTGCGCGCCGCGAAGATGATCCTGTGGCGCGGCCACTGCTCGGTCCACGGCCGCTTCAGCCTGGACTCGGTGAACGATGTGCGCGCCCGTATCCCCGGGGTGAACGTCCTGGTGCACCCGGAGTGCAAGCACGAGGTCGTGGCCGCGGCGGACCAGGTCGGCTCGACCGAGTACATCATCAAGGCCCTGGAGGCGGCCCCCGCCGGCTCGAAGTGGGCGATCGGCACGGAACTGAACCTGGTCCGCCGCCTCGCCAACCGCTTCGCCCCCGAAGGCAAGGAGATCGTCTTCCTCGACCGCACGGTCTGCTTCTGCTCCACCATGAACCGCATCGACCTCCCCCACCTGGTCTGGACCCTGGAATCCCTCGCCGAGGGCAACCTGGTCAACCACATCCAGGTCGACGAGGAGACGGAGACCTTCGCGAAGCTGGCCCTGGAACGGATGCTGGCCCTGCCGTAGCCTCCGGCGGCTCGACGGGGACGGCGTCCCGCGCCTGGTCCTGGTACCGGGCGCGGGACGCCGTTCGGCACTGGGGCCTGGTGGGTCCGAGTGGCGGAAACAGTGCTCCCTGGGCGGACGCGGGGACCGGAACTTCAGCCTGCAGCTCACGCTGCCCGCTCCAGCCGCATCCCCCCGAAGCGGACTCGCACAGCGGCCTTCCTCTTTGTCGAGACCCTGTCCCGCCGCTGACAATCCGACTGCGCCGGCCGTGCACCAAGGCTGTCCGGCGGGAGCTGGCGCACGACTGAATCCGACTGCGTCAGCACCCGGCATGGCTGTACAGGCGCCCAACGCACTGCTGCTACGACCCACGCGGCAGCCGGGCCAGGAGCTTGGCCACGGAGCACTTACCGATATCTTTCGAGAGACGGGCCCCTCCAACAGGGCCTATCCATAGGACCGTTGGGTACTACCTCTGCCTCCCGCACCAAGCCTGCCCAGCATCTGCGCAGCACCGCACAAACAGCCGGAAGAACCGAAATGTCCCCTTCCCCGGAACTAAGGAGTTCCACCTCCCCACCCCACCAAAACCCCAGCTCACGAACTGTGGTCCCCGCGCATGCGGGGGTGGTCCCTCTGCGACTGGTGCGTCGGTCGCCGCATGTATGTGGTCCCCGCGCATGCGGGGGTGGTCCCGCCATCTCGATGGACCACCCGGCCAGCCCGACGTGGTCCCCGCGCATGCGGGGGTGGTCCCGTCCTCGATTTCCTGATCAAGCTGTGCTCGGCGTGGTCCCCGCGCATGCGGGGGTGGTCCCCGGACGGTGAACGGGACGGAGCCCTCAACGGCGTGGTCCCCGCGCATGCGGGGGTGGTCCCGACCAGGGCGCGGCCGGGCGCATGGCCGCCATGTGGTCCCCGCGCATGCGGGGGTGGTCCGGGCCTACGCCGCGAACCTCCCGGCCGCCAAGTGGTCCCCGCGCATGCGGGGGTGGTCCCCCAGGTTCTTCACAGCGATCGCCGACGTGACCGTGGTCCCCGCGCATGCGGGGGTGGTCCCGCACTATCGGACAGTCGATACGGTCAGCTCAAGTGGTCCCCGCGCGTGCGGGGGTGGTCCCTCCTCGGCGTCGGCGGC
The DNA here is from genome assembly GCF_002154555.1 of Streptomyces murinus. GTDB lineage: Bacteria > Actinomycetota > Actinomycetes > Streptomycetales > Streptomycetaceae > Streptomyces > Streptomyces murinus. Next base: position 2,153 of record NZ_MUNF01000331.1, read on the forward strand.
GACTTGGGCAACCTCGTGGTCCCCGCGCATGCGGGGGTGGTCCCTGGACCCAAAGCCCCGTTTCGGGACTCCGAACGTGGTCCCCGCGCATGCGGGGGTGGTCCCCAGTCGGCCATGACGCCGGCCTCGCCGCCGAGGTGGTTCCCGCGCATGCGGGGGTGGATCCGGAACACGGGCGTCAGGCGGCGGGCTACTTCGCGGTCCCGTGCCTATCGGGGCGATCCGCCCACCGGCCAGCAACTCGTCTCCGCGTTCCACGAGGTCGTTCCAGATACCGGAGCCTCAGCCTTAGAGCGTTTCCTTCGGATCATCTGATCGTTGGTTGATGTGTGTTGGTGACTGATGCCCAGTGGGCGAGGATCGAGCCGTTGCTGCCGGACCGGACGTGTGATCACCGGCTGGTGATCGACGCGATCGCCTTCAAGTACCGCCCCGGGCAAGCCGTGGACGGACCTGCCCGAGTACTTCGGCTCGCGGAAGTGCGCCCACAACCGGCCGGGGAAGTGGGCCGCCGACAGCACCCGGGAGAAGCTCTTCACCCCCCTGCTCGCCCAAGCCGACACCGAAGGCAACCTCGGCTGGATCGTCGCGGCCGACTCTCCACGATCGCCTGGGCCCATCAGCACGCCGCCGGGGCCCGTCAAAAGGGGCCCCGCCCGACGAGCCCTATCGCCGTGCCCTCGGACGGTTCCGCGGCGGGCCGACCACCCAGGCCCGCCTCGCCGCGGACAGCCACAGCGGACCGCTCGCCTTTGTGCTCACGCCCGGCCAAGCCTGGAACGCACCCGCCTTCACCGAGGTCATGGCCTGCTCACGGGTTCCGGCCGGTTGGCCGACCCAGGACAACGCCGGAGGCGGTCCTGGCCGACAAGGCGTACTCGTCCCGGGCAATCCGGACCCATCTCCGCCAGGCGTGGGATCCGGGCGGTGATCCCGCAGCCCTCCGACCAGAGCGCCACACCCCGCGAAGAGGTACGCCCGCCGCCCGTGTCGCGTTCGCAGGGGGCGGTCGAGCAGGCGTGTCACACACAACGCTATCGAGCCGACTTGAGTTCCAGCGCTGGTTCCCAGTTTCGGGGAACGACCACACGCTCTCTCAACTGCCATGTGGCGTAGCGCCGTTGAGTCGAACAGCAGGGAATTAACAGGCCCGACTCGTGCATGCTCGTCGGCAGACTCAAGCCCGGTTTACCTCAGCGCGACACTCCGAGGCAGGAACACCCTCGCCTTGCCAGTGCCCCCCGGCAGCATTCGACGCCCGCCGGGCTCGCATGCCATACGCACCGCGCATCCGAGGTGCCGTCGTACGCAGACGCGCTTGCCATTTGCCCAATTGCCGCGCACCAGCCACGCAAGCTGAGCTCTGCGGGGCGGTTCCGCCGTTTCACACAGGAAGGGAGAGCATGACCAACGCGGAATTCGGGCCATCCAGCACGGAAATCATCTTCGTCACCGGCCAGTTATCCGCCTCAGCCCGATCCGCCTGGGCCAAGCACGACCAGAAGTCCGGGGGGTGGCTCCCCCTGTGGCGGCACATGGCCGACAGCGCGGCTGTCGCGGGGCGGCTGTGGGAGCAGTGGGTTCCACGGTCCGTGAGGGAGCTGGTGGCCGATGCGTTGCCCGCAGGGGACGCGGATGCCCGGAAGCTCGTTGTGTTTCTCGCCGGCGGGCACGACGTGGGCAAGGCGACCCCGGCCTTCGCCTGTCAGGTCGAGGCCCTGGCCGGGCGGATGCGTGACGAGGGACTCGACATGCCGAGTGCCCGCGAGTTCGGGCAGGACCGGCGGATCGCACCGCACGGGCTGGCCAGCCAGTTGCTGATGCAGGAGTGGATGGCCGAGCGGTACGGCTTCCGCAGCCGGGTGTCCGGGCAGTTCGCGGTCGTCGTGGGCGGCCACCATGGCACCTACCCCGATCACCCACACATCCACGATCTGCAACTTCGTCCGCATCTGATGCGGCACAGCGGACCGAGTGAAGTGGTCTGGCGCGGGGTGCAGTTCGAGTTGATGGATCTCTGTGCCGCTTCGGCGGGGGTGACGGACCGGCTTCCGGAGTGGGCCGGGGTCAGGCTGCCCCAGCCGGCGCAGGTCGCGTTGACGGCCGTCGTGATCCTCTCGGACTGGATCGCCAGCTCCGCCGAATTGTTCTCCTACGATCCCGAGACCTGGCGGCCCCTGGGCACGCAGGGCGAGCGGCGTCGGCTCACCGCGGCCTGGGCCGGACTCGACCTGCCCAGACCCTGGACTCCCCGCGAACCGGAAGGAACTGCCGAGGAGTTGCTCCGGCTGCGGTTCGCCGGGCTGGAGAACGCGGTCGTCCGGCCGGTCCAGGCCGAGGCCGTGCGGATGGCCCGCAGTATGCCCGCGCCGGGCATGCTGGTGATCGAGGCGCCCATGGGCGAGGGCAAGACCGAGGCGGCGCTGGCCGCGGCGGAGGTCCTCGCGGCCCGATCGGGCGCCGGTGGCGTGCTCGTGGCGCTGCCCACTCGGGCGACGGGGGACGCCATGTTCCCCCGGGTCCTGGACTGGCTGAAGCACCTGCCCGAGGGGGAAGAAGGCGGAGACGGCCGGCGTTCCGTCGTACTCGCTCACGCCAAAGCCGCTCTCAACCACGTATGGGCGGGACTGCTACGCCGAGGGCGGCGAAACATCGTGGCTGTCGAACTCGACGGCTGCGAGGAAGAAAGAAGAGAGAAGAGCGCTGTCCGGCCTGCCAGGAAAGCCGGATTCCACGCTCATCAATGGCTGCGGGGGCGCAAGAAGCAACTGCTGGCCTCCTTCGCCGTGGGGACCATCGACCAAGTCCTGTTCGCCGGGCTGAAAAGTCGGCACCTGGCTCTGCGACACCTGGCGGTGGCGGGCAAGGTCGTCGTGATCGACGAGGTGCACGCGTACGACGCGTACATGGGGCGGTATCTGGACCGTGTGCTGGAATGGCTGGCGGCGTACCGGGTTCCGGTCGTCCTGCTGTCGGCGACGTTGCCGGCCGACCGCAGGCGCGAGCTGGTGGCCGCGTACTCCGGTTCCTCGGACTTCGGCTCCCCTGACGGGAGCTCCGCGGCGAGCAGTGATGGCTATCCCCTGATCACCGCCACAGCCCCTGGACACCCGGTCCAAATCGCCTGCCCTCCCGCCGCTTCCGGCAGGCACGTCGCGGTGGCCCTGGAGCGGTCGGACGACGACCTGGCCGTTCTGGCCGACCGGCTTGAGCGCGAACTTGCTCAGGGCGGCTGCGCGTTGGTCGTACGCAATACGGTGGACCGGGTACTGGAAGCCGCGGACGTGCTGCGCGCACGGCTGGGCGAGGACGTGGTCACCGTGGCGCACTCCCGCTTCCTCGCCGCCGACCGTGCGGCCCTGGACGCGGACCTGGTACGACGCTTCGGTCCGGACGATCGGCAGCGCCCGCACCGGCATGTCGTGGTCGCCAGTCAGGTGGCGGAGCAGTCACTCGACATCGACTTCGACCTGCTGATCACGGACCTGGCGCCGATCGATCTGGTATTGCAACGGATGGGCCGCCTGCACCGGCACGCTCGAAGCCGGCCCGCCCACCTTGCACAGGCGCGCTGTCTCATCACAGGGGTGGACTGGGGGGCGGGTCCGCCGCAGCCCGGAGACGGCACTCGTGCGGTCTACCGCAGTGAGTACACCCTGCTGCGTTCGCTCGCCGTGCTCGGTCCGTACCTCGACGGCCGAATGCTGGACCTGCCCGCCTCCATCAGCCCGTTGGTCCAGGCGGTTTACGGGGACGGGCCGGTCGGTCCGGCCGCATGGGCGGAAAGGCTCGCTGCTGCTCGCATCGAGCATGATCGTTTGCTGGACGAGAAGCGGCAGAAGGCGGAGGCCTTTCTGCTCGGCCCGGAGCGGCGCGCCGGGCGGCCCGTCTATGGGTGGCTGGAGGCGGCGGCCGGTGATGTGGACGACAGCCCCGCGGGGCGCGCTCAGGTGCGCGACAGTGAGGAAACGCTGGAGGTTCTGGTCGTCCAGCGACAAGCCGACGGTCGTCTGACGACCGTGCCATGGCTCGACGACGGACCGGACGGCCGACGAGGCGGTCTGGATCTGCCGGTCGACTTCGTGCCCGGCCGCCGGGCCTGCGAAGCGGCGGCGGCGAGCGCACTCACGCTGCCGGGCCGTTTCAGCAAGCCCTGGATGATCGACCGGACCATTGCCGAACTTGAGCAATTCCTGATCCCTGCCTGGCAGGTAAAGGAGTGCCCTTGGCTGGCTGGTGAGCTGATTATCGCGCTGGATCCGGATTGTCAGACCCGTCTCGCAGGCTTCGTACTCACCTACAGCCGCGCCGACGGACTACGGATCACCTCTACTGACGCGCCCGCGATCACACGGAGTGGCGAGGAGCGAAGGGTGAGCGGTTCCGATGCGGAACAAGCGGGGGAGGCAGGCAGCCAGGATGAGCGCGGTGAGCGACCGGCCGAGGTGGTCGGGGTGATGAGCGAGAGGACCACGGCGGCGTCGGGGCCGCTCTCCTTCGACCTGGTCACCGAGCCGTGGCTCCCGGTACAGCGCGGAGACGGGACGACCGATGTCGTCTCCCTGCTCGGACTCTTCGAGCAGGCCGGCTCCCTGCGGGGGCTGGCGGGTGATCTACCCACCCAGGAGATAGCGGTGTTACGGCTGCTCCTCGCGATTGTCTATGACGCCCTGGACGGCCCGGCGGAAGTGGAGGACTGGGAGGATCTGTGGCTGTCGGACGATCCCTTCGCCGCCGTGCCCGAATACCTCGCGCGGCACCGGGAACGTTTCGATCTGTTCGCAACAGAGCGGCCCTTCTACCAGGTCGCGGGACTGCGGACCGCGAAGAACGAGATCGCGCCGCTGAGCCGGATCGTCGCGGACGTCCCTGTGGGCGAGCCCCTGTTCGCGATGCGCAGGCCCGGCGTCGACTGCCTGTCGTACGCGGAGGCCGCCCGGTGGCTGGTGCATGCGCACGCCTTCGACACCTCCGGGATCAAACCGGCCCTGCTGGGCGACGACCGGGGCAAGGCCGGAAAGGTCTATCCCTTGGGGGTGGGATCGCTGGGCAGTCTCGGCGGGGTGTTCGCCGAGGGCGGCACACTCCGCGAGACCCTGCTGCTCAACCTGATCGCCTTGGCGGAGGCCGAAGGCTGGGAGACACACGCCTCGACCACCCAGGACGTACCGGTATGGCGACGCGAGGCCGCCCTCGGCGCCGGACCGCGCGAGAGCAGCGGCGGCGGCGCCCGCCCACAAGGGCTCCGGGACCTGTACACCTGGCAGTCGCGCCGGGTCCGGCTGCACGCGGAGAACGGCGTCGTGACGGGCGTGGTCCTCGGTTACGGCGACCCCCTCGCGATGAGCGCTCCTTGGAAGACCGAGCCGATGTCCGGTTGGCGGCGCAGTGAGACGCAGGAGAAGAAGCAGGGCCGCGTCCCCGTCTACACGCCGCTCCGGCACCACCCGGACAGAGCGGCC
>NZ_MUNF01000332.1 GCF_002154555.1 Streptomyces murinus
CTTGACCTGGTCGTCGGCGCGGCCGAGGAAGCGGAGCGCCCCGTCGGCGGACCGGCGCACCCGGTCGCCCGTCCGGTACATCCGCTGCCCCGGCTCCTCGGTGAACGGGTCGGGCACGAAGCGTTCCGCGGTCAGCGCGGCCCTGCCGTGGTAACCGCGCGCCAAGCACGCGCCGGCCAGATACAGTTCGCCCGCCTCCCCGTCCGCCGCTTCCGTCAGCTCCTCGTCCAGGACATACGCTCGCACGCCGGGCAGCGGCACGCCGAGCGGGATCACCTCGTCGTCGGCGGCACCGTCGAGCGCGGCGGGGTGGGCCTCGTGGCACGTCGCGGTGATCGTCGACTCGGTGAGGCCGTACGCGCTGGTCACCGGCGGGCCGCCCGCGCCGTACCAGCGGCGCAGATCCGCGGTGCGCCCGGCGTCGCTGCCGATCACCACCCGGCGCAGCGCCGCGGGCAGCGGACGGGGCCGGCGCTCCACGTCCTTCGCCCACTGCGCCCAGTACGGGGTGGGCAGATTGACGACGCTGATCCGCTGTCCGGCGAGGAAGGGTTCGAGTTCGCCGGGCGAGACCATGTTGTCGGCGACGAACACGGCGGCGCCGCCCGTGCACCAGGTGGGCAGGGACTCCTCCAGCGACACGTCGAAGGCGGGCGCGGCGAACTGGAGCACCCGGTCGGCGCCGGTCAGCCCGTAGC
>NZ_MUNF01000333.1 GCF_002154555.1 Streptomyces murinus
CGCGAGGCGGTTCTCGGCGCCCCGGCCGGCCGTGGCGCCGAGAACCGCCTCGCGCAGCGCCTCGCCCCGAGGGAAGACGGCGTCGTAACCGGCCTTCAGTGCCTCCTCCGCCTTCTCGGGACGGCCCACCGTGCCGATCAGCCGGCCGCCGCCCAGCGCGGGGACCAACCGGGCGATCGCGGCGCCGATCCCGCCGGAGGCCGAGTGCACGAGCACGGTGTCCCCCGCGGTGAAGCGGCCCGCGTCGGTGAGCAGCAGCATGGCCGTGGTGAGCCCCAGGGGTACGGCGCCGACCTGCCGTAGGCCGACTCCGGGCGGGACCGGCACCGTGAGGGCCGCCTCGGCGACGACCGCCTCTGCCAGTCCCCCGCCCACGGGGGCGGCCACCACCCGGTCGCCGACGGCCAGCCCCGCGACCCCCTCGCCGATCGCGCGTACCGTGCCCGCCACCTCCCTGCCGGGCAGGTACGGCCAGGCCGGGACATAGCCCGCGTCACCCCGACGGGCCATCACGTCAACGAAGTTGAGCCCCGCGTAGGCCACCGCCACGGACACCTGCCCGGCTCCGGGCCGGGGCTCCGCGATCTCCCGGATCTCCGAGTTCTCCGACCCACCCGGTGCGGTCATGACCAGTGCGCGCATACCGAACTCCCCCCAGTACGAACCCAGTACGAACCCAGTACGATGTTCTACGAACGTCGAATGACGAACGACGCTCATGACACCACACTTATTCGATGAATGTCGAACTTCGATGCATGTCGAACATGGAGCCCGCCCATGGCCCGCGCCAGCCGCCGAGCAGCCCTCACGCACCCCGAGCCCGAGGAGATCGACCTGTTCGACGTGTTGCACGCGCTCTCCGACCCCACCCGGATGACCATCGTGCACACGCTCAGCACCGAGCCCGAGCGCGCCTGCGGCACCTTCCCCGTGAATGTCGCCCCCTCCACCCTCAGCCACCACTTCAAGGTGCTCCGCGAGGCCGGCCTCATCCATCAGCGCGAAGAGGCCAATCGACGGCTCACCGCACTGCGCGCCGCCGAACTCGACGCGCGTTTCCCGGGCATGCTCGCGGCCGTCCTCGCCGCGTACGACCGCACGCCGGAGGCCCGATAGGCCGGTCCGGGATGCGGTTCGTGCCCGCGGTGTGGGCGCCGTCACGCTCGCGGGATGTCACATCCGACGCCGCCGCGCCGGTCCTTTCCACTGATAGCGAGAGAAGGGATCGTGAGGATGAGGACCGTCATCGTGTGCGCCTCCGTGTCGCACGGCAATACGCGTCGCGTCGCCGACAGCATGGCCCAGGTACTGGGCGCGAGCGTCGTCTCCCCCGAGCAGGCCGACCCGGCGGAGCTGGCCGCCGCCGACCTGGTGGGATTCGGGTCGGGCGTCTTCTACGGCAGGCTCCATCCCGCCCTGATGTCCTTCGTCAGGGCGCTTCCCACCGGTCGGGGCCGGGCGTTCGTGTTCGCCACCAACGGGCTCCCGGAGATCCCGCTGATGTCTTTCACCCGTCCCCTGGTCCGACTCCTGGAAGGCAAGGGCTTCGAGGTGGACGGGAGCTTCTCGTGCCGGGCGTTCGACACATGGACGCCGTTCAGGCTCGTCGGCGGTATCAACAAGCAGCGTCCGCACACCGGGGACCTGGCCGCCGCACGGGCGTTCGCCGGGCAACTGCGGGCCAGGTGAGGACATCTTTGACGACCCGATGACGAAGCGTCTACGTTCGCCCGATGGACATCCTGCGCTACGTGGCCTTCAGCAGCGACCCCCTGGGCGGGAACCCGGCGGGTGTGGTGCTGGACGCCGCCGGGATCGACGAGGCGACGATGGCCGCCACGGCGGCCGAAATCGGCTACTCGGAAACGGCGTTCACCGTCGCGCGGCCCGACGGGTCCCTCGACATCCGGTACTTCAGCCCTCAGGCCGAGGTCCCGTTCTGCGGCCACGCCACCATCGCGACGGCCGTCGCACACGCCTCCCGGCACGGCGTCGGCCGTCTGCTGCTGCACACCGCGGCGGGGCCCGTCCCCGTGACCACCTCCACCGCCCCGGACGGTTCGGTGACGGCCACACTGGTCAGCGTGGAGCCCCGTACGACGGACCTCTGCGACGCCGACCTCGCCGAACTCCTCGCCGCCCTGCGCTGGTCCGCGGCCGACCTCGACCCGGCCCTGCCGCCGCAGGTCGCCTACGCCGGTGCCTGGCATCCGGTCATCGCCACCGCCGACCGGGCCCGGCTGGCCGACCTCGACTACGACATGCCCGCGCTCAACGCCCTGATGGCGCGCCGGGGTTGGACGACGATCGCCCTCGTGTACCGCGAGTCGGAGACCGTCTTCCACGCCCGCAACCCCTTCCCGCCGGGCGGCGTCGTCGAGGACCCGGCCACCGGCGCGGCGGCCGCGGCCTTCGGCGGGTACCTCCGCGGCAACGGGCTCGTCGCGCCGCCCACCGTGCTGACCATCCACCAGGGCGTGGACATGGGCCGCCCGAGCCTCCTGACGGTGGGGATCCCCGCGGATCCGTCCACCGGCATCGAGGTGACGGGCACGGCGGTTCCCCTCTCCTGAACGGCCCACGTCCGGCCGTCACAGCTATGAGCCGTCCGCGTGGACCGCGTAGACGTACCGCTTCCCGGCGTACTCGCTGACGTTCCAGACGACGGACTCGCCGTACGGGTCGTCGGCGCTCGTCGTGACGCCCTGCGGGATCCAGTAGCTTGGGTTTCCGTCGGTGCGGGCGCGGGGCAGGGCGAGGCGAGGCCAGACGGCCTTCCTGCCCTCCCGTGATCCAGCGCCGCGCGATCGCCGTCCTGACCCGCGCGCTTCCCCATCGGGGGCGCGGTGCGCCCGGCGCCGTCCTAAGCTGCTGATATGCGCATGCGTCCGATCGTCGGCCCCGTACCCGACACCGGTATACGTCCCGCCGGCGGGATGGACGAGATCGCCGGGCAACTGGCCGCCGGTGGGGTGGCGGTGCTGACCGGGGCCGGGATCTCCACCGAGTCCGGTATCCCCGACTACCGGGGCGTGACCGGGCGGCATCGGCGGCACTCCCCCATGACCTACCAGGACTTCGTCTCGGACGAGGAGAACCGGCGCCGCTACTGGGCCCGCGGCTATGTCGGGCGCCGTGCCGTCGCGAAGGCCCGGCCCAATGCCGGGCACCAGGCCGTGCAGGCGCTGCGCGCCGCCGGGTACGTCGATGCCGTGATCACCCAGAACGTGGACGGGCTGCACCAGGCGGCCGGGACGACGGACGCCGTCGCCCTGCACGGCAGTCTGGACCGGGTCGTGTGCCTCGACTGCGAGACGATCGGACCGCGCGACGAACTCGACGCACGGCTGCTCGCGGCCAACGGGGAGTTCCTCGCGGCGCAGGACGCTGCCGGGCTCCGGGTCAACCCCGACGGCGACATCGAGCTGCCCGACGACATCGTGCGCACGTTCCGCGTCGTACCGTGCGCGCGGTGTGGCGGTGTGCTCAAGCCGTACGTCGTGTTCTTCGGCGAGAACGTGCCCAAGCCTCGCACGCAGCGCTGCTTCGACCTGATCGACGCGGCCGACTCCCTGCTTGTCCTCGGGTCGTCCTTGGCCGTCCTGTCGGGCCTGCGATTCGTGCGACGCGCCGCCAAGGACGGCAAGCCCGTCTCCATCATCAACCTCGGCCCGACCCGCGGCGACGCCCTCGCACACGCCCACGTGGCCCTGCCCCTCGGCCAAGCCCTCACCGAACTGACCGAACGCCTCGACATCGCCTGAGCGGGGTCTCACAACGACGTCAAGTCCTCGATCCCCGTCACGTACCACTGTCTCGGCGACGTGCCACGCAGGTACAAGTGCCGGCCTCGTCCCACAGGACGTAAGTACCGCTTGAGAGGCGGGCCGTTGGGGAGGGTGAGGCGGGCCCCCTGGGGACGACGACAGGACTCTTCCTGAGCCGGATCTCGCCGCCCGTCCGGGCTTCGAGCAGGGGGCAGATCGGCCAGAGGGCCCGGTCCCAGGCGTCCGCTTTCGGAGCAGGTCGTCTGGCGGGCCGGGAAGCAGGTCATCGCAGTGACGGGCGCGGGTGAGTGGCCCAGTGCTCCGGGGCAGTGAGGCCGAGCAGCACCACGTCGTGGAAGTCCCCGGACAGGAACTCGTGTTGGCGCAGTAGGCCCTCTTCGGAGAAGCCGTTTGCGGTAGAGGGCGCGGAACCCCTCGTCCGAGCGCGGAGGTTCGAGCAGATCCGAGGTACGGACATCGACCGTGTTCCGGGCCAGGTCGCGAAACCCTTCCCAGTCCCTGGCTCGACACCTCGCAGCCTTACCTTCTCGCCGGTCCATATGTCGCTCATCGCCTCCCCACTTCGTCGGTCGCAGGCACTGTCGGCCGTGCATGTCGAACGCCCGATGCTCACGACAGGAGGCGCTTCGGGGGCCGGTCTTTTCCGGCGGCGAGGCGGCCCGCCGGCGCGTCAGCGTTCCCCGGTGGCCGGGCCCCTCCGGGCGGCCCGGCCGGTGTCGGCGCCCGCGTTCGCGCTGTGGCCCTCGGGCTGGGGGCCGTACCAGTCCAGGCACATCACGGTGGCGTCGTCCTGGAGGTGTCCGCCGCAGGTGTCGGCGACCGCCTCGGTCAGGGCGCGTACGACCTCACGGGGCCGCTCCTCGGCGGCTTCCCGGATCAGACCGGAGAGGTCGACGGTCTGCGCCCGGCGTTCTTGCATGCCGTCGGTGTAGAGCACCAGGCGGTCACCGGGGCGCAGATCGAGGTCCTGCGCCTGGTAGGAGCCGTACGCGGCGGGAACGCCGAAGGGCAGGTCGGCCGCCAGGGGGATCTCTTCGACCGCGCCGTCCCGCAGACGCAGCGGCCGGGGATGGCCCGCGTTGACGAACTGGGCGCCACTCCCGTCGAGGGCGATGCGCAGCAGCTGCCCGGTGGCGAAGGTGTGGCGGCCGTGATCGAGCATCGCCTGATGGGTCCGGCATGCCTGTTCGACGAGGTCGGCCCCGGCGCGGCGGGCGCCCCGGGAGGCGTTGACCAGCAGAGTCGCGATCAGGGAGGCGTCGACGTCGTGGCCCATGGCGTCGGTGAGGGACAGGTGCAAGGTGCTGTGGTCGAGGGTGTAGTCGTAGGTGTCGCCGGCGATCGTGTCGGCGGGGACGAGGGCGCAGGCGAGGGCGAACTCGGCCGCCTCGCAGGAGGGCGCCGAGGGCAGCAGCTGGCGCTGGATCTCGGCGGCCAGGCTGAGCCCGGTGGTTCGCCGGCCCCACTGGTAGAGGTCGGTGAAGCGGCGGTCGGTGACGACGAGGTACGCCAGCGCGTGCGCGGCCTCCTCCACCTGCTCCAGCACGTCCGCACCGGCGTCGGGCAGGGACAGCTCCAGGACGCCGATGGTGTCGCCGCGGTTGGTGACCGGGGCGATCACCCTGTGCCACCGCCCGTCGTCCGACGAGGTGCGCATCAGCCGCTGGGAGCGCAGGACGTCGTCGTAAACGCTGCCGCGCAGGTCGACCTGATCGGCGCGGCGGCCCTCCCGCGTGGCGGTCTCCTCGCCGACCCGCACCAGCTTCCGGCCGATGACGTCGGCGAAGAGGAACGACACGTACCGCGCGCCGAACCGGTTCCGCAGATTGCGCGCGACCACGTCCAGCGAAGCCGTCGGCGCGGCTTCCTCCGCCGCGGCCAGCACCTCGGCCAATCCGATCCGCTCAAGCGCCACCTCGGCCTCCCTGCCTTTTCCTCTCCCCTTCCCGCTGGCTCCTCCGGCATCACGGGCGCCGGGCAGCCGGTGGCGGACCGCGATCGTGAACCGACCCGTCTGCCCCGTCTCCGCTACGCCGTTCCGGTCAAGATCAGCGACGTGCTCGGCGGGGCCGAACGGGGCGTGGAGCGGGTTGTCCGTGAGGACGCCACACCGACTGCTGTGTCATGGGCCGGATAGGCGGCGGTGCTCGGGGTAGAAACGATGTCGGCTCCTACTGCCAAGGGAGCCGGAGCGGCCCCGGACATGGGTGGCTCCCGGTATGAACGAAGGATCGATTGATGGCCAGCGGCACCGTGAAATGGTTCAACTCCGAGAAGGGGTACGGCTTCATCGCCCAGGACGGCGGCGGGGCTGACGTCTTCGCGCACTATTCCGAGATCCAGGGTGGTGGATTCCGCGAGCTCACCGAGGGCGAGCAGGTCACCTTTGACATCGGACAGGGCCAGAAGGGCCCCCAGGCCCAGAACATCGTCCGGGGCTGACCGGCCATACCCGTGACATTCCGGGGCGGCTGCCGTACGGCGGCCGCCCTTCACGGGTGAGGACCGCCCCGTCCGGCACTCCCGTCTGTTCCACGGCCGCTCATTCGGCGGCCGTGTCGCCGGGGTCGCCGCGATCCGCCCTGGCCAGGGCCTCGGCGGCGCGGCTCCGGTAGGCGCGGAACCGGCGCAGGTACGACCGTGCCATGGGGCCCGGCGGGACGCCCCGGGCGAAGGCCCGCATATTGCGTTCGCCCGTGTTGTAGCCCAGGGCGAGCAGTTCGTCGCGGCTGTAGCGGCGTACGTGCCGGCGCGGAAGTCCGCGGTCGAGATCCTTCAGGTGCAGCGCCGCCGCGTGGATGGCGAAGCCGGGATCGTCGCGCAGGTCCTGCCATCGCCCCGGCAGTTCGTGTGCCCGTCGTACCCGCTCGAACGTCGGGCGGTGCATGTTGGCCACCCCGAAGGACGCCTCGGGCTTCCACCACTGCCACAGCCGCTCCAGCAGCGGATGGTGCGGCTTGTACGCCTCGTTGTGGAGCACCGTCATGACGAGCAGCGGAGACACTCCGGCTTCCTGGGCGCCGCGCATCACGGCTTCGGCGTAGTCGGCCGGGTCGTAGGCACCGGGCCGTATCGGCGGCACCCGCGCCTTATCGCGATCCGCCGCCGATACGGCCCGGTGC
>NZ_MUNF01000334.1 GCF_002154555.1 Streptomyces murinus
CCGGGGGCCCGGCGGCGCGGCGACGGCACCTCCGGGCCAGAGGCGGTCGCCCGGCACTGGGGGCTGGGCCTGAGCGGCCGACACCGAGAGCTGGGCCCGGGCGTCCGGCGGTGAAGGCTTGGCCTGAGCGGCCGGGCGGAGGTCGGTCCAGGCGGCGGGGCAGGACGCTGCGGGCGGGGCCGGTCGGTCGGCGGCGGTCACGTCAGGCATTCTCGCCGACGCGGCGGCCGTGCGCGCGGGAGAACGTCGGGCACGGACGGGAGCGGCTCGCCCCCGGGGTGGCGACGGCCGCGCGCGGGAGAGCGCCTTGCGCGCGGCGGTGACGCTCTCCGCCTTGGGGTGGTGACGCTCTCCGCCTTGGCGGCTGCCGTGCGCGCGGGAGACCGCCCGGGCGGCGGGGCTCCGGCGGACGCGAAAGGGCGGCCCGGGTCCGTCAGGGACCGCCGGGCCGCCCTTTGCGAGGAGGTGCCGTGCTCGGCCGCTCAGCTCTCCACCGCGACGGGCTCGCGCGCGGCGATGGGCGCACCGCCGACCATCGCGAGGGGCTTCTGGTGGTCACCGAGGCCCATGGCCTTCATGATGCCGCCGACGATCGCGCCGCCGATGATGAGCGCCATGCCGACCCAGAAGCCGATGGCGTTGGCCATCACCATGAAGGCGCCGGCGACCAGGAAGCCGATGAAGGAAATGATGACGCCGGTCCAGGCGGCCGGGGTGTGACCGTGGCCGTGGCTGCTGCCCGCCATGTCTGTGCTCCTCGTTGCTGTGTACGTGTCCCAGAAGAGCGACGTACGTGTCGTACGGCTCCGAGCCCGCCCGTCAAGCCGGACGCTCGCCGTCCATTGTCCCGTACGCGCACGCGCGTCGGACGCGGGGGTGGCGTCTGGTTCGCCACATCCGCGCGGGGGTCAGGCGCCGGTGGGGTCCTCGCCCCGGTCCAGGGCCTTCCAGATCTCCTCGGGGCGCTCCGGATCGACCGGCCTTGCCGTCTTGCGGGGGCGGTCGGTGCCGCGCTCGTAGCGCCCGGACATGGCGGGCCAGCCGCTGCCGAAGCGCAGCGCGAGCAGCCCCGCGAGCAGGATCAGCAGACCGCCGACGGCCGCCGCATAGGGCCAGCCGGTGTGGCTCAGCGCCGCGACCGTGGCGGTGGTGTCACCGCTGGCCTGTGCGGCCTTCTCGTCCAGCGCGGTGCTGTCGGAGGCGGAGACCAGGGCGGCGGCCATGATGCCCGCGCCGGACAGCGCGAGCAGCGCGGCGACGAGGAAGCGGCCGGCCCGGCGGACGGCGAAGACGGCGACGAGCGCGGCGAGGCCCACTATGGCGAGGGCCGCGGGCACGCCCGTGACATCGCTGCCCTTCGCGGTGAGCGGGAACGCGCCGCCGGCCACCGACGCGGTGCCCTCCGCCCAGCGCTGTCGGCTGGCGAGCAGCGCCACGGCCGCGCCGAGCGCGCCGAACAGGAGGGCCACGGCGAGGCTCCGGCGGCCGGTCCGGGCGGGCTCGGCGGCTTCGGAACGGGGGTGAGGAACGGCAGTCACGTACTCCACTATCGCCTGAACCCCGGGCGAAGTGTCACCCGGGGTTCCGTGAGACGCGCCCTATTCGCCGAGCCGGTTGGCCGTGTGCACCGCCCGCAGCACCGCCGCGGCCTTGTTACGGCACTCCTGGTCCTCGGCGACCGGGTCGGAGTCGGCGACGATGCCCGCTCCGGCCTGCACATATGCCGTGCCGTCGCGCAGCAGGGCGGTACGGATGGCGATCGCGGTGTCGGAGTCGCCCGCGAAGTCGAGGTAGCCGACACAGCCGCCGTACAGACCGCGCCGGGACGGTTCGAGTTCGTCGATGATCTGCATCGCGCGGGGCTTGGGGGCGCCGGAGAGGGTGCCGGCCGGGAAGCAGGCGGTGAGCACGTCGAAGGCGGTGCGGCCGCCGGCGACCCGGCCGGTGACGGTGGAGACGATGTGCATCACATGCGAATACCGCTCGACGGACATGAAGTCGACCACCTCGACCGAGCCCGGCTCACAGACCCGTCCGAGGTCATTGCGCCCGAGGTCGACCAGCATGAGGTGCTCGGCGCGCTCCTTGGGGTCGGCGAGCAGCTCCTCGGCGAGCGCCTGGTCCTCCTGCGGGGTGGCGCCGCGGTGCCGGGTGCCGGCGATGGGGTGGACCATGGCCCGGCCGTCCTCGACCTTGACCAGGGCCTCGGGGGACGAGCCGACGACATCGAACCCGTCGAAGCGGAACAGGTACATGTATGGCGAGGGGTTGGTGGCCCGCAGCACCCGGTAGACGTCCAGGGCGCTCGCCGTGCACGGGGTCTCGAAGCGCTGGGAGGGGACGACCTGGAAGGCCTCGCCCGCGCGGATGCGCTCCTTGACGTCCTCCACGGCGCGCCGGAAGTCGGGGCCGCCCCACAGCGCGGTGTACTCGGGCAGCTCGGAGGGCGGCAGCACGGCCGGGGGCTGGGCCACGGCGCGGCTGAGGTCGGCCTCCATGGCGTCGAGGCGGGCCACCGCGTCGTGGTACGCCTCGTCCACGCCGGTGTCCAGGTCGTTGTGGTTGATCGCGTTGGCGATCAGCAGGACCGAGCCCTCCCAGTGGTCCATGACGGCGAGGTCGCTGGTCAGGAGCATGGTCAGCTCGGGCAGCCTGAGATCGTCGCGCTCGCCGGGGCCGATCTTCTCCAGGCGGCGCACGATGTCGTAGCCGAGGTAGCCGACCATGCCGCCGGTGAAGGGGGGCAGGCCCTCGGTGTGCGGGGTGTGCAGGGCCTGGAGGGTGGCGCGCAGGGCCTTGAGGGGGTCGCCGTCGACGGGGACGCCGACCGGCGGGGTGCCGAGCCAGTGGGCCGCGCCGTCGCGGGCGGTGAGGGTGGCGGCGCTGCGCACGCCCACGAAGGAGTAGCGCGACCAGGAGCGGCCGTTCTCCGCGGACTCCAGCAGGAAGGTCCCGGGGCGTTCGCCGGCCAGCTTGCGGTAGAGGGCCACCGGGGTGTCGCCGTCGGCGAGCAGTTTGCGGGTGACCGGGATGACACGCCGGTCGGCGGCGAGCTTGCGGAAGGTCTCCAGGTCCATGGCGGCGGGCCTCACTGGTCCGCGCCGGAGGGCAGACCGGCGTCCTTGAGGAGCACGTCCTCGTCGAAGCAGGTGCGCGCGCCGGTGTGGCAGGCGGCGCCCTCCTGGTCGACCTGGACCAGCACGGTGTCGGCGTCGCAGTCCAGGGCGACCGACTTCACCCATTGGACGTGGCCGGAGGTGTCGCCCTTGACCCAGTACTCCTGGCGGCTGCGCGACCAGTAGGTGCAGCGGCCGGTGGTCAGGGTCCGGTGCAGCGCCTCGTCGTCCATCCAGCCGAGCATGAGCACCTCTCCGGTGTCGTGCTGCTGGGCGATGGCGGGCAGGAGGCCGTCGGCGCTGCGCTTGAGGCGGGCGGCGATCTCCGGGTCGAGGCTGCTGGGCCGGGGGGTGCCGGGCGTACTGGTCATGGGTGCCATTGTGCCGCGCGCCACTGACAACTCCGGGCGGGTGTCCACTGCGCGGACCGGCGGCGGGTCGTAGGCTGACCCCATGTCGACCTTCGCCAAGCGTGAACGGCTCCTGTTCGCCGACCTCTTGGAAACCGTGGGCCCGGACGCGCCGACTCTGTGCGAGGGCTGGCGGACCCGGGACCTGGCCGCGCATGTGATCGTGCGCGAGCGCCGTCCGGACGCGGCGGGGGGCGCGCTGATCAAGCAGCTCGCGCCGCGCCTGGAGAAGGTGACGGCGGAGTACACCGCGAAGCCGTACGAGGAGCTGATCCAGCTGATCCGCACGGGTCCGCCGCGGTTCTCGCCGTTCCAGGTCAAGCAGGTGGACGAGGCCGCGAACACGGTGGAGTTCTACGTGCACACCGAGGACGTGCGCCGGGCGCAGCCGGACTGGAGCGCGCGGGAGCTGGACCCGGTGTTCCAGGACGCGCTGTGGTCGCGGCTGGAGCGGACGGCGCGGCTGCTGGGGCGCGGGGTGCCGACGGGTCTGGTGCTGCGCCGGCCCGACGGGCAGACCGTGGTGGCGCACAAGGGCGTCCCGGTGGTCACGGCGACCGGGGAGCCGTCCGAGCTGCTGCTGTTCGCGTTCGGCCGGGACCGGGCGGCGCGGGTGGAGCTGGAGGGCGAGGCGGACGCCATCGACAAGCTGCACTCCTCCAAGCAGCTGGGGTTCTGACCAGGGAGGCCGCCCGTGATCAAGGTCGCGATGACCGGGGTGTACGTGGACGACGTGGCGCGGGCGCATGCCTTCTACACGGACGTCCTCGGCTTCGAGACGCGCACCCGTATGGATCTCGGGGACGGCGTCCTCTTCGTGACGGTCGGCGCGTCCGAGGGCGCCCAGCCCGACCTCCAGCTCCTCCTGGAGCCCGGCCAGGGCCCCATCGCCGAGTCCTACCGCCGCGCGCTGTACGAGGCGGGCATCCCCTGCATCGTCTTCTCGGTGGACGACCTGGCCGCCGAGCACCGGCGCCTGAGCGGCCTGGGTGTCCGTTTCCCCCATGGTCCGCGGGAGCAGGGGCCGGTGCTGGCGGCGGTGTTCGACGACACGTGCGGCAATCTGGTGCAGCTGGTTCAGCCGAAGGGATGAACGCCGGGGGGCATGGACCCCGGGCGGGCGCTCATGGACCCCGGGCGGGCGCTCATGGGCCTCAGGCGGGCAGTTCGGCGCGGCGCAGGGCCGGTACGACGAGGGCGACGACCCCGCCGAGGGCGCACACGGAGGCGCTGACCAGGTAGACGGGGCCGAGCCCCCAGAGGCCGATCGCGGCGGCGGCGAGGGGCATGCTCAGCGGGGTGAAGCCGAGGCTGATCAGGCTGGACACGGCGGTGACCCGGCCGAGGTAGGCGGGGTCGGCCTGGGTCTGGAGCAGGGCCCCGCACATGGCGCCGCTGAGGCCGGTCAGCAGTCCGACGAGCAGGGCGATGCCGACGGCCGCCCAGAGGCCGGGCGCGTAGGCGAGGGCGCCGATGGCCAGGGATCCGACCACGATGGTGACCCCGGCGACCAGCCCGGCGCGCGGCAGCCGGCCCCGCAAGGTGAGCAGCAGCGAGGCGGCGCCGGCTCCCACGCCGAACCCGGCGAGCACCCAGCCCATCCCGGAGGCGCCCCAGCCGCGGTGGTCCGCGAGCAGCGTCAGGCCGACGTTCAGCGGGCCGACGAAGCCCAGGTCGCCGAGGGCGATGGCGAGCATCAGCGGGGCGAGGACACGGTGGCCGCGGATGTAGCGCAGCCCGGCCGCGAGATCGGCCCGGGCGGTGGCGCGGGGGCCGTCCGCCCGGTCGCCGGGCAGCTCCCGTATCCGCACGGAGATCAGCAGCGGCACGGACACGGCGATCAGCGCTCCGGCGAGGGCGAAGGCCGCGGAGGCGCCGCCGACGGCCACGCCGAGGCCGCCGAGCGGGGCGCCGACCACGCTCGCGAAGCGGATGGCCAGGCCGCGCATGCCCTGGACGCGGGCCAGCTGGTCCTTGCCGGTGACCCGGGCGGGGAGGGCGCCCACGGCGGGCACGAACACGGCGTCCACGGTGCCGAAGACCAGCGCGAGCAGGGCGAGCGGCCACAGTCCGGGGCTGGTGAGGTACAGCAGGGCGGCCACCGCGAGGACGGCGGCGCAGCGCAGGGCGTCGCTGCCGATGACGACCCGCCGGGGCCCGAGCCGGTCGGCGATCACTCCCCCGCCGAGCATCAGCACGGCCCGGGGCAGCGCGCTCGCCGACATCACCAGACCGGCCTGCGCCGCGGTCCCGGCCCGTACGGCCGCCCAGGACAGCGCCAGGTAGTACACGCTGTCGCCGAGCATGGAGCACGTGTAGGCGGTCAGCCAGCGCCGCACATTGGGGTCCCGGTGGGCCTGTACGGCGGCCGGGGTGACGAGGGTCGAGCTCAAGGCGGGCTCCTTGTGGGGCCGGGAGGCGTGAGGCCGGGACAGGAAGGCGGGACAGGGGGGCGAAGCGCCGGCGGGGCTCAGGTGCGGAAGGGGAACGCGTACGTGTGCACCGCGACGTTCTCGCGGCCCTCGGCGTCCCCCGCGTCCTCCCCCGCCGCCTCCGCCGCCCGGCCGAGCTCGTCGTACCGCCGCACGAGGGCGAGCATCTCCCCGGTCAGCTCGGCGAGTTCGGCCGGTGTGAGCCGCAGCACCGCCTCGGAGGAGACCGCGCCGGGTGCCCACTGCTCGCCCCAGTGCGGGCGTTCGTCCAGGAAGCGCAGGTACATGTCGGACCGCTGGGCGAAGAAGAGCCGGCTCGCGGCGGTGTGCGCGGCGATCTGCTCGGGGGCGTCACGGAAGTCCTCGTCACGGATCCGCACACCGTCGGAGGCCGGCCGCCACCAGCGCTCCCGCCCGTCCCCGCTGCCCGGCTCCGCCGCCTCGATCAGCCCGTGCTCGGCGAGCTTGCGCAGGTGGTAGCTGGCCAGCGAGACCGCCTCGTCGACCTGCTCGGCGAGCTGGGAGGCGGTGGCGGTCCCGGTGAGGGTCAGGGCCCGGTACAGCCGCATCCGCAGGGGGTGGGCGAGCGCCTTGAGCGTGCCCATGTCCTGGATCCGGCGGTCTCTTTCCTTCTCTGCCATGCCCATGACCCTAGATGCGAAAGAAATCTTGCGCAATAAACTTTGCGCAACTTCTCTTTCGCATCCGCACGTATGAAGGCCCCGGCGGCTCAGCCACCGGGGCCCGGGGAACGCGCGTGTCAGCGGACGGGGTGTCCCGCCTCCCGCAGGGTCGCCTTGACCTCGCCGATCCGCAGGTCGCCGAAGTGGAAGACGGAGGCCGCGAGGACCGCGTCCGCGCCGGCGGCGATCGCCGGCGGGAAGTGGGCCAGGCTGCCCGCGCCGCCGGAGGCGATCACCGGCACCGAGACATGCTTGCGAACGGCCGCGATCATCTCCAGGTCGTAGCCGTCCTTGGTGCCGTCGGCGTCCATCGAGTTCAGCAGGATCTCGCCCGCGCCCAGCTCGGCGGCCCGGTGCGCCCACTCGACGGCGTCGATGCCGGTGCCCCGGCGGCCGCCGTGCGTGGTCACCTCGAAGGACCCGGACGCGGTGCGCCGGGCGTCCACCGACAGGACCAGCACCTGGCGCCCGAAGCGCTCGGCGATCTCGCGGATCAGCTCGGGCCGGGCGATCGCCGCGGTGTTCACGCCCACCTTGTCGGCACCGGCCCGCAGCAGCTTGTCCACGTCCTCGGCGGTGCGGACGCCGCCGCCGACGGTGAGCGGGATGAACACCTGCTCGGCGGTGCGGCGCACCACGTCGTAGGTCGTCTCCCGGTCGCCCGAGGACGCGGTGATGTCCAGGAACGTCAGCTCGTCGGCGCCCTCGGCGTCGTACACCTTGGCCATCTCGACGGGGTCGCCCGCGTCGCGCAGGTTCTGGAAGTTGACGCCCTTGACGACCCGGCCGTTGTCCACGTCCAGGCAGGGGATGACTCGGACCGCCAGGGTCATGACCGCTCAGGCTCCTCTGAATGCTTCAAGCTCTACTTCGACCAGGATGCGCGGGTCCACGAAGCCCTCGACCACCAGCAGGGTCGAGGCGGGGCGCACGGAGTCGAACAGGTCCTTGTGGGCCCGTCCCACCTCGTCGACGTCGCGCACATGGTTCAGGTACATACGGGTGCGGATCACGGACTCGACGCCGAGCCCGAACTCCTTCAGCGCCTCCAGGGCATTGCCGAAGGCGACCCTGGTCTGCTCGTACGGATCACCCTCGCCGTACAGGACCGTGCCCTTGAAGGACGTGGTGCCGCCCACCGACACCCGGTCCCCCGCCGCGACGGCGCGTGCAAAACCGAAACTCGCTTCCCAGGAACTTCCGCTCTGCACCCGCCGTACGGCTTCCGATGTCATGACGCCACAGCCTCCAAGGCCTCTTCCAGGGTGAACGCCTTCGCGTACAGGGCCTTCCCGACGATGGAGCCCTCGACACCGAGGGGCACCAGTTCGGCGAGGGCGCGCAGGTCGGCCAGGGACGACACGCCGCCGGAGGCCACGACCGGCCGGTCGGTGGCCGCGCACACGGTGCGCAGCAGCTCCAGGTTGGGGCCCTGGAGGGTGCCGTCCTTGGCGATGTCGGTGACGACGTAGCGCGCGCAGCCCTCCTTGTTCAGGCGGTCCAGCGTCTCGTAGAGGTCGCCACCGTCGCGGGTCCAGCCGCGGCCGCGCAGCGTGGTGCCGCGCACGTCCAGGCCCACCGCGATCTTGTCGCCGTGCTCGGCGATCACCTTGGCGACCCACTCGGGGGTCTCCAGGGCGGCGGTGCCGAGGTTGACGCGGGTGCAGCCGGTGGCGAGGGCGGCGGCGAGGGTGTCGTCGTCGCGGATGCCGCCGGACAGCTCCACCTTGATGTCCATGGCGCGGGCCACCTCGGCGATCAGCGCCCGGTTGTCACCGGTGCCGAAGGCCGCGTCCAGGTCGACCAGGTGCAGCCACTCGGCGCCGGACCGCTGCCAGGCGAGGGCGGCCTCCAGCGGGGACCCGTAGGAGGTCTCGGTCCCGGACTCGCCGTGGACGAGGCGTACGGCCTGGCCGTCGCGGACGTCGACGGCGGGGAGGAGTTCGAGCTTGGCCATGGTCTACAGGGTTCCGATCCAGTTGGTGAGGAGCTGGGCACCGGCGTCGCCGGACTTCTCGGGGTGGAACTGGGTGGCCCACAGGGCGCCGTTCTCCACCGCCGCGACGAAGGGCTTGCCGTGCGTGGCCCAGGTGACCTTGGGCGCGGCGATCAGCGGGTTGTGGGTCTCCTGCGTCCAGTCATGGACGGCGTAGGAGTGCACGAAGTAGAAGCGGGCGTCGGCGTCCAGGCCGGCGAACAGCTCGGAGTCGGCGGGCGCGGCCACGGTGTTCCAGCCCATGTGGGGCACGACATCGGCCGCCAGGGGGCCGACGGTGCCGGGCCATTCCTCCAGGCCCTCGGCCTCCACCCCGTGCTCGATGCCGCGCGAGAACAGGATCTGCATGCCGACGCAGATGCCCATCACCGGGCGGCCGCCGGACAGCCGGCGGTCGATGACCCAGTCGCCGCGGGCGTCGAGCAGTCCGCGCATACAGGCGGCGAAGGCGCCGACGCCCGGGACCAGCAGGCCGTCGGCGTTCATCGCCGCGTCGTAGTCGCGGGTGATCTCCACCTCGGCGCCGACCCGCGCGAGGGCGCGCTCGGCCGAGCGGACATTGCCGAAGCCGTAGTCGAAGACGACGACCTTCTTGGCGGCGGTCAACTCCACACCGCCAGCCGCATGACACCGGCGACCAGGCACATCCCGGCCGCGAGGGAGAGCAGCACGATCAGGCTGGTGGGCATCTTCTGCTTGACGAAGGAGATGATGCCGCCGACCAGGAAGAGGCCGACGACGATCAGGATGGTCGACAGACCGGTCATGGTTACAGCGCGCCCTTCGTCGACGGGAGGATGCCGGCCGCGCGCGGGTCGCGCTCGGAGGCATAACGCAGCGCCCTGGCGAGCGCCTTGAACTGGCACTCCACGATGTGGTGGGCGTTACGTCCGTACGGTACGTGAACGTGCAACGCGATCTGCGCCTGGGCCACGAAGGACTCCAGGATGTGCCGGGTCATCGTGGTGTCGTACTCGCCGATCATCGGCGCCATGCGCTCGGGCTCGGTGTGCACGAGGTAGGGGCGGCCGGACAGGTCGACGGTGACCTGGGCCAGGGACTCGTCCAGCGGGACCGTGCAGTTGCCGAAGCGGTAGATGCCCACCTTGTCGCCGAGCGCCTGCTTGAAGGCGGCGCCGAGTGCGAGGGCGGTGTCCTCGATGGTGTGGTGGGAGTCGATGTGCAGATCGCCGTCGGTCTTCACGGTCAGGTCGAACAGACCGTGCCGCCCGAGCTGGTCGAGCATGTGGTCGTAGAAGCCGACGCCGGTGGCGATGTCGGTCCGCCCGGTGCCGTCGAGGTCTATCTCGACCAGGACCGAGGTCTCCTTGGTGGTGCGCTCGACGCGCCCTACGCGGCTCATGCCTCAAGCTCCTTCTTGACTTCACGTACGGCGTCGAGGAACGCGTCGTTCTCCGCGGGGGTGCCGGCCGAGACCCGCAGCCATCCCGGTACGCCGTTGTCCCGGACCAGGACGCCCCGGTCGAGGATCTTCCGCCAGACCCCGTGGGCGTCGGCGAACCGGCCGAACTGCACGAAGTTGGCGTCGGACTCGACGACGTCGTAGCCGATCGCGCGCAGCTCGGCGACCAGCCGGTCCCGCTCGGACTTCAGCTGCTCGACATAGCCGAGCAGGGTGTCGGTGTGCTCCAGGGCGGCCAGCGCGGTCGCCTGGGTGATCGCCGACAGGTGGTACGGCAGCCGGACCAGCTGTACGGCGTCCACCACGGCCGGGTCCGCCGCGAGGTAGCCGAGGCGCAGGCCCGCCGCGCCGAACGCCTTGGACATGGTGCGCGAGATCACCAGGTGCGGGCGGCCTTCGAGCAGCGGCAGCAGCGAGGCGCCGTGGCTGAACTCGACGTACGCCTCGTCCACGACCACCATCGACGGCTTGGCCGCCTGCGCCGCGTCGTACAGCGCGCGGACCGTCTCGGGCGGAATCGCGTTGCCCGTGGGGTTGTTGGGGGTGGTGAGGAAGACGACGTCCGGCCGGTGCTCGGCGATGGCGCGCTCGGCGGCGGCCGGGTCGATGGTGAAGTCCTCGCCCCGCGGACCGGAGATCCAGCCGGTGCCGGTGCCGCGGGCGATGAGCGCGTGCATCGAGTACGACGGCTCGAAGCCGATCGCGCTGCGGCCGGGACCGCCGAAGGTCTGGAGCAGCTGCTGGATGACCTCGTTGGAGCCGTTGGCCGCCCAGACGTTCTCCCGGGCCAGCGGGAACCCACCGGTGTCGCTGAGGTACTTGGCCAGTTCGGTGCGCAGCCGGACCGCGTCCCGGTCGGGGTAGCGGTTCAGATCACGGGCGGCTTCCCTGACCCGCTCCGCGATCCGCTCGACCAGCGGCTCCGGCAGCGGATACGGGTTCTCGTTGGTGTTCAGCCGGACCGGAACGTCCAACTGGGGCGCGCCGTAAGGGGACTTGCCGCGCAGCTCGTCCCGGATGGGGAGGTCGTCGATCCTTACGTCGCTCACTTGCTCTCCGGTACCTTCCAGCCGAACCTCGCCTTGACCGCCGCGCCGTGCGCCGGCAGGTCCTCCGCCTCCGCCAGCGTGACCACGTGATGCGCGACCTCGGCCAGCGCGTCCTTTGTGTAGTCGACGATGTGGATGCCGCGCAGGAAGGACTGCACGGACAGGCCCGAGGAGTGGCAGGCGCAGCCGCCGGTGGGCAGGACGTGGTTGGATCCGGCCGCGTAGTCGCCGAGGGAGACGGGGGCCCAGGGGCCGATGAAGATCGCGCCCGCGTTGCGCACCCGGTCGGCCACGGCGGCGGCGTCGGCGGTCTGGATCTCCAGGTGCTCGGCGCCGTACGCGTCGACCACCTTCAGGCCCTCCTCGACGCCGTCCACCAGGACGATCGCGGACTGCCGGCCCGCGAGGGCCGGGCGGATCCGGTCGTCGACGTGCTTGGTGGCCGCGACCTGCGGCTCCAGCTCCTTCTCCACCGCGTCCGCGAGGTCCAAGGAGTCGGTGACGAGGACGGCGGCCGCCAGCGGGTCGTGCTCGGCCTGGCTGATCAGGTCGGCGGCCACGTGCGCCGGGTCGGCGGTGTCGTCGGCGAGGACCGCGATCTCGGTGGGTCCGGCCTCGGTGTCGATGCCGATCCGGCCGGTGAAGTAGCGCTTGGCGGCGGCCACCCAGATGTTGCCGGGCCCGGTGACCATGTTCGCGGGCGGGCAGGACTCGGTGCCGTACGCGAACATCGCGACGGCGGTGGCGCCGCCGGCCGCGTACACCTCGTCCACGCCGAGCAGCGCGCAGGCGGCCAGGATCGTCGGGTGCGGCAGACCACCGAACTCGGCCTGCGGCGGAGAGGCGAGCGCGATGGACTCGACACCCGCCTCCTGGGCCGGGACCGCGTTCATGATCACGGAGGAGGGGTAGACCGAGCGGCCGCCCGGCGCGTACAGCCCGACGCGCTCGACCGGAACCCATTTCTCGGTCACGGAGCCGCCGGGGACGACCTGGGTGGTGTGGGCGGTGCGGCGCTGCGCGCGGTGCACGAGGCGGGCGCGCCGGATGGACTCCTCCAGGGCGGCACGGACGTCCGCGTGGAGGCCGGCCAGCGCGTCGGCGAGCGCCTGGGCCGGGACACGGACGGATTCCAGCCGTACTCCGTCGAACCTCTCCGCGAAGTCGATCAGCGCCGCGTCGCCACGATGATGCACGTCCTCGCAGATCGGACGCACCTTCTCCAGGGCGGCCTGAACGTCGAAGTCGGCTCGGGGCAGCAGGTCACGCAGGGCGGGTCCCTCGGGGAGGGCGTCGCCGCGCAGATCGATTCGGGAAATCACAGTCCCAATTCTCTCAGACCGCCGTCCGTAGTCGTCCGCACGTATCAATGGCTGATACAGGCCGGGGACCAATGCCTGGTACAGACGCTGGCCGGAACTCGGAAGATCCCCTTCACCCCGGGTGTTCCGCGCGTCACTCAGCGGGCATCAACGGCAGGACGAACCACCCGAACAGCGGAGAAAGAAGGAACAGCGGTGACCGAGGGGACCGGCTTCGTCGCCGGGGACCTGCCGGACGACCTGACCGCGGCCGAGGCGGGCATGTGGCAGGCCTTCCGCAACGGCAGTGTGTACGACCTGAGCAGCGGCGATTCCGTCGTGGACGATCCGCACGGCGGGCATCCCTGGGGGCCCGAGCGGTCCGTGCGGGCGCGCATCATCGCCTGGCTGCTGCTGGACGGACCGCCGGCGCTCGCCGGGCGGGTGTCCGCGCTCAAGCTCGCCGGGGTGCGCGTCACGGGCGCCCTGGACCTGGCGGGCGGCACCGTGCGGCCGTACGTCGAGCTGCGCGACTGCCGCTTCGACGAACAGGTGCTGGTGCCGGAGGCGCGGTTCAGCACGCTGCGCCTGGTGAACTGCTCGGTGCCGCGCCTGGAGGCGGCCCGGGTGCACACCGAGGGCGATCTGCATCTGCCGCGCTGCCGCTTCCAGAACGGGGTCCGGCTGACCGACGCGCACATAGGCACCGATCTCCTGCTCAACCAGGCGATCGTGTACCGGGACCGCAGCGGGCGCTCGATCTCCGCGGACGGCCTCAATGTCGGCCAGGACCTCCAGGCGGAGCTGCTGGAGTCGCACGGCGAGCTGCGGCTGCGCGGCGCCCAGATCGGGGTGTCGCTGAGCCTGCGCGGCGCGCGCCTGTCCAACCCGTACTCCCGGCTGGCTCTGAACGCGCCCCAGCTCAGCGTGGAGCGCACCCTGTACCTGACCCCGGCCGGAGTGGGGAACCCGCTGCTCAGCGGGACCACACCGGCGCGCGGCACCCGGATCCAGCGGTTCGAGTGCCAGGGCGGGCTGCGGCTTGACGACGGGCGGTTCGGGGACGCGGTGGACCTGGAGCGGGCCCGGTTCACCCTCACCGACGACCAGGAGCTGTCGCTGCGCCGGGTGCACGCGCCCGAGCTGCGCTTCCTCGGGGACGGTCCGGGGCGCGGCAAGGTGGTGCTGTCGGGGGCGCAGATCATGAACCTGGTGGACCGCGCGGGTGCCTGGCCGGGCGCCGGACGGCTGCACATGGGCGGCTTCGCCTACGAGAACCTGGTGCCGCAGGGCCCG
Source organism: Streptomyces murinus (assembly GCF_002154555.1). Lineage (GTDB taxonomy): Bacteria > Actinomycetota > Actinomycetes > Streptomycetales > Streptomycetaceae > Streptomyces > Streptomyces murinus. The sequence goes on from NZ_MUNF01000334.1 coordinate 13,707, forward strand.
TTCCCGCTGGCCCGGCGCCTGGACTGGATCGCCGCGGCCACCGCCGAGTACGCCCCGGAGCCGTACGAGCGCCTGGCCTCGGTGCTGCGCGAGGCCGGGGAGGACGAGGACGCCCGGGAGGTGCTGCTCGCCAAGCAGCGCAGGCGCCGGGAGACGCTGCCGCTGGCGGGCAAGCTCTGGGGCTACGTCCAGGACCTGACGGTCGCGTACGGCTACCGGCCCGGCCGCGCCGCGGTGTGGATGGCGGTGCTCTGGGCGGCGGGCACCCTCGCCTTCTCGCATGCCGCGCACCCCCCGACCAACCACGACGAGCACCCCTACTGGAGCCCGGCCCTGTTCACGCTGGACCTGCTGCTGCCGGTGATCGACCTCGGCCAGGTCGGCGAGTGGCAGCTGCGCGGCCCCTGGGTGTGGCTGTCGGCGGCGATGATCATGCTGGGCTGGATCCTGGCGACGACGGTGGCGGCGGGGGCGACCCGGCTGCTGCGGCGCGGCTGACGCGCGGGCATGTGCGGTCATGTGCGGTCATGTGCGTAAAGGGCGCCCTTGACCCCACGCGTCGTACAAAAGTCGAACAGTCGCCCTTTACTGGTCCTTGACCCTTGGCCGTACAACCTTCCATGACTTCCCTCAAGACCCTGGCGCAGCCCCGACCAGCGGACTTTCAATGGTCCGCACCATGGTTCCGCTGCCCGCGTTCATCCGCCGCTCCTGGATGTCCCGACGTTCCGCGCGCCCGCCCGGAGGGATTCCTTCCGGGGACGAGGCCGTGCTCGACGCGCCCGACGACCGGCTCTCGCCCGCGCTGGTCGCCGCCGGGCGGGGCGAGTACCGGGCCGCGGCCGAGCTGCTGGCCGGCACCCGGGCCGCGGCCGAGTGGGAGAACCACGACCGGTACGCCCGGCGGCTGGCCGCGTTCGCCCTGCTGCGTTCGGAGTGGTTCGAGGACTGGCGGGCGGCCGAGCCGGACGACCCCGGCGCCCTGCTGGTCGCGGCCCAGCTCGCGGTGGACCGGGTGTGGTCCTCGCCGGCCCGCGCCGAACTGCTGCGCGAGGCCAGCCCGCTGATCACGGCCGCCGCACGGGCCGACGACCGGGACCCGGTGCCCTGGCGGATCGCGCTGGACCACGCGCGCGGCTCACGGGCCGGGCACCGCTACTTCGAGGAGCTGTGGGAGGCGGCGCTGCGCCGCGCCCCGCACCACTACGGCTGCCATGTGGCCGCCCTGCGCTATCTGGGCGCGTTCTGCTGCGTCCGCTTCGGGGACACCCCGCATGTGCCGAGCACCGCGCACCGCGCGTGCTTCGACTTCGCCGAACTGGCCGCGCAGGACGCGCCGGCGGACTCGCTGGTGCAGGTGCTGCCCGCGTGGGCCGCGTACGGCTATCTGACCGAGGGCGGCGGGCCCGGGGTGCCGCGGCAGCGGCTGGACTCGGCGGCCGACCGCGCGATAACCCTGTCGGCGCGGTTCGCCGCGGCCGATCCCTGGCCCGCCGGGGTGCGCAACAAGCTGCTCTACGTGCTGCTGCGCCTGGACCGCCCCGAGGACGCCCGCGCCCTGGTGCGGCTGATCGGCCCCTATGTGACCTCCTGCCCCTGGGACCGGTTCTCGGACGACCCGCTCGGCCACTTCCTGCGGCTGCGCGAGCACCTGCTGTCGGGCGGCGGGGCACCGGTTCCGGCCGGGCTGCTGCCGGTGCCCGCGGACCTTCTGCCCGGGCACCGCGGACACGCCCGCGTCGCCGACCATTAGGCTGGGGCGCCGTGACCACCGTCCGTCTGCCGCTCTTCCCGCTGAACACGGTCCTCTTCCCGGGACTCGTGCTGCCGCTGAACGTCTTCGAGGAGCGTTATCGCGCCATGATGCGCGAGCTGCTGAAGACCCCCGAGGAGGAGCCTCGGCGGTTCGCCGTCGTGGCCATCCGCGACGGGTACGAGGTGGCGCCCAGCGCCCCCGGCATGCCCGACCCCACGGCGGAGCCCGAGCGGGGCCCGGCCGCGGGCTTCGGCCCGGACCCGCTCGCGTCCTTCCACCAGATGGGCTGTATCGCGGACGCGGCGACCGTCCGGGAGCGCACCGGCGGCGCCTTCGAGGTGCTCGCGACCGGTACGACCCGGGTGCGGCTGCTGTCCGTGGACGCCTCAGGGCCCTATCTGACGGCCGAACTGGAGGAGCTGGCGGAGGAACCGGGCGACGAGGCGGGGGCGCTCGCGGAGGGCGTGCTGCGGGCCTTCAGGCAGTACCAGAAGCGGCTGGCGGGGGCCCGGGAGCGGTCGCTCGCGACCAGCGCGGAGCTGCCGGACGACCCGAGCGTGGTCTCGTACCTGGTGGCGGCCGCCATGGTGCACGACACGCCGACCAAGCAGCGGCTGCTCCAGGCGCCGGACACCGCGTCCCGGCTGCGGGACGAGCTGAAGATCCTGCGCGGCGAGACCGCCATCATCCGTCATCTGCCGTCGCTGCCCGCGTTCGAGCTGACGCGGACGCCGACCAGTCTGAACTGAGTCCATCACCTCATGGCGAAGAAGTCGAAGAAGCAGCAGCAGTCCGGCGGCACCCCGGCGACGGTGGCGCTGAGCGCGGCGGGCGTGGAGTTCACGGTCCACGCCTACGACCACGACCCGTCCCACCCCTCCTACGGCGAGGAGGCGGCGGAGGCGATGGGCGTCTCCCCCGACCGCGTCTTCAAGACCCTGGTGGCCGACGTGGACGGCAACCTCGTCGTCGGGGTCGTCCCGGTCGCCGGCACCCTCGATCTGAAGGCCCTGGCCTCGGCGGTGGGCGGCAAGCGCGCCGCCATGGCCGATCCGGCCCTGGCCGAGCGCACCACCGGTTACGTCCGCGGCGGGATCTCCCCGCTCGGCCAGCGCAAGAGGCTGCCCACCGTCCTGGACGACTCGGCCCTCGCCCACGCCACGATCTGTGTGTCGGCGGGGCGGCGGGGCCTGGAGGTGGAGCTGGCGCCGGGCGACCTGGCGGAGCTGACCGGAGCGGTGTCGGCGCCCATCGGACGGGGCTGAGGGC
>NZ_MUNF01000335.1 GCF_002154555.1 Streptomyces murinus
GCCCAGGCCGCCCGCACCCCCCGGATCGCCCCCGCCACGGCCTACGCCCTCGGCGTCCTGCACGCGGACCAGCGCCATGAGGTGGAGGCGGCCCGGTTCGCCTTCCAGCGCGCCTGGCAGCGGGAGGCGGTGGAGACGGTATGAGCGACACCCCGGTACGGGCCGCGGGCTGCGTCCTGTGGCGCCGTACCCCCGCCGGGGCCGTCGAACTGGCCCTGGTCTACCGCCCCAAGTGGTCCGACTGGTCCTGGCCCAAGGGGAAGCTGAAGCGGGGCGAGAGCGCCGAGGCGGCCGCGCTGCGCGAGGTCGAGGAGGAGACGGGCCACACCTGCCGGCTCGGCACCGGCCTGCCGACCGCCCGCTACCTCGACCACGCGGGCCGCCCGAAGGAGGTCACGTACTGGACGGCCGAGTCGACGGGCGGCTCCTTCACCCCCAACGCCGAGGTCACCACCCTCCTCTGGCTCCCCCCGGCCGAGGCCCGCGACCGTCTGACGTATCCCCACGACAGGGACCTGATCCTTCCGGCACTGGCGGCGATCGCGGGGGTTCCGCGCTGACCGGATGTCCCGGGGGTCAGGCCACCAGCGCGGCGTGCAGCGCCCTGAATGCCTCACAAAGTTCCGACGTGGCGATCGGGTCGATCTCCATCTGCAAATGACACACGTCGTCGTCGCCATTCGGAGTCAGACGCACAAAAAAGGCGAAACCGTCCCCGACGGGCTCCGCCGTCAACCTCAGCGGATTGTTCCGACCGGGAGTCACCGCGGCGGAAAAGCGTCCACCCGACGGCGCGCGCAGGTGAGAGAGCATGCGGACCGCGAAGTCCACGACCTCCGCAACGCTGAGATCCACGGCGAAGTCGGCTGTCAGCCACGAGCACCAATCGGCGGTGACCTGCCAGCTCTCACCATCGTTCCGAGCCAGTTCCAGCCACACGTCATCGCTGCCGAGTCGTATCCGCGGCTCTTCCATCGCGCCCCTCCGACCTCCGTGCCTGGGCTCAAGATCCTATGAGCACCAGCAGCCACTCCCCTGCGCAACGGAGGCCGAAGACCCGTCCGCCCGTGCCGACGATTCCGACTGGGTGATGGAACCCGGTGGCTGGGCCGGCTGGATGGCTCCTGGTGCAATCAGGACGTCCTGGTCACCGGCGATCTCACGGTGCCGGTGCTCGCGGCCGGAGAGATCGCGGCGAGGCACAGCCGTTTCCCGCAGTACGCCGGCTGACGTCCCGGCCCGCGGGGCAGAAAGAAGCCCACCCTCTCGTCGGCCCTGCGGCCGGGCGAGAGGGTGGGCAGGAGGGGAAGAGGGAAGGGGGGACGGTCAGAGGACCGTCAGCTTCACCAGGCCGAAGGCCAGTGCGGCGACCAGCGCGGCCGCCGGCATCGTGATGAACCAGCCCAGGACGATGTTCTTGGCCACGCCCCAGCGCACCGCGTTCACCCGCTTCGTCGCGCCGACGCCCATGATGGCCGAGGTGATGACATGCGTCGTGGAGATCGGCGCCTTGAAGAGGTACGCCGTACCGAACATGATCGATGCGCCCGTCGCCTCCGCGGCGAAGCCCTGCGGCGGGTCCAGTTCGATGATCTTCCGCCCGAGCGTGCGCATGATGCGCCAGCCGCCGGCGTACGTACCGAGCGACAGCATCATCGCCGAGACCAGCTTCACCCACACCGGGATCGGGTCGTCGTACGTGGCGTGCCCGGCGATGACCAGGGCCATCACCACGACACCCATCGTCTTCTGGGCGTCCTGGAGACCGTGGCCGAGCGCCATGCCCGCCGCGGAGACCGTCTGCGCTATGCGGAAGCCCCGCTTGGCCTTGTGCGGATTGGCGCGGCGGAAGAGCCACATGATCAGCAGCATCACGAGGTAGCCGACGATCAGACCGACGACCGGGGACAGGAACATCGGCACGATGATCTTGTCGACCACGCCGTCCCAGTGGACCGCCGTACCGCCCGCGAGCGCCGCACCGACCAGGCCGCCGAACAGCGCGTGCGAGGAGGACGAGGGCAGGCCGTAGTACCAGGTGACCAGGTTCCAGGCGATCGCGCCGAGGAGCGCGGCGAAGAGGATCCCCATCCCCGTACCGCCCGACGGCGTCTCGATCAGCCCCTCGCTGACGGTCTTGGCGACCCCGGAGCCGAGGAACGCGCCGGCGAGGTTCATCACGGCGGCCATCGCCAGCGCCGCCCGCGGGGTCAGCGCCCGCGTGGACACCGACGTGGCGATCGCGTTCGCCGAGTCGTGGAAGCCGTTGGTGTAGGTGAAGAGAAGCGCGACCGCTACGGTCACGACCAGAGCCAGGGTGTCCATCGACGCCTCAGGACTCCTTGACGGCGATGGTCTCCACCGTGTTCGCCACGTGCTCGAACGCGTCCGCCGCCTCTTCCAGCACGTCCACGATCTGCTTGAGCTTCAGCACCTCGATCGCGTCGTACTTGCCGTTGAAGAGGTGCGCCAGCAGCTTGCGGTGGATCTGGTCGGCCTGGTTCTCCAGACGGTTGACCTCGATCCAGTACTCGGTGAGGTTGTCCATGGTGCGGAGGTTCGGCATCGCCTCCGCGGTCAGCTCGGCCGCGCGGGCCAGCACCTCGATCTGCTGCTCGACGCCCTTGGGCAGTTCCTCGACCTGGTACAGGACGACGAGGTCGACGGCCTCCTCCATGAAGTCCATGATGTCGTCCAGGGAACCGGCGAGGGCGTAGATGTCCTCACGGTCGAACGGCGTGATGAACGAGGAGTTCAGCTGGTGGAAGATCGCGTGCGTGGCATCGTCACCTGCGTGTTCCGCTGCCCGCATACGCTCTGCGATCTCGGCCCGGGCGGAGGAGTCCGCCCCGAGCAGTTCCATCAGGAGTTTCGAGCCGGTGACGATGTTGTCCGCGGAAGCGGCGAACATGTCATAGAAGCTCGTCTCCCTGGGGGTCAGACGAAAGCGCACGTGGGGTCCTCGGGGTGCTTCGGTTTCGGTCAGGCTGATGCTAGGCGCATCATCCGGCCACGGCTATCGGGCCGCCCTCCAGTGTCGCCCATCGAGCAGAGCGATCATCACGGGGGCGTACCAAGGCCCCCATACCCAGCAAAATTCGGTACCATATACCCAGTAGGGGTATGCCGGGTGATATGTCCCCCGGTGTGTGACCGAGAACACCCGTCCCGAGATGGAGGCCCGCTATGACGACCACCGAGGCCGGCGCCACGGCACCCTCCGAGCAGACGGACTGCGGTGAGCACGCCACGCACGGTTACCACAAGCAGAAGGACGAACACCTCAAGCGCCTGCGCCGGATCGAGGGCCAGATCCGCGGCCTTCAGCGGATGGTGGACGAGGACACCTACTGCATCGACATACTCACCCAGGTCTCGGCCTCCACCAAGGCGCTCCAGTCCTTCGCGCTCCAGCTGCTGGAGGAGCATCTGCGGCACTGCGTGGCGGACGCGGCCCTCAAGGGTGGGGACGAGATCGAGGCGAAGGTGGACGAGGCGACGAAGGCGATCGGCCGCCTGCTGCGCACCTGAGGCCCGCTGCGGCGCCTCAGCTGTCTCGTTCCCGTCGTTCCACCCGCAGTACCTCGTCGATGCTCTCCAGGCTGAGCCGGTCCTCTGCGGCCGAGGCCGCGATGATCAGCTCGCCGCACAGCTCGATCTCGGCGAGGGCCACATGGTCCTGAACCGCCGTACCGCCGACCGCCGCCACCCGCCTCACCTCTTCCCTGACGTCACCGAACTCCTAGGGTAGGAGGCGGTTTACCTACCGCGCATGGCACGGACGGGCTACTTACGGGGTGGCGTCAAGGGACTAGTACGGGGTCGGCGAGTGGCCGGATTCAGGCCCCGTCGGTCCCCGCGTCCTCCGCGATGCGGCCGGCGTAGATGTCCCTCTCGTGCGGCAGCGCGACGACGGCGGGGGCGCCGAAGTCGTACAGCAGGGTCGTCGAGGTGACCGCGACGGGCGTCTTCTGCCGGCCGTTGACGAAGCTGAAGCGCTGACGCAGCTTGCGCAGACGGCCCTGGTCGTCCAGATAGGCGTCGAAGGGCACCTGCGCCGTGGCGAACCCTTTCGCCGCGGCTGCCAGGGATTTCCGCACGTCCGCGGGTGCGTACCGGGCCGCGCGGGCGAGGTCGGCGGTGCCCCGGTAGTGCCGTACCGGAACGCCGGCCAGCTCGGTACGGCCGACATAGCTCGCCCGCCGGGTGCCGCGCAGCACCTCGGCGGCGGTGTACGGGTCGGTGACGCCACCGGTGACCAGATTGCCGTCGGAGAGCGTGCCCGTCTCCACCCGCACCCATTTGTCGGCGGGCACCCCGGCCCCCCGGTTCTTCATGAACAGGGCGCCGGGCGCGAGGAGTTCGGTGAGCGGGCGGTGCTCCTCGGCGCCCGCAGGGTCCTCGGGCAGTACGACGGTGAGCCGGCCGAGCCGGTGGACGTAGTCGTAGACCCCCTTGCCGCGGATGGTGACCCGGGTGCCGCCCGTGGCCATCTCCATGGCGGTGCCTGCCTTGGAACTGCCCGCGTCGGTCAGCGCCGCGGCGGCGCCGGTCAGCAGGGTGATCGGATCGCCCGCGCCGCTGCTGACGTCCTCGGCGGGGAGCCCGAGGTCCGAGCAGCCGCCCACGCCCGTGCCCAGCGCGAGCGTGAGGCCCAGCGCGCCGGCCGTTCTGACCGTGCGCCGTCTGTACTGCCGCCGTTCCATCGCCCTGCCTTCCCCCAGCCGGTACGTCCGTTACGGCCCCCCTGTCGTCCGTTAACGACGAGTAGGGGACTGCCGTCACGCTCTGCCCTTGGCTTCTCGGTACGGTGGACGGCGTGGCGGAGCAGGACGCGCGGGACCCGGACCATCTGACGACGACGACCGAACAGGGCCGCTTCTGCGTGGCCCACTGCACCTGCGGCTGGCGCGGCCCGGCCCGCAGAGCACGCAGCCAGGCGAGAACGGACGCGACCCGGCACGAGAGCGCCCGCTAGCGCACAGCCGCACGGTCGCCGGATCATCGGTGAACTCCTCGCCACCCGGGGCCGGTTCTCCGCGCGTCGCGGAACTGTGGACCCGAGGCACTCCGGTACGGGGAGATCGTCGGCGTCGTCTGGACGTACAGCAACCCGCGTCATGTCGTCGCCTACGACGACGGTGAGGTGCGGCAGGAGTTCTCCGTCTGCTTCCTGGCGCGGGCGACGGCCGGGCGGCCGACCGTGTCCGAGGAGTCCACGGACGTCCGCTGGTTCCGGCCCGCGGAAGTCGACTCGCTGCCGATGGTCACCGGCATCCGCAAGCGCGTGAACGACTGGCGTGAAGGCACCATGCCCGCTGCCCGGTAGAAACGCCGTGGGCCCGCCCCCGGAGTCCGGGGGCGGGCCCTTTGCATCCTCCCGGTGGCACCGCCATGCAGCACCGGTGAGGAAATCGGGGGATCAGCCGAAGCGGCCGGAGATGTAGTCCTCCGTCGCCTGGACCGACGGGTTGGAGAAGATCCGCTCCGTGTCGTCGATCTCGATCAGCCGGCCGGGCTGACCGACCGCGGCGAGGTTGAAGAAGGCCGTGCGGTCGGAGACACGCGCCGCCTGCTGCATGTTGTGCGTGACGATGACGATCGTGAACCGTTCCTTCAGCTCACCGATCAGGTCCTCGATCGCGAGCGTGGAGATCGGGTCGAGCGCGGAGCACGGCTCGTCCATCAGCAGCACCTTGGGCTCGACCGCGATCGCCCGGGCGATGCACAGCCGCTGCTGCTGGCCACCGGAGAGGCCGGCGCCGGGCTTGTTCAGCCGGTCCTTGACCTCGTTCCAGAGGTTCGCGCCCTTGAGCGACTTCTCGACGACGTCGCTCAGCTCGCTCTTGCGGTAGTTGCCGTTCAGCCGGAGACCGGCCGCCACATTGTCGAAGATCGACATCGTGGGGAACGGGTTCGGGCGCTGGAAGACCATGCCCACCTCGCGCCGCACCGACACCGGGTCGACCCCGTTGCCGTACAGGTCCTCGTCGTCGAGCAGCACCTTGCCCTCGACCCGCCCGCCCGGGGTGACCTCGTGCATACGGTTCAGCGTGCGCAGGAACGTCGACTTGCCGCAGCCGGAGGGCCCGATGAACGCCGTCACCGAGCGCGGCTCGACGGTCATCGAGATGTCCTCGATCGCCTTGTGGGAGCCGTAGTAGGCGGTCAGTCCGCTTACGTCGATTCGCTTGGCCATTACTTGCTTCACTTCCGTCAGTCGCTGAGGGGCCGCGTCAGCGACCGGTCTTCGGGGCCTTCCAGCGGGCGATGCCGCGGGCCGCCAGGTTGAGGATCATCACGAAGGCGATCAGCGTGAGCGAGGCCGCCCAGGCACGGTCGAACGCCGCCGTGGAACCGGAGCTCTGCGAGTACTGCTGGTAGATGTACAGCGGCAGCGACTGCTGGGCCCCCGAGAACGGGTTGTTGTTGATGAAGGAGTTGCCCCACACCAGCAGCAGGACCGGCGCCGTCTCACCCGCGATACGGGCGATGGCCAGCATGATGCCCGTGGTGATGCCGCCGATGGAGGTCGGCAGGACCACCTTCAGGATGGTGCGCCACTTGGGCACACCGAGCGCCAGGGACGCCTCGCGCAGCTCGTTCGGTACGAGCTTGAGCATCTCCTCCGTGGAGCGGACCACGACCGGCATCATCAGGATCGCCAGCGCCAGCGAGCCGGCGAAGCCGAAGGGCTGCAGGTCGGCCATCAGCATCAGGCTGAGGATGAACAGACCGGCGACGATCGACGGGATGCCCGTCATGACGTCGACGAAGAAGGTGACCGCGCGGGCGAGGCCGCCGCGGCCGTACTCCACCAGGTAGACCGCGGTGAGCACACCGATCGGCGCGCCGATCAGGGTGGCGAGGCCGACCTGCTCCAGGCTGCCGATGATCGCGTGGTAGATGCCGCCGCCCGGCTCGGAGTCGGCGACGACGCCCATGGAGTGCGTCAGGAAGTAGGGGTCGAGGACCTTCACACCGCGCTTGACGGTCGTCCAGACCAGCGAGACCAGCGGGACCACGGCGAGCAGGAAGGCGACCCACACCAGCGAGGTGGCGATGCGGTCCTTGGCCTGGCGCCGGCCCTCCACCGCGGAGGCGATGACATAGGTGCCGAGGACGAACAGCAGCGCGGCGATCAGGCCCCACTGGATGTGGCTGGTCAGGCCGGCGCCCTCGCCGATGCCCGCCGCGACCACGATCGCGCCCGCGGCGATCGCCCACGGCGACCACTTCGGCAGGCTGGCGCTGCGCAGCGAGCTGCGGCGCTTGTCGGTGACGGCTGCGGTGCTCATGCGTTGGCCCCCGAGTACTCCTTGCGGCGGGCGATGATCGCGCGGGCCGCGCCGTTGACCAGCAGGGTGATGACGAACAGGACCAGACCGGAGGCGATCAGCGCGTCACGGCCGTCCTGGGTCGCCTCGCCGAACTTGCTGGCGATGTTCTGCGCGAAGGTGCCGCCGCCCGGGTCGAGCAGGCTGGTCTGGATGTCGAAGGTCGGGGAGAGGACCGTGGCCACGGCCATCGTCTCGCCGAGCGCGCGGCCGAGGCCGAGCATCGAGGCGGAGATCACGCCGGAGCGCCCGAAGGGCAGCACCGACATGCGGATGACCTCCCAGCGGGTGGCGCCGAGGGCCAGTGCGGCCTCCTCGTGCATCCGCGGGACCTGGCGGAAGACCTCGCGGCTCACGTTGGTGATGATCGGCAGGATCATGATCGCGAGCAGGATGCCCACGGTGAGCATCGAGCGGGGCGGGCCGCCCTGCCAGGAGAGGATCCCGGTCCAGCCGAAGTAGTCGTTGAGCCAGCCGAACAGGCCGTTCAGGTGCGGTACCAGGACCAGGGCGCCCCACAGGCCGTACACGATGGACGGCACCGCGGCGAGCAGGTCGATCACATAGGCGACCGGGCCGCTCATCCTGCGGGGGGCGTAGTGCGTGAGGAACAGCGCGATGGCGACCGCGACGGGCACGGCGAGGGCCATGGCGACGATCGAGGAGACCACCGTGCCGAAGGCGAGGACCGCGATGCCGAACGACGGCGGCATCAGGTTGGTGTTCCACTCGAAGGTGGTCAGGAAGTTGCCGTGGTCCTTGCTGATCGCGAGGGACGCGCGGTAGGTGAGGAAGACCGCGATCGCGGCCATGATCACCAGAAGCAGGATGCCGGAGCCGCGGGACAGCCCGAGGAAGACGCGGTCACCGGCGCGGGTGGCGCCGCGGTTCGCGCTCTTCTTCGGTTCGGCGGTCGGCTGGGGTGCGGGGGGTGGTACGTCGGTTGTCTTCGTTATGTCCATCGGGATCTCCGGTCTGCGGAGCCGCTCGTCCCGGTGGGGGCGGGCGACTCGTGGCGGCGGTGCACCGGACGGTGCGGCCCGGCCCGCGGGGAGGCCGTGGGACCGGGCCGCACTCTCGGATCAGGTCAGCTCAGGCCCGCGATGGTGGTGCGGACCTTGCCGATGATCGCGTCGGGCATCGGCGCGTAGTCGATGCCGCTGAGGAGCTTCTGGCCGTCCTCGGAAGCCATGTAGTTGAGGAACGCCTTGACGGTGGGCAGGGTGTCGGCCTTGTTGCCCTTGTCGCAGGCGATCTCGTACGTCACCAGGGTGATCGGGTAGGCGCCGTCGGCCTTGGTGTTGTAGTTCAGCTGGAGCGACAGGTCGCTGCCGGTGCCGACGACCTTGGCGTCGGCGATGGCCTTGGTGGCGCTGTCGGTGCTGGGGGCGACCGGCTGGGCGGCACCGGTGCTGATGCTCACGGCCTTGACGCCGTCACCGACGTACGACAGCTCGAAGTAGCCGATGGCGCCGTTGGTCTGCTTGACCTGCTGGGCCACGCCCGAGGACTGCGCGGCGGACTGGCCGCCCTTGGCCTGCCAGGTCTTGCCGCCCGAGTACTTCCAGTTGTCGGGGGTGGCGGCCTTCAGGTACTTGGTGAGGTTGTCCGTGGTGCCGGAGTCGTCCGAGCGGTGGAACGCCTGGATCTTCAGGTCGGGAAGCTTCGCCGAGGGGTTCAGCTTCTTGATCGCGGCGTCGTTCCAGTTGGTGATCTTGCCGTCGAAGATCTTGGCGAGGGTCGGGGCGTCCAGGACGAGGTTGTCCACGCCGTTCAGGTTGTAGCCGATGGCGATCGGGCCGCCGACCATCGGGAGGTCGATGCCCTGGCCGCCGGAGCAGACCTTCTTGGACGCGGCGACCTCTTCGGGCTTGAGCGCCGAGTCGGAGCCCGCCCACGGGATCTGGCCCTGGGTGAAGGAGGTCACACCGGCACCGGAGCCGCCGGCCTTGTAGTTGATCTGCACGCCGCAGGCCTGCGAGAAGTTCTTGACCCAGGCGTCGATCGCGTTCTTCTGCGCGGAAGAGCCGTCCGAGAGCAGCTGGCCCTTGGCGCCGTCGCACTTGATGGAAGAGGCGTTGGAGGCCGAGGCGCCACCCGAGGGCTTGGAACCGCCGCCGTTGTCGTCGGAGCCGCACGCCGTCAGGGCCAGGGCGCCGGAGACGGCGAGAGCACCGAGGGTCACGGCGCGCAGCCGGTTCTTGCGCTGAAGCTTCACGTTCGGGAGTTCCTTCCAGGAGCCGCCGCTGTCGGCGGCGTGCGAAGTCGTGGTGCGGGGAGCGCATCCGAACCGCACTCCGCACCGGGTAAGGCCGAAATTAGGCAGATCAGGTGAAGCGGCCGAAGGCCATAAATGAACGGCGGGTGAACCCCTGCCGTCGGCCCGGTGAGGTCACGGAATGCTCACGGGGAGGGCACGCGCCGATTCCGACGACCGGGGCACAGGCACACATATGCGATGTCCGGCACCCGTACGGGGGAACCCTGCCGTACCTGCCGTCGTCTCGTCTCCCGGAGGCCACTTTGGCCGCGGAAAGGCGACGGAGACATGGAACGGCGTACGTTCATCTCGGGCGGCGCGGCCGCGCTGGCGACGACGGCACTGACCGCGTGCGGTACGGGCGGGGGGCACTCCGCCGCGGCCCAGGCACACTCCCCGGGCGCGTCCGGGGCTTCCTCGTCGTCGCTCACGGCGATGAGGACCACCAGCGCGAGCGGTACGGCGGGGGCGAGCGGCCCGGCCGACTGGACCGCCCTCGGCCGGGATCTCGACGGCTCCCTGGTGCGGCCCGGCGACGCCCAGTGGAAGACCGCGCACCAGCTGTACAACACCCGCTTCGACGGCCTGAAGCCCGCCGCGGTCGCCTACGTCGCGCACGCCGCCGACATCCGCACCGTGCTGTCGTACGCGAGGAGCCGGCACATACCGGTGTCGATACGCAACGGCGGCCACTCCTACGCCGGTTACTCCTCCGGCGACAACCGGCTGATCGTCGATGTCTCGCGGCTGAACCGGATACGGGTCAGCGGCGGCCAGGCGGTGGTCGGCGCCGGTGCCAAGCTGATCGACGTGTACCGGGGCCTGGCCGCGAAGGGCGTGACCATACCGGCGGGCTCCTGCCCCACGGTCGGCGTCTCCGGCCTGGTGCTCGGCGGCGGCCACGGGGTCGTCTCCCGCGCGTACGGCCTGACCTGCGACAGCCTCACCCAGGCGACCCTGGTCACGGCCGACGGCAAGCAGCTCACCGCCGACGCGACACAGCACTCGGACCTCTTCTGGGCGCTGCGCGGGGCAGGCAACGGCAACTTCGGCGTCGTCACCGAGCTGCACTTCCGCACCCATCCGGCGCCGCAGGCGGTCACCGCGTATCTGTCCTGGCCATGGGCGAAGGCGGCGGCGGTGCTCAAGGCGTGGCAGGAGTGGGGGCCGACGCAGCCGGACGAGATCTGGTCCTCCCTGCACCTGGCGTGCGCGCCGGGCGGCAAGCCGACGATCTCCGTCTCCTGCTTCTCCATCGGCACCTACAACGAGCTGAAGAACGCGGTGGACCGCCTCGCCCACCAGGCAGGGGCCAACGCCACCTCCGTCTCCCTGCACCGGCGGGGCTACGAGGAGGCGATGGAGATCTACGCCGGGTGCTCCTCCTTCTCCGCGGGGGCCCAGTGCCATCTGCCCGGCAGCACGCCGGGCCGCTCGGCGCAGGGGGCGCTCGGGCGGGAGACGTACGCGGCCCGCTCCGACTTCTTCGACCGGTCCCTGTCCGCGGCCGGCATCCAGACGGTGCTGCGGCAGATCGCGGGGGTGCGGGGCGGGGCGGGCAGCGTCGCGTTCACGGCGCTGCCCGCCCCGCCCCGCACC
>NZ_MUNF01000336.1 GCF_002154555.1 Streptomyces murinus
CAGCTCCGGGGGCCTTGGGGAGGTGGCGGGGGTGATGGTGGTGTGCCCGCTGCTTCGGTATCGCCTGGGCCATGCCGGGCTGCTGCGGTATCGCGGTCTGCCCGGCCGTGCCCGTGGCCGTGTCCGTGGGCGCGGGTATGTCCGCCAGCGCGAGAGCGGTGGCGTCGGTGGCGGCGGCGCTCTGGTCCGTCGCGCCGGACGGCCAGTCCGTACAGGCCAGGGCGACGGACGGTACGCCCACCGTGCCGACCGCGACGGCGCCGATGACCATGCGCCGGAAATACTGCGTCTTGCGATGCTTGCCCATTGTGTGAACCTCGCTCGGTGATCGCCGAGCGCCCAGTCTCAGCACGGTCCGGAAAGGACCGCAACGAGCCGTCCTCCTACCCGGCCTCGTAGCCGCGCGGGCCTCTTGCCAGATGCCCGCGAAGATGCCGAGTTCGCGATCGCGACGTTTGCCTTCATCTGGTGCGCCGTCAAGAGCGCGTCGACCGGGGCGATTGGTGAGCACCCCTGCGCCTTCCGGGAGCGGCTGCCTCCGGAGCGGCCCGCTTCGATACCAAGGCGGACAAATCCCATATGTCGCCGAAGGGTCGCCTACTATCCGGGGTGCTTAGTGGCTGTCTTTGTGTGAGGGTTGTCACGTGAGGGTGGGCTGCCCGGCACTCTCGCCGCACGTCCCGGGCGGTAGCCGATCCCGCTCGTGAACGAGTCCGCTCTATCCGGCGTCCGCACCCGCAATCCGCGCCGCGTCGTTGGACCTGACCACAGCGACACCGGTGGCCATGACGGCGGCGCGCACCGAGCCCAGGGCCTCGCGCAGCAGTTGTACGCGGTCGTGCCGGCCGGGGGACGGGGTGGCCGCGCCCGCCCGGGTCAGCATCAGTCCGGCCTCCAGCACCGCGACCTGGGCCTCCACCAGGGGATCGCGGCGTTCGGCGGTGGTCAGGAGGGCGTCCAGGGCCTCCTCGACAAGGGTGGCGGGGCTGCCGTTTCGGGGAACGAGCGCTGTCATGTCGTGATCCTCGGGTTGGGGTCGTGGGACCGGAGGGCAAGGTGCGGCGGGCGCGGGCCGGATCGGTCACCGCCGGTCCGGCCCGTCGAGGGGTGGCTCTCAGGCGACAGCGAAGTCCGCGACCACCCAGGTGGCGATCTCCTTCCACAGCTCGACGCCGCGGACGTGGTCGGGGTGGGTCAGATAGCGGTCGACCGCTCCCCGGTCGGCGAACGTGCCGATCAGGGCGAAGTCGTAGGCGACCGGCCGCTCGGTCATGTTGCGCCCGAACTCCCAGCCGAGGATCTCCTCGATGTGGTCCGGGTGGCCCGCGGTGGCCTCCTCGGCGGCCCGTGCGCGCGCGTCGGACCAGTCGACCTCGGGGCGGAAGCGAAAGAGGACGGTGTGGCGGATCATCGGTGCCTCCTCAGAGCAGGACGGGGGTCGCGTGGACCGGCGTCAGCCAGCCCTGGTCGTCATGGGGGTCCCGGCCGCGGACGGACCGGTCGTAGGCGGCCATGACCGTACGGGTGACGGGGCCCGGCACGCCGGAGCCCACCGGACGGCCGTCCAGGGCGGTGACGGGGACGATCTCGCAGCCGGTGCCGGTCAGGAAGATCTCGTCCGCCGTGTGCAGCTCCGACCTCAGGACCGTGCGCCGCTCGACCTCGATGCCCGCCTGCCGGCGCAGCAGCGAGATCACCGAGTCCCTGGTGATGCCCTCCAGGATGTCGGAGTCCTGGGCCGGGGTGGCGACCCGCCCGGCCCGCACCAGGAAGACGTTGGCGGTGCTGGCCTCGGCGACATGGCCGGCCTGGTTGAGGAAGATCGCGTCGTCGTAGCCGGCCGCCGTCGCCTCGTCGGTGGCCAGCGCGTTGTTGGCGTACGCGCCGGTGATCTTCGCGCGGGCGGGCAGCGAGCTGTCCGGGATCCGCCGCCATGAGGAGATCCCGCAGCTGATCCCGTCCTTGGACAGGTAACTGCCCATGGGCAGGCTGACGATGGTCAGCGCCGAGGACACCCCCTGGAGCCGCACACCGAACGGCACCCCCGGCTCCAGGGCCGTCTTGTAGGCGAGCGGTCGGAGATAGGCGTCACCGGTGTGCCCGTTGCGGCGCAGCAACTCGGCGGCGATCCCGACCAGTTCGGCGGCGCTGTGATCGATCGCGATCCGCAGCAGGCGCGCCGATCCGATCATTCTGGTGAAGTGGTCGTGGGCCCGGTACAGATGGGCGCCGCCCGAGTCGGCGGCGTAGGCGCGGATGCCCTCGAAGACACCGGTGCCGTACTGGAGCGCCTGAAGGCTGGGGCTGAGCCGTACGTCGGCGGCGGGCATGAAGTCGCCGTCGTGGAAGACCCAGCGGCCCGCGGCCGGGGCGGCGGTGCGGCCGGCGCTCATCGTGCGTCCCGTCGGCGGGCGATGGCCAGGGCCGCCTCGTGCTCGGGGTCCGAGGCCGTGCGCAGGTCCCGCACCCGGGCCGCCTTCCAGCTGACCATGGCGCCCGTCGTGGTGATCGCGCCCAGCTCGGTGTGCCGGACGGTCAGCGGGCAGCCCCAGGCGTCCGCGGCCGCCGCGACGAGCGACGCGTGGGCGTCTTGCGCGGCGGCCGGGTCCGGCATGTCGAGGTCGACGGCGAGTACGTCGACGTCCGCCGCCCGGTCGATGGTGATGTGGTAGTCGCGGCAGCCGGGCGCCTTGGACAGGACGAGGTCCTCCAGCTCGTAGGCCGTGACCGTGCGGCCGTTGAGATCGATGCGGTCGCGCACCCGGCCCAGCGGGGTCAGGACCTGCGCGGGGGAGCCGTCGTCGCCGGCCGGCTCCAGCCGCACCAGGTCGCCGGTGCGGTAGCGCACCAGCGGCTTGGCACCCTGGTATAGATGGGTGATGACCAGCTCACCCGTCCGCACCCGGTGCGCGTCCGGCGCCACGAGTTCCCCGGTACCCGGGTCGATGACCTCGTAGTAGACGTTCAACGGCACCGTCCGCAGCCGGCCGTCGGCGTGCGCGGTGCCCACGATGGACGACTCCTGCGAGGCGTACATGCAGCTGTACGCGCGGGCGTTCCAGATGGTGCCCAGGTTCTCCAGCAACTTGGGGGTGACCAGCTCGCCCACGAACATCAGCAGCCGCAGATCGAAGTCGGCCGCCGGGTCGAGGCCCGCCTTGCGGGCCTCCTTGGCCAGCGACATCGCCATGCCGGGCGTGCAGAAGACGGCCGTCACCCGCAGTTCGCGCAGCATGTGCAGGGCCCGTTCGAACCCCACGACCGGGGAGTGCGGCCACATCTTGACGACCGCGTGCCCGAGATTGCGGCAGACGTCGCCGAACGTGTCGCCCGTGGAGTGCAGTTCGGTCGGGCCGAGCACCGCCACGACATGATGGTCGCCGTGCTGCTCGAAGATGTCCCGGTAGGCCACCGTGAGGGCGGCGTTGTTGACGATGGAGTCGGTGTTGTCGCGGGGGCACGGGGTGGCGGGCCCGGTGGTGCCGGTGGTCTCGTAGAACACCCAGGACTCGCTCACCGGCCTGGAGAGCATGTCGTAGCGCTGCTCCCGCAGGTCCTGCTTGGTGGTGAAGGGCACGGTGCGGGCGAACTCCGCGGCGTCCAGGCCCTCGATCTGCGCGTCCGTCAGGCCCGCCAGCCGTCCGGCGTAGAAGGGGGAGCGTTTGCGCACATAGCGCAGGCTCTCCCGGAGGTTCTCGAACTGGTGGGCCGACAGGCGCTCCCGGTCCCACAACCCGGCGTGGAATTCCTGCTGTTGGGCGACCGAGCGGCGGGCGAGGGCGTCGAGTTCGTCGTCGAAGATGGTGAACACGTGAGGTGAAACCTTCCTGAATCCCTGCGTGGACAAGCCGGATCGACAGGTGCTGGTCGTCAGTCGCCGTTCTCCAGGAGGACCAGCTCGGTGCGCACACTGCCGGTCCGGAGCGCGGCGATCTCCCGGTACTCGGGCGACCCGAGCCAGGCGCGGACGGCGGCACCGTCCGGGAACTCCATGAGGGTGAGGTGGACCGGGAGCCAGCCGCCCTCCAGGACGTCCACCTTCCCCCCTCTGACCAGGAAGCGCCCGCCGTACCGGGCCACCGTGGCGCCCACCCGGCGGCGGTACTCGGCGAGTTCGTCGCTGGTCTCCAGCGTGGTGACGTTCCCTATGACGTACGCGGGCATGCTCTGTCCTCCGTTTCCTTCCCTGTCGCCTACGGGATCGAGGCGCCGGCCGTGATCGTGACCGCGGTACCGCCCAGCAGCACGTGGTCGTCCAGGACGGTGACGTGGACCGTGCCGCCGCGCCGGGACATCTGGTAGCCCCACAGCTCCGCGCGCCCCAGCCGGTCGGCCCAGTACGGGCCCAGGCAGCAGTGGGCGGAGCCGGTGACCGGGTCCTCGTCGACGCCGTACGCCGGTGCGAAGAACCGGGAGACGAAGTCGAACTCGGAGTGCGAGCCGCCCGGCGCGGTGACCATCACCCCGCGGGTCGGGATGCCGGCGAGGGCGGCGAAGTCGGGCTTGAGGTCGGCCACCACCTCCGCGTCGGCGACCTCCACCAGGTAGTCGAACCTGTTGCGGCCGGTCCACACCGGATCCACGCCCAGCGCCTCGCACAGTCCGGCCGGCGGCTCGGTCGCCACCGCGCGCTCCGCCGGGAAGCGCATGACGATCTCGCGCTGCTCGCGGCTGACCGTGAGCAGGCCGCTGCGGGTGTGGAAGTCGATCTCCCGCTTCCGGAAGCCGCGTTGCCACAGGACATGGGCGCTGGCCAGGGTCGCGTGGCCGCAGAGGTCGACCTCCTTGGCCGGGGTGAACCAGCGCAGTTCGTAGCCCTCGTCGCGGGCGGTCACGAACGCCGTCTCGGAGAGGTTCATCTCCCGGGCGAGGGCCTGCATCCAGCCCTCGTCCCTGGGCTCCTCCAGCAGGCACACGGCGGCCGGGTTGCCGGTGAACGGGCGCTTGGCGAACGCGTCGACGACGAAGACCTTGGTGGCCCGCAGCGTGGACGGCCGCGCCTCAGACAGCAACACCGATGCCGCCCTTCCGCGCCCGAGCCGCGATGGAGAAACCGGAGGCGACGTCCTCGACGGCCAGGCCCAGGGACTTGAACAAGGTGATCTCCTTTGGCTCGGTGCGTCCTTCGACGGTGCCGAGGAGCACTTCTCCGATCTCGCCCCTGATGTCCTTCTCGTCCATCAGGCCCGCGTCGATCGGGTCGCAGATGTCACTGGACTCGTTCAGGGCGGACTCCCGGCTGTCCACGAAGACCGCGCAGCCGGCGACGGCGGCGGGGGCCAGCTCCCGGGCACCGCGCACGGACGCGCCGACCGCGTTCACATGGGCGCCGGGGCTCAGCGCACCCGCCCCGATCAGCGGGACGCGCGAGGCGGTCGTGGTGCACACCAGATCCGCGCCGCGTACGGCCTCCTCGGGGGTGGCGGCGACTTCGACGTCCATGCCTTGGGCTGCGGCCCAGTCCCGGAAGTCCCGGGCCCGTTCGGCGGTGCGGGACCAGACCCGGACCCGGTGGACGTCCCGCACCAGCCGGACGGCCTCCAGATGGGTGCGGGCCTGGGTGCCGGAGCCGAGGATCGCCAGGTCGCCCGCGTCCGCACGGGCCAGTTCCCGGGTGGCGACGGCGGAGACCGCGGCGGTGCGGATCGCGGTGACCGCGCTGCCGTCCAGGACGGCCGAGAGTTCACCGGTCTCCGGGTCGAAAACGGTGACCATGCCGATATGCGTGCTCAGTCCTCGGGCCTCGTTCCCGGGATTGTGCATGATGGCCTTGAAACCGTATCCGAGGTCCTCCGCATGACACGGCATCATCGCGAAGACACCTTCCTCGGAAGGCGGCGCGAGAACCGACCGCAGCGGTTGCGTCACCTTTCCCGAGGAAAACGCGCGCAGCGCCTCCGTCATCACCGAGATCGCCTCGGTCATCGGGTAGGAGGCGCGGACCGCCTCTCCGTCAAGTATGAGCATGGGTGATCCTCCCCGCTTCCGCGGTGTCGTCGGGGACGACGAATATCTCGCCGTTCAGCGTGAATACGGACCAGAGCATCCTGATGAACCGCTTCCGGGAAATGAATTCCAGGCCGTGGGCCTCGGCCGCCGGTACGGTCGTGAGCGCCAGGTCCGTGACACCGTCCCGGACCGACTGCGCGGCCGTGCTGGTCGAGGTGACCTGAAGGATCTCCCGGTCGGTGAAGTGGCTCGGCAGCAGCTCGTCCACCAGTGGGCGGGGCGCCGGGTGGGTGGCGACCACCGGCCGGTCCGGGACCGCCTCGCCGGGCAGC
Organism: Streptomyces murinus; assembly: GCF_002154555.1. GTDB lineage: Bacteria > Actinomycetota > Actinomycetes > Streptomycetales > Streptomycetaceae > Streptomyces > Streptomyces murinus. The sequence continues at coordinate 6,282 of NZ_MUNF01000336.1, forward strand.
TGGGCGATGCCGTAGTGAGGGGTGTCCATCACGAACACGCCGGCCAGGGACAGCCGGGTGTCCATGTAGAACTCGCTGATGCCGCTGTAGGCGTTGGCCACCACCAGGTAGTCCACGTCCTGCTTGAGCACCGCCTCGGCGGCGTCCTCGTACGTCCGGTGCAGTGCGATGTTCCGGGTGCTGGGGACATCGCCCTCAAGGCTCTGCCAGACGATTCCTGCGGCGACTTCGCTACTGGTACCGGCAGGTCCCAGTGTGGCTACTCCCGGACTTCCGCCATGGGTGGCGAAGGACGGGGTCAGCCAATTTACCATCTGCCTCATCGTTGCGTTCCTCCATTGCTTTCAGGAAGCCGAGCGGGCGAGCAGTGGGAATACGAGGACGCTAACTCGAAGGACCGATGAGTTTCCATGAATCCGGCCAAGCACCCCGGTAACTGCCGATGGAAGCTGCCTCTTGACGACGCGACCGGCAAAGCAGTGGCATGGAGCGCGTCGGTTATCTGCGAAGGAGCGTTTCGTGAAGCATTTCCCGGACCCGCAACCGGTGACGGAACGGCTCAGCCGTGCCCTGCGGGACCTGTCGGCCGTCGAGCGGTGGGCCGCGCACACCGGGACCGGCGGGCCGTCGGCCGGTGGTGGCCCGGCCGGCGGCGGGCCGGACGGGCCGGTCGTGGACGAGGGCTGGCAGGGGCCCCGGTTCGGGGTCGCCACGGAGTCCTGTGACGGCATGCACGAGGTCGTCGGCATCACCTGGAGCGCGCCGGCCGGCG
>NZ_MUNF01000337.1 GCF_002154555.1 Streptomyces murinus
CCGTCGGGGCCGGTGCCGTGGTCGGCGTCGGCGTCGCCGTACGCGGCGTCCTCGAATTCGCTCAGGATCTGCTCCTCCACCACGAGCGCCAGGGCGGCGACGGTGCGGGAGACCAGAACGTCGCGGGGGGTCAGCGTGATGGCGAACGCGTCGTTGGCGCGGGAGGCGATGAGCAGGGCGCGCATGGAGTCGCCGCCGAGCAGGAAGTAGTCGTCCTCGGCGCCGACGGACGTCCCCATGGTCTCCTCCCAGATGTCCGCCAGTGCCTCCTCGGTGGGGGTGCGCGGTGCCACGTACTCGGGCCGGTCCCGTTCCTCGGCCGGTGCCGGTGCGGGCAGGGCCGCCCGGTCGGTCTTGCCGTTCTCGGTGAGCGGGAAGCGGTCGAGCGCGACGAACGCCGATGGGATCATGTGGCCCGGCAGGAACCGGGCGGCCAGGGACCGCAGTTCGGCCGGGGCGGGGGGTTCGGCGCCGGGGGCGGTGAGCAGGTGGGCGACCAGGCGCGGCAGTCCGGGTTCGTCCTCGCGTACGGTCACCACCGCGTCCAGCACGTCCGGGTGGCGTACGAGGGTCGCCTCGACCTCGCCCGCCTCGATGCGGTGGCCGCGCAACGTGAGCTGGTGGTCGGTGCGCCCCAGGTAGTGCAGTTCGCCCCCGCTGTCGCGGCGCACCAGGTCGCCGGTGCGGTACATGCGGGTGCCGGGCGGCCCGAACGGGTCGGCGCGGAACCGGGCGGCGGTCAGTCCCGGGCGGCCGAGGTAGCCGCGGGCCAACGCCGGTCCGGACAGCCAGAGTTCACCCGGGACCCCGGCGGGGACCGGCCGCAGCCGGGCGTCCAGGACGTAGGCGCCGGTGGCGGGCAGCGGGCGGCCGATGGGCGGTGCGCCGCCGTCCGCCGTCAGCGGTGCCGACCAGGTGGCGACGACGGTGGCCTCGGTGGGGCCGTAGGAGTTGACCATGCGGTGGTGCGGCGCCCAGCGGGCCACGAGGTCGGCCCCGCACGCCTCGGCGCCGACGATCAGCGTCTTCAGGTCCGGCAGGGTGCCGGGGGTGCCGGCGGGCAGGGTGGCGAGCGCGGCCGGGGGCAGCAGGGTGTGGGTGATGCCCTCGGCCCGCAGGACGTCGGCCAGTTCGGCGCCGAGCAGCGGTCCGGGCCGGGGGACGACGAGCCGGGCGCCGTGCGGCAGGGACATGCACAGCTCCAGCACGGAGGCGTCGAAGCTGGGCGTGGCGAAGGCCAGCACCCGGTCGCCCTCGGCCACTTGGTAGTGGGCGGCCTCGGCGGCGCAGAACGCGGCGAGCCCGCGGTGGGTGACGACGACGCCCTTCGGGGTGCCGGTGGAGCCTGAGGTGTAGATGACGTAGGCCGGGTCGTCCAGGTCCAGCGGGCGCCTGCGGTCGGCGTCGCCGGGCCGGTGTCCGGGGACCTCGTCCGGCGGTGCGGCGAGCAGGCCTGCGATCTCCTTGGCGTCGAGGGTCAGGGCGGGGGCCGCGTCGCGCAGCATCAGCGCGATCCGCTCCTCGGGGTAGGCGGGGTCCACGGGCAGGAACGCGGCGCCCGCCTTGGCCACCGCCAGCTGGGCCAGGACCATGTCCACGGAGCGGGGCAGCAGCAGCGCGACGATGTCGCCGGGTCCGGCGCCCCGGGCGATGAGCCGGTGTGCCAGCCGGTTGGCCCGCGTCTCCGCCTCGGCGAAGGTGAGCAGGGAATTGGGCGCGGCGAGCGCGGGTGCGTCCGGCCACCGGTCGACGGCGGCCTCCACGAGGGCGGGCAGGGTGCCGGCGGGCACCTCGCCCAAGGCCGGGCGGGACGGTCCCCGCAGCAGCCGCTCGCGCAGTGCGGGCGGCAGCACGTCGAGGTCGTCGAGGCGGGCGGTGCCGTCCGTACCGGCCAAGGTGTGCAGGGTGTGCAGCAGTTGGGCGGCGAGGGAATCGGCGGTGTCCGCGTCGAAGCACCTGGGGTCGTAGCCGAGTTCGACGGCGAGCCGGTCGCCGGGCGAGACCACCACGGTGAGCGGGTAGTTGGTGGCCTCCCGGGCGTCCAGGTCGCGCAGGGCGAGCCCGTGGGCGCCCGCGGTCGCGTCGCCGACCGGGTAGTTCTCGAACACCACCAGACTGTCGAACAGGCCGGTACCGGGCGGCAGTTCGGTGAGGGTGCGCAGCTCCTTGAGGGGCAGATGGTCGTGGCGCCGGTCCTCCGCCCGCG
>NZ_MUNF01000338.1 GCF_002154555.1 Streptomyces murinus
CGCGACCGCGGCGCCGTGCCGCCACTTGTAGCGCTCGTTCTTCTCGATGGCGTGGCCGAGCGTGTGGCCGTAGTTGAGGATCTCGCGGCGGCCGGACTCCTTCAGGTCCGAGGAGACCACCTCGGCCTTCACCCGGATCGAGCGCTCGATCAGCTCGGCCGTGTGCGGGCCCTGCGGGCCCCGCGCGGCCTCGGTGTCGGCCTCGATCAGGTCGAGGATCACCGGGTCGGCGATGAAACCGGCCTTGATGATCTCGGCGAGCCCGGAGACGTAGTCGTTGACCGGCAGCGAGTCCAGCGCGGCCAGGTCGCACAGCACCCCGGCCGGCGGGTGGAAGGCACCGACCAGGTTCTTGCCCTCGGCGGTGTTGATGCCCGTCTTGCCGCCGACCGCCGCGTCCACCATGGCGAGCACGGTGGTCGGTACGGCGATCCAGCGCACCCCGCGCAGCCAGGTCGCGGCCACGAACCCGGCCAGGTCGGTGGTCGCGCCGCCGCCCACGCCGACGATGACGTCGGTGCGGGTGAAGTTGGACTGGCCGAGCGCCTTCCAGCAGTAGGCGGCGACCTCGGCGGTCTTGGCCTCCTCGGCGTTGGGCACCTGGATGGCGACCGCCTCGTAGCCCTGCTCGGCCAGGTCGGCGCGGAGCGCGTCCCCGGTCTCGGCCAGCGCCTCCGGGTGGATCACCGCGACCCGCTTGGCCTTGGGGCCGATCAACCCGGCCAGTTCGCCCAGGAGTTGGCGGCCGACCAGCACCTCGTACGGGTCGGTGCCCGCGCTGCCCGCGATCTGGATCCGGGTGACTGCCTCGCTCATGCCTTCTTCAACTCCAGTGCGTCCAGCGCTGCTTGGGTGACCTCTTCGGGGGTGCGCCCATCGGTGGTGACGACGGCGGTGGCGACCTCCTCGTACAGGTGGCGCCGGGCCTCCATCAGCTCGCGCCACTGCTTGCGCGGATTGACCGCGAGCAGCGGACGGGCCACGTTCAGACCGGTGCGGCGGACCGCCTCCTCCACGTCCATGGAGAGGTAGACCACCGGGTGCGGGGCGAGCAGCGCCCGGGTGTCCGCGTCGAGGACCGCGCCGCCGCCGAGCGCGAGGACGCCTCGGTGCTCGGTGAGCGCGGTGGCCACGGCCGCCTTCTCCAGCGCCCGGAAGTGCTCCTCGCCCTCGTCCACGAAGATCTCGGAGATCTCCCGGCCCTCGGCGGCCACGATGTCGTCGTCGGTGTCCCGGTAGCCGACGTCCAGCCGCTCGGCCAGCAGCCGGCCCACGGTGGACTTGCCGACGCCCATCGGGCCGACGAGGACGAGACGCGGCCCGCTCATCGGATCCGCAGGTGGTCGAGGTACGAACCGACGTTTCGACGGGTCTCGCCCACCGAGTCGCCGCCGAACTTCTCCGCGACCGCGTCGGCCAGGACCAGCGCGACCATGGCCTCGGCCACGATGCCCGCGGCGGGCACCGCGGAGACGTCCGAGCGCTGGTGGTGCGCCTGCGCGGCCTCGCCGGTGGTCACGTCCACGGTGCGCAGCGCGCGCGGCACGGTCGCGATCGGCTTCATCGCGGCCCGCACCCGCAGCAGCTCACCCGTGGACAGACCGCCCTCGGTGCCGCCCGCGCGCCCGGAGACCCGCCGGATGCCCTCCGGGGTGCTGACGATCTCGTCGTGCGCCTGCGAGCCCGGCACCCGGGCCAGCTCGAAGCCGTCGCCGATCTCCACACCCTTGATCGCCTGGATGCCCATCAGGGCGCCGGCGAGCCGCGCGTCCAGCTTGCGGTCCCAGTGCACATGCGAGCCCAGACCCACCGGCACGCCGTACGCCAGCACCTCGACGACGCCACCGAGGGTGTCGCCGTCCTTGTGGGCCTGGTCGACCTCCTCGACCATCGCCCGCGACGCGTCCGCGTCCAGGCAGCGCAGCGGGTCCGCGTCCAGCTTCTCCACATCGGCAGGCGTCGGGTACACCCCGGCCGGGGCCTTCACCGAGCACAGCTCGACCACATGGGAGACGATCTCGATCCCGGCCGTCTCCTTCAGGTACGACCGGGCCACCGCGCCCAGCGCCACCCGGGCGGCCGTCTCCCGCGCGGAGGCGCGCTCCAGGATCGGGCGGGCCTCCTCGAAGTCGTACTTCTGCATGCCCGCGAGGTCCGCGTGGCCGGGCCGCGGCCGGGTCAGCGGCGCGTTACGGGCGAGCCCGTCGAGGATCTCGGTGTCGACCGGGTCGGCCGACATGACCTGCTCCCACTTCGGCCACTCGGTGTTGCCCACCATGACCGCGACCGGGGAGCCGAGGGTCAGTCCGTGCCGGACACCACCCAGAAAAGTGACCTCGTCCCGCTCGAACTTCATCCGCGCACCGCGGCCATAGCCGAGCCGCCGCCGCGCGAGGTGATCCGCCACCATCTCCGTGGTGATCGGTACGCCGGCGGGAAGGCCCTCCAGCGTCGCCACAAGTGCGGGACCGTGGGACTCCCCCGCGGTCAGCCAACGCAGCCTGCTCAACGGTGCTCCTCAGTGTTCGCGCCCGGTACTGCCCGGCCCACGCGTCTTTCCGCGGGCGCCGACGGAGGGACCGGATGCGCGACCCCGGTCCGCCATGTCCGATCCTCCCACGTCCGCGGCGGGTGTCCGGTGTCCGGTCCAGCAAGCGGACGAGATACGGGCCATCAGCGGGCCGGACGCGAGGCAGCCGGCGCGCCGGACACGACGCGGCCAGCGGGCCCGGACGCGGCCGTTCAGCGGGCGGCGAGTGCCGCTTCCCCGGCCCGGCGCATGGCCTCCAGGGGCGCCGGGGTGCGTCCGGTCATCTGCTCGACCTGGAGGACGGCCTGGTGGACCAGCAGGTCGAGGCCGCCGACCACGGCGCCCCCGTACATGGACCAGCGGGCGGCCAGCTCGGTGGGCCAGGGCTCGTAGAGCACGTCGAAGAGGGTGGCGGGGCGCTCGGGCACGGCGGCGGCCAGGGCGTCCGTGGTGCCGGCCGGGGTGGTGGCGATCACCAGCGGGGCGCGCAGCGCCTCGGCCGCCTCCGACCAGTCGGCCGTACGGACGTCCACGTCGAGGCGGCGGCCCCACTGGCGCATCTCGGCGGCGCGGGGCTCGCTGCGCACATAGGCGACGACCTCGCCGGTGCAGACACGGGAGAGAGCGGCGAGCGCGGAGGACGCGGTGGCGCCGGCGCCGAGGATCGCGGCGGACTCGACCTCTTCGATGCCGTGTTCGCGCAGCGCGGCCACCATGCCGGGGATGTCGGTGTTGTCGCCGCGCTTGCGGCCGTCCGCGCCGAACACGACCGTGTTGACCGCGTCCACCGAGGCGGCGGTCTCGCTGATCTCGTCCAGCAGCGGGATGACCGCCCGCTTCAGCGGCATGGTCAGCGACAGCCCCGCCCACTCGGGCCCGAGCTTCTCGAAGAAGCCCGGCAGCTCCGCCTCGTCGACCTCGAACCGGTCGTACGACCAGCCGGTGAGGCCGAGTTCGGCGTAGGCGGCCCGGTGCAGCACCGGGGAGAGCGAGTGGGCGATGGGCTTTCCGAGCACGGCGGCCCGGCGGGCGTCAGTTGCCCGAGCTGGCATTGAACTTGTCCTTGAGTTGCTGGAATTCTTCGTACGTCTTGGCGAATTCGGTATTGGTCGTACCGTCGGTCGCCACGAAATAGATCCAGCCGTCGTGGGTCGGATTCAGCGCCGCCTTGATCGCGTCCTCGCCGGGGTTTCCGATCGGACCGGGCGGCAAGCCCTTGTGGGTGTACGTGTTGTACGGGCTCTGGTTGCTGTTGATCTCCTTCTCGGAGATATGGATATTGCTGGTGCCCTTGACGTAGTTGTACGTCGAGTCGAACTGGAGCAGCTGGTTCGTCTCGGTGTTGGTGGGCTTCAGGCGGTTGTAGACCACCTCGGCCATCTTGCGGAAGTCCTCGTGCGTCTTGCCCTCTGCCTGGACCAGGCTCGCGACCGTGACCAGCTCGAACGCGTCATGCAGACCAAGGGACTTGGCCTTCGCGTCCAGTCCGTAGGCGGCGTACCGCTCCTTGGCCTGGGCCACCATCTGCTTGAGGATCGCGTCCGGCTTCATGCCCTTGGCGGCCGGGTACGTGCCCGGGAAGAGGAAGCCCTCCAGCGGGTCCTTCATCTCGGAGTTCTTCTGCACCCAGGCAGGGACCCCGAAGCTGCTGTAGTTCTTCTTCGCGATCTTCTCGGTGCTGCCGGCGGGCATTTCGAGCTTCTTGTCGATGGTCTGATAGACGGCGGAATTACGCTCGCCCGGCGTCACCATCACATTGTTCTGACTCTTCGGATCGAGCATCATGCGCACCGCGCTCGCGGCGGACATCTCCTTCTTCAGGAGATAGGCGCCGGCCTGGATCGAGTCGCCGCCCGGTGTCGTGCCCTGGGCGTGTACGAACGCGTCGGCGCTCTTGACGACACCGGCCTCTTTCAGCCGCCGTCCGATGTCCCAGCCGCCCGCGCCCTTGGGGATCTCGACGGTCACCGCCTCGCCGGTGCCGTCGCCCGCGTAGTCCGGGGCCGGGGCGAAACGATTTTGGTAGAACTTGTAGCCGTAGTAACCGACTCCGCCGAGGCCGCCGCCGAAGACCAGGACGACGACCATGCAGGCGCAGCCGGTGCGGCGCTTCTTGCTCTTGACGGGTTTTCGGCCTTTGCCGGCGCGCCGCTCCCTGCGGCCGGCCAGCTCATGCTCCTCGCCGTCCTCGTCGTCGTCCCCGCCGCCCGCGAAGAAGGCGTGCTCCTCCTCGTCGTCGGCGGGGGCCTCCGGATCGGGTTCGGCCTCGGGGCGCCTGCGGCCGGGGGGCTCCGGCGGGGGGTAGGCGTCCTCGGTGCCGTAGAGGTCGGGCTGTTCGGCGCCGTAGGCCACGGGCTGCTGGCCGTAGGGGTCGCCGGGGTCGGCCGCGTAGGGCACCTGGCCGTGGGTGCCGGTCGCGTCCCAGCCGCCCTGGTGGTGGCCGGGCTGCTGCGGATGGCCCGGCTGCTGCGGGTGCTGCGGATACTGGCCCTGGTACTGGGGGTCGTACTGAGGGTGCCCCTGGTCGCCGTAGTACGGGTACTGCTGGCCGTCGTACCCGGGCTGGGGGCCCTGGACCCACTCGCCGCCGTACTGCTGCTGCGGCTGCTGCGGGTACTGCTGCTGCGACTGGCCGCCGTAGGCAGCCTGATGCCCGGCGTACGCCTGCTGCCCTTCCCATCCGCCGTCCCCGTACAACGGGTCCTGCGGATGCCACGGTTCGGAGCCTGGGCCCCGGCCATACTCAGTCATCGATCCCCTAGAGCCGCGAGGCCGACGGTCACGCGGCCGGGGGCCGGCTTCCGCTCCGCCTCTTGCTGTGCGGCGGCTGTTCGAACGCCGCCGCATCGCGCGGAACGTTACCGTATCGCGATCAGATGACCACTTCGACGCCCTCGCCGGGTGGCTTACCTGACACCCGTTCGGATTCGAGGGCCTGCTGGAGGATGATCACGGCCGCGGCCTGGTCGATGACGGAGCGGCCCTTCTTGGACTTCACGCCCGAGGCGCGCAGTCCCTGCGAGGCCGTCACCGTGGTCATCCGCTCGTCCACGAGGCGGACCGGCACCGGCTTGATGCCCTTGGCCAGCTCCTGGGTGAAGGCCCGGACCTTGACGGCGGCCGGGCCCTCGCCCCCCTTGAGGGAGCGAGGGAGACCGACGACTACCTCGATCGGCTCATACTCCGCCACCAGTTGACGCAACCGGCGGTGGGCGGCGGGGATGTCCCGGCCGGGGACCGTCTCCACCGGGGTGGCGAGGATCCCGTCGGGGTCGCACGAGGCGACCCCGATCCGGGCGTCCCCGACGTCGATCGAAAGCCGACGTCCTCTGCGCATTTCCGACCGTTTCCTTACTCGGATATCACTTGGCGGTCTCGGCGACGAGACGCTCGACGGCCTCGACGGCCTCGCCGACGGCGGCCGGGTTCTGACCGCCGCCCTGGGCGACGTCCGGCTTGCCGCCACCGCCGCCACCGAGGGTCTTGGCGGCCGTGCGCACCAGGTCACCGGCCTTCAGACCACGCTCGCGGGCGGCCTCGTTGGTGGCGATGACCGTCAGCGGCTTGCCGTTGTTCACCGTGAACAGGGCGACCACGGCGGCCCGGCCGCCCTGGATACGGCCGCGCACATCGAGGACCAGCTTGCGCAGGTCGTCCGGCGTGGTGCCGTCCGGGACCTGCCCGGTGACCAGGGCGATGCCCCGTACGTCTTTGGCCGATTCGGCGAGACCGCCGGCGGCCTGGAGCACCTTCTCGGCGCGGAACTTCTCGATCTCCTTCTCGGCGTCCTTCAGCTTGCCGAGCATGGCGGAGACCTTCTCCGGCAGCTCCTCGGAGCGGCCCTTGAGCAGCTCGGTCAGCTGGTTGACGACCGTGTGCTCACGGGCGAGGAAGTTGTAGGCGTCCACGCCGACCAGGGCCTCGATACGGCGCACACCGGAGCCGATGGAGGACTCGCCGAGCAGCTTCACCAGGCCCAGCTGGGCGGTGTTGTGCACATGCGTGCCGCCGCACAGCTCCTTGGAGAAGTCGCCGATGGTGACCACGCGGACCCGCTCGCCGTACTTCTCGCCGAACTCGGCGATGGCACCCTGCTTCTTGGCCTCGTCGATGCCCATGACCTCGGCGTGCACATCGAGGTCGCGGGCGAGGACCTCGTTGATCTTCTGCTCGACGTCGGTCATCACGGCCGTCGGCACGGCGGCCGGCGAGCCGAAGTCGAAGCGGAAGCGGCCCGGCTGGTTCTCGGAACCGGCCTGGGCGGCCGTCGGGCCGAGGGCGTCGCGCAGCGCCTGGTGGGTGAGGTGGGTGGCCGAGTGGGCGCGGGCGATGGCCTTGCGGCGGCGCACGTCGATGGAGGCCTGGGCCTTGGCGCCGACGGTCACCTCGCCGACCTGGACGACGCCCTTGTGCACATACACGCCCGGGACCGGCTTCTGGCAGTCGCGGATCTCGATCACGGCACCGGAGTCGACCTTGATCCGGCCGGTGTCGCCGATCTGGCCGCCGCCCTCGGCGTAGAACGGGGTGCGGTCCAGGACGATCTCGACCTCGTCGCCCTCGGAGGCGGCGGGCGAGGAGACGCCGTCGACCAGGAGGCCCACGATGGTGGACTCGGCCTCGGTGTCGCCGTACCCGATGAAGTCGGTGGCGCCGGCGCTGTCGGCGATCTCGCGGTAGGCACCGAGATCGGCGTGGCCGGTCTTCTTGGCCTGGGCGTCGGCCTTGGCGCGCTCCCGCTGCTCCTTCATCAGGCGGCGGAAGCCCTCCTCGTCCACGGCGAGGCCCTGTTCGGCGGCCATCTCCAGGGTGAGGTCGATCGGGAAGCCCCAGGTGTCGTGGAGCAGGAAGGCCTTCTCGCCGGACAGGACGCTGCCGCCGGACTGCTTGGTCTCGGTGACGGCGCTGTCCAGGATGTTGGTGCCGGCCTTGAGCGTCTTGAGGAAGGCGTTCTCCTCGGCGACGGCGACCTTCTCGATGCGCTCGCGGTCGGTGACCAGCTCCGGGTACTGCTGGCCCATCATGGCAATCACGGTGTCGACCAGGTTCTTGACGACCGGTCCGGTGGCGCCCAGGAGCCGCATGTTGCGGATGGCGCGGCGCATGATGCGGCGCAGCACATAGCCGCGGCCCTCGTTGCCCGGGGTGACGCCGTCGCCGATGAGCATCACGGACGTGCGCATGTGGTCGGTGACCACGCGCAGGGAGACGTCCGAGTCCTGGGCGTCGCCGTAGCGGACACCGGTCAGCTCGGTGGCCTTCTGGATGACGGCCATCGAGGTGTCGATCTCGTACATGTTCTGCACGCCTTGCAGAATCATGGCGAGGCGTTCCAGGCCGAGGCCGGTGTCGATGTTCTTGCTGGGCAGGTCGCCGAGGATCTCGAAATCGTCCTTGCCGGTGCCCTCGCCCCGCTCGTACTGCATGAAGACGAGGTTCCAGATCTCCACGTACCGCTCGTCGTTGACGGCCGGGCCGCCCTCGACGCCGAACTCGGGGCCGCGGTCGTAGTTGATCTCGGAGCAGGGGCCGCAGGGGCCGGGGACGCCCATGGACCAGAAGTTGTCCTTCTTGCCCAGGCGCTGGATGCGCTCCTTGGGCACGCCGACGACCTCGTGCCAGATCCGCTCGGCCTCGTCGTCGTCCAGGTAGACGGTGATCCACAGGCGCTCGGGGTCGAGGCCGTAACCGCCCTTGTCCCGGTCGCTGGTGAGCAGCTCCCAGGCGTACTTGATGGCGCCTTCCTTGAAGTAGTCGCCGAAGGAGAAGTTGCCGCACATCTGGAAGAACGTGCCGTGGCGGGTGGTCTTGCCGACCTCTTCGATGTCGGGCGTGCGCACGCACTTCTGCACGCTGGTGGCGCGCTGGAAGGGGGGCTTGACCTCACCCAGGAAGTAAGGCTTGAAGGGCACCATGCCGGCGGGGACGAGGAGCAGAGTCGGGTCGTCCGCGATGAGCGACGCCGAAGGGACGACGGTGTGACCGCGCTCCTCGTAGAAGCTCAGCCAGCGGCGGCGAATCTCGGCCGACTCCATCAGTGGTCCTCATTCCGGTTGTACGAGTGCATCGGGGATTCGATGTACTTCGGGTTGGTGCGGTCAGTGCTCGGGGTGTATTCGATGGCGGTGAGCCGCCGGGGCGCCGGGAGTGCGTCGTCCTGGATGCCGAGGGCCTCCTGGAGCTCGTCCTCCCGCTGAGCCATGTTGTCGCGGACGTCGAGCGCGAAGCCGACCGCGCGGTCCTTCAGGCGCTGGCCGGTCTCCAGAGCCTTGTTGGCGGCGGTCGCGGCCAGGCTCTCGGGGGTCAGCTGCCGCAGCTTGCGGTTGACCTTGGTGGTGGCCCAGACGCCGGCGGCGACGCCGGTGGTGAACCAGAAGGTACGACGGAACATGGCTCGGTCTCAGTCCCTCTTCCCGCGGAGGTTGCGCTTGCGTCGTGCGGCGGGGACCGTGCGGCCCACGATCACCGTACGCCGGGCCGAATTCCCGGGCACGTCCTCCTCCTTGCGGCCGCCGAGCGCCCTGCGGACGCCGTAGCCGAAGGCCGCTACCTTGACCAGCGGGCCGCCGAAGGTGGAGGCGACGGTGGTGGACAGGGCGGAGGCGTTGGAGGTGACCTCCTGGACGTCGGTGGCGATCGCGTCGACCCGGTCGATCTGGGTCTGCGCGGAGCGCACCGCCTGGGAGGCGTCCGCGAGCAGCGGGACGGCCTGGTCGGTCACGTCCGCCACGAGCTTGGTGGTCGCCTTGAGCGTCTGGGCCACCCTCGCGAGGGCCACCGCGAGGAAGGAGACCAGGATCGCCCAGAAGACGGCCACCAGGATCCCGGCCACCTCGCCACCGGACACTGTGCGCACCCGCTCCCTGAAACGTGCCTGAGCATCGGAAAAGTCGTGTCCCGAGCCTATCGCGCCGGGGCGGACGCTCCGTACCGGATTACCGGCGGGAACGGTGGAGTCACGGGAAGCGATTGTACGGAATGAACACGGTTCAGTACGCTCCGTGTCCCATGCGAGGTCCTCAGTGCCCAGAACCTTTCGCCGACGGCGAGCCGCCCCTTGAACTGACCGGATTCGTCGGACGTACGGCGGAGGCGGCGGGGCTCGCCGCGGCGTTGCGGTCGGCCCGGCTGGTGACGGTGACCGGGACCGGCGGAGTGGGCAAGTCACGGCTGGCCGCGCGGGTCGTGGCGGACTGGGAGACGGCGCACGGCTGGGTCGAGCTGGCGCCGGCGCACGACCCGGAGTTCGTGGAGTACGAGGTGGCGGAGGCCCTCGGGCTGACCGACCACACCACCCGGACGCCGCGCGAGACGGTGCTGGAGCAGCTGGCCGCGCGCCCCACGCTGCTGGTACTCGACGGGTTCGAGCATCTGGTGGCGGCCACCGCCGAGCTGGTCGCGCAGCTGCTGCGCAAACTTCCTCAGCTGCGGGTGCTCGCGGTGGGCCGGCGGCCGCTGGGCCTCGCGGGCGAGCGGCTGTTCCCGCTGGCGCCGCTCGGCGCGGACGAGGCGGTGCAGCTGCTCAGGGCCCGTGCCCGGGAGCAGGGGATCACGGTGTCCGACACTCCCGAGGTGCGCGAGCTGTGCGCCCGGCTCGACGGCATCCCGCTGGCGCTGGAGCTGGCGGCAGCGCGGCTGCGGGCCCTGTCCCCCGCGCAGCTGCTGGACCGGCTGGACGACCGGTTCCGGCTGCTGACCGGCGGCGGCCGCGACGCGCTCCCGCGCCATCAGACACTGCGCACGGCGATCGGCTGGAGCCATGAGCTGTGCACCCCGCCCGAGCGGCTGCTGTGGGCGCGGCTCACGGTGTTCGCGGGGACCTTCGACCTGGAGGCGGTCGAGTACGTGTGCAGCGGGGAGGGGCTGCCCGACACGGAGATCCTCGATGTGCTCTCGGAGCTGCTGGCCCAGTCGGTGATCGCCCGCGAGGAGACCGCGGCGGGTTCGCGCTACCGGATGCTGGACACCGTGCGGGCCTACGGCGCCGGCTGGCTGGAGGCGACCGGGGACGCGGTACGGCTGCGGCGGCGGCACCGGGACTGGTACCTGGGCCTGGCGACCTGGTGCGAACTGGAGTGGTTCTCGCCCCGGCAGCGGGAGGTGGCCGCGCGGCTGGCGGTGGAGCTGCCCAGCCTGCGGGCCGCGCTGGAGTTCTGTCTGACCGAGCCCGCGGAGGCGCATCTGGGGCAGTACCTGGCGGGGTCGCTGTGGTTCTGCTGGGTGGGCTGCGGGCGGCTGGCGGAGGGGCGCCGCTGGCTGGAGCGGAGCGTGGCGCTGGAGTCGGGCTACGAGCGGTCCCGGCTGAAGGCGCTGTGGGTGCTCGGGTACGTGGCGGTGCTCCAGGGCGACAGCGGGCCCGCGCGGCAGACCTTGCGCAGGTGCCGGGAGCTGGCTGAGCGTGCGGCGGACGCGCCGGCGCTGGCGTACGCGGAGCACCGCACCGGCTGTCTGGCGCTGGTCACGGACGATCCCCCGCGTGCAGAAACGCTGCTGCGCTCGGCGCTGGCGCGCTATGCGGAGATCGGTGAGCTGAACAGCAATGTGCTCATGGGGCGCGTCGAGCTGGCGATGGCGCGTGCCTTCCAGGGGGATCTGCCGGACGCGGTACGGCTGTGCGAGGACGTGCGCCGGGTGTGCGAGGAGCACGGGGAGCGCTGGGCGCGATCGTACGCGCTGTACGTCCTGGCGTACGCGGCCTGGCGGGAGGGCGTTCCGGGGCGGGCGCGGGAGTTGCTGACCGAGTGTCTGTGCAACGTCCATGCCTTCGACGATCTGCTGGGCTCGGTGCTGACCCTCGAACTGCTCGCCCTGGTGACGGCGACCGAGGGCGATCCCGCGGAGGCGGCCGTCCTTCAGGGTGCGGCCGCCCGGCTGTGGCCCTCGGTGGGCCTGCCCCTCTTCGGTTCGGCGCACTACAACGCCCCGCACGCCCAGTGCGAGTCGGCCGCCCGCGGAGCGCTCGGCGATGCCCGTTACGAGGAGTGCGTACGACACGGGGGGCGCCTGGACCGGGAGGCCGCGGTGAGCCGGGTGCTGGGCCGGGACGGGAACCGGCCGCCGGCCGCGGTACCGGCGCCGCGCGGGACGGCACGGTGGAACGCGGTGCGCACCGGCGGGGGCTGCGAGGCGGGGCAGGGCCGGTAGGCCGGGCAGCGCGGCCGGGGGAACGCCGGATCCGTCGCACCGCCCGGGCCCGGAAACGCGGAACCGCCGCCTCCCCCGGCCCAGCGGGACGGGGAGGACGGCGGTCCGGAGTGCGGTGCTGCGCCGGGGCTGGGATCAGCGGGCGTAGTACTCGACGACGAGCTGCTCGTCGCAGATCACCGGGATCTCCTTGCGGTTCGGCTCACGGTCCAGGCGGAACGCCAGGGCCTTGAGGTTCACCTGGAGGTAACGCGGGGTCTCGCCGTCGGCGGCGAAGCCACCCTCACGGGAGATCTGGAAGAGCGTCTTGTCCTTGGAGCGGTCGCGGACCTGCACGACGTCGTCCGGACGGACACGGAAGGACGGCTTGTCGACCTTCTGGCCGTTGACCTGGATGTGGCCGTGGACGACCATCTGGCGGGCCTGGTAGATCGTGCGGGCGAGACCCGAACGCAGGACCAGCGCGTCGAGGCGGCGCTCCAGCTCCACGATCAGGGCCTCACCGGTCTTGCCCTGGACCTTGGAGGCACGCTCGTAGGCGCGGACGAGCTGACGCTCGGAGATGTCGTACTGAGCGCGCAGACGCTGCTTCTCCAGCAGACGGACCTTGTAGTCCGAGTTCTGCTTGCGGCCACGGCCGTGCTCACCCGGCGGGTAGGGGCGGGCCTCGAAGTACTTGACGGCCTTCGGGGTCAGCGCGATGCCGAGGGCACGCGACTTCTTGACCTTGGGGCGGGACTGGTTCGCCACTGTCTCAATCTCGTTTCGTAGTGTTCGGCTTGCCAGAGGTTTCGGGAGGTCGCATCCGCAGCCGGGAAGACCCGCCGGTCCACTGGGGACCCGCTGGGCAGCCGCTTCCCTGATCTGGGCACATACGTGCAGCACGCGAGTGGCCCACCGACCGCTCCGGGACTCCCGGTGGTGGTGGGCTGCCCGCGACACCGTTCGACGGTGCGCGACGCTCCTGGAGTCCGTCCCCGAAGGGACGGGTCTCCGGCCCGTTGTCCCGCTCTGACGGCACGGGACTGGGCGCTTCGGAGCATTCTACAGGCTGCTCAGGACCGCCTGCGACCGAGGTGCCTGCGGGTCCAGTCGACCGCGTCCGCGTAGCGCGCCTCGGCGCCGTGCCGGGTCGGCGCGTAGTACTCGCGGTCCTTGACCGTGTCCGGGGCGTACTGCTGCTCGGCGATGCCCTCGGGCAGGTCGTGCGGATACACATACCCCTGCGCGTGGCCGAGTTTGGCGGCGCCCTTGTAGTGGCCGTCGCGCAGATGCGCCGGGACGCTGCCCGCCAGGCCCTTGCGGACGTCCTCCAGGGCGGCGCCTATCGCGGTCGTCGCGGAGTTGGACTTGGGGGCGAGCGCGAGGGCGATGGTGGCGTGGCTGAGGGTGAGGGCCGCCTCGGGGAAGCCGATCATGGCGACGGCCTGGGCGGCGGCGACCGCGATGGGTAGTGCGTTCGGGTCGGCCAGGCCGATGTCCTCGCTGGCGGAGATCATCAGGCGCCGCGCGATGAACCGGGGGTCCTCACCGGCCTCGATCATGCGGGCGAGGTAGTGCAGGGCCGCGTCCACGTCGGAGCCGCGGATGGATTTGATGAGGGCGCTGGCGACGTCGTAGTGCTGGTCGCCGTCACGGTCGTACTTGACCGCCGCCCGGTCCACGGTCTGCTCCAGCGTGGCGAGGGAGATCTCGCGCTCGTCCTGGTCGAGGGCGGCTCCGGCGGCGGCCTCCAGGGCGGTCAGGGCGCGGCGGGCGTCGCCGCCCGCGATGCGCAGCAGGTGCTCCTCGGTGTCCTCGGGGAGGGTGACCGCGCCCTTCAGACCGCGCTCGGCGTCCAGGGCGCGCCGCAGCAGGCCGCGGATGTCGTCGTCGGTGAGGGGTTCGAGGGTGAGCAGCAGGGAGCGGGACAGCAGCGGGGAGATCACCGAGAAGTAGGGATTCTCGGTGGTGGCCGCGATCAGGGTCACCCAGCGGTTCTCGACGGCGGGGAGCAGGGAGTCCTGCTGGGCCTTGCTGAAGCGGTGGATCTCGTCCAGGAAGAGGACGGTCTCGGTGCCGAAGCCGCCGGTGGCGCGGCGGGCGCCGTCGATGACCGCGCGCACCTCCTTGACGCCCGCGGTGATCGCGGACAGCTCCACGAAGCGCTTGTTGGTGGCCTTGGAGACGACGTACGCGAGGGTGGTCTTGCCGGTGCCGGGAGGGCCCCAGAGGATCACCGAGGACGGTCCTGCGGGGCCGCCGGAGCCCTCGCCGACCAGGCGGCGCAGGGGCGAGCCGGGCTTGAGCAGGTGCTGCTGGCCCACGACCTCGTCGAGGGTGCGCGGGCGCATGCGCACCGCCAGGGGGCTGGCCGCCGGGTCCTTCTCCTGGCGTTCTTCTGCTGCGGCGGTGAAGAGGTCGGGTTCCACGCTGAAACCCTAAGTCACGGCACTGACAATGCGGCCCGGACCCATGCGGGGACCGGGCCGCGGGCGGGGTCTCAGGCCCAGAGGGCGCTGCCCCAGCGGGTCAGGATCAGCATGGCGATGATGCCGCAGTGGGTGACCGGCAGCACCCAGGTGAACTCGCCGAGGAAGGAGCGCAGCCAGCGCGGGGCGGGCAGGAAGGCGTGGCGGACGTTGAACGAGGTGACGTACCAGAACATGGTGATCGTGGCGACCCAGGCCAGCGAGCACCACAGGCACAGGGCGTTGATCCGGTACAGGGACTCGAACTGGAGCCAGGTGACGAAGCAGACGCCGAACAGGGTGCCGAAGTTGAAGGTCAGCCAGTACCAGCGCGGGAAGCGGGCGCGGGTCAGCAGGCTCATGCCGACGCAGATCACGATGCCGTAGCAGACCAGGCCGAGCATCGGGTTGGGGAAGCCGAAGGCGGCGGCCTGCTTGCTCTCCATCACGCTGCCGCAGGAGACCACCGGGTTCACGCTGCAACCGGGCGTGAAGGTCTTGCCCGCGACCTTGTATTCGAGGATCTTGAACTTGTCGAGCGTGATCACCCACGCGGCCAGCAGCCCGGCCGCGCCGGTGATGACCAGCAGCAGGGCGAAGGCGCGGCTGCCGCCCACGGTGCGGCCGTCGGCGGGGCGGTCGGGACCGGACACCGCGGAGACGTCGTTGACTGTCGTCTTGCTCATCACGCCGATTCCGTCACTTGAGAGTTGGACCATCTTCGGGCACCGGCCATTGTGCCGCACCCTTCTGTGTGCCCACCGTTCGACGGACATAAGGAAGGCCGCCCGGCGGTCACGGACCGTATGGTTTCGGCCGGAGCATCAAGGCCATGACAGCACACGCGAGCGAATTCGCGGTGAATGTACGGGGTCGCGCGAGCGGTACGGGGACGTGATCGCGATGGCCGGCCCGGTTTCCGGCGTCCGGCGCGGTGAGGTGTTCGGGTTCCTCTGGCAGGACGAATCGGCACCCACCGGGTTGACGGCGGACGCCGCCGGCGCAGTGCGCAAGGGGCGCCGGGGATGTCCCCGGCGCCCCTTCGCACGCAAACTGTCGGCTGCTAGCCGAGCCGCGACTCCAGCTCCGCCACGATCTCGTTGACACCGATCGCGCTCTGCTCGCCGGACTCCATGTCCTTCAGCTGGACGACGCCCTCGGCCAGGTCGCGCTCGCCGGCGACCAGGGTGAAGCGCGCGCCGCTGCGGTTGGCGTTCTTCATGGCGCCCTTGAGGCCCTTGCCGCCGTACGCGAAGTCCGCCGCGATGCCCACCTTGCGCAGCTCGGTGACCTTGGCGAACAGGACGCGGCGGGCTTCCTCGCCGAGCGGGACGGCGTACACGGACGTGGTGGACGGGAGGTCCAGCGCCACGCCCTCGGCCTCCAGGGCGAGGACCGTGCGGTCGACGCCCAGGGCCCAGCCGACGGAGGGCAGCGCGGGGCCGCCGATCATCTCGGACAGGCCGTCGTAGCGGCCGCCGCCGCCCACCGCGGACTGCGAGCCGAGGCCGTCGTGCACGAACTCGAAGGTGGTGCGGGTGTAGTAGTCCAGGCCGCGGACCAGCTTCGGGTCGTCCTCGAAGGCCACGCCCGCCGCCGTGATCAGCTCGCGGACCTCCTCGTGGTACGCCTTGCAGGCGTCGCACAGGTAGTCGCGCAGCAGCGGGGCGCCGGTGAGCTGCTTCTGGACCGACTCGCGCTTGTCGTCCAGGACGCGCAGCGGGTTGATCTCGGCGCGCCGCAGCGTGTCCTCGTCGAGGTCGAGGCCGCGCAGGAAGTCCTGGAGCGCGGCCCGGTACACAGGCCGGCACTCCTTGTCGCCCAGGCTGTTGAGCAGGATGCGGAAGTTGCGCAGGCCCAGCGAGCGGTACGCCTGGTCGGCCAGGATGATCAGCTCGGCGTCCAGCGCCGGGTCCTCCGCGCCGATCGCCTCGGCACCGACCTGGGAGAAGTGGCGGTAGCGGCCCTTCTGCGGGCGTTCGTAGCGGTAGTACGAGCCCGAGTACCAGAGCTTGACCGGGAGGTTGCCGGTCTTGTGCAGGTTGGCCTCCAGGGCCGCGCGCAGCACGGAGGCCGTGCCCTCGGGGCGCAGGGCGAGCTTGTCGCCGCCCTTGGTCTCGAAGGCGTACATCTCCTTGGTGACGATGTCGGTGGACTCGCCGACACCGCGTGCGAACAGCTCGACGTTCTCGAAGCCGGGGGTCTCGATGTAGCCGTAGCCGGAGTTGCGCAGCGGGGCGGCGATCGCCTCGCGGACCGCCAGGTACGTCGCGGAGTCCGGCGGGATCAGGTCGTAGGTGCCCTTGGGGGCCTGGAAGGTGCTCACGGAAGCTCTCTCGTCACATTCCTCGTCGGGGAGCCGCGGGGGCTCCCTGGCCGGCTGCCACTTCCCGCAGATAGGGGTTGGTGGCGCGCTCGCGGCCGATGGTCGTCTGGGGGCCGTGGCCGGACAGGACCACGGTGGAGTCGTCGAGCGGCAGGCACACCCGTGCCAGCGACCCGAACATGTCCGCCATGGATCCGCCCGGCAGATCGGTGCGTCCGATGGAGCCGGCGAACAGCAGATCCCCGGAGAAGAACACCGACGGCACGTCGGCGCTCTCGGGCATCCGGAAGGTCACCGACCCCTTGGTATGGCCCGGCGCGTGCGCGACGGAGAACTCCAGGCCGGCCAGCTCCAGCTGCGCGCCGTCCGCCAGTTCCCGGACGTCGTCGGGCTCGCCCACGGTCAGCTCGCCCATCAGGGGCATGCCGATCGAGCGGCCGAGCGCCTTCTCCGGGTCGCTCATCATGTAGCGGTCCTCGGGGTGGATCCAGGCGGGCACGTCATGGGCGCCGCACACGGGGACGACCGAGGCCACATGGTCGATATGGCCGTGGGTGAGGACGACGGCGACGGGCTTGAGCCGATGCTTCTTCAGCGCTTCCTCGACTCCCTCGGCGGCCTGGTGGCCCGGGTCGATGATCACGCACTCCTCACCGGCGGCGGGGGCGACGAGATAGCAGTTCGTCCCCCAGGCCCCGGCGGGGAACCCGGCAATGAGCACGATCGTCCTTCGTTTCATCGGTGTGCAGGAGGTGACAAGGCGGCCTCGGCCGCAGTCAGAGCCTACCGGCGCTGCCGTTTCCTCAGCGAACCCATATACGGTACGGGGCTACACGCAGTACACGACACGCATGAGGAGAGAACCCGGTGGTCAGCCAGGAGCAGCGGCGGCGTCAGCTCGCCCGGGAGAAGTTCTTGCGGCAGCAGCAGCGACGCACCGAGTCGCGGCGCAAGGCCCGCGTGCGCAACTCCGCGATCGCGTCGGTACTGGGCGTGATCGTGATCGGCAGTGTGGCGCTCTACACGACCCATGTGCTGGGGGGCGACGACAAGAAGACCGACGCCGGCGCCAAGACGAAGCCGAGCGCGTCCGCGCAGCCGAGCAAGGCGCCGGACCCGTGCCAGAAGCCGGCGGCGGGCTCGGTGAAGAAGCTCAGCTGGAAGAAGGAGCCGGCGATGTCGATCGACACGTCGGCGAAGTACACGATGGACCTCTCCACGACGTGCGGTGACATCCCGATCGCGCTGAAGACGTCGGCGGCCCCGCACACGGTCAACTCCTTCGACTTCCTCGCGGGCAAGGGCTACTTCGACCACACCAAGTGCCACCGGCTGACCACGGAGGGCATCTTTGTGCTCCAGTGCGGCGACCCGCAGGGCACCGGCATGGGCGGCCCCGGCTACACGCTGCCGGACGAGAACCTGAAGGACGCCGGCCTGAAGAAGAACACCTACCCGGCGGGCACGGTGGCGATGGCCAACACCGGCCAGAAGCACACCGGTGGCAGCCAGTTCTTCCTGGTCTACAAGGACAGCCCGCTGCCGCCCCAGTACACGCCGTTCGGCACGATCTCGGCGTCCGGCATGAAGGTGCTGAACAAGATCGCGGCGGCGGGCGCCCAGCCGGCCGACCCGACGTCCGGCAACACCGCCCCGAACGCGACCGTTGTGATCAACAAGGCGACGGTCACCAAGTCCTGAGAGCGGCCGGGGCCGTCGGTGGAATTTCGGTCGCGCTGGATGCGGACAGGGAACCCGCTGGTCGCCTATGTTGGCCGTGACGAAACTGTGGTCGATGCCCGGGGCGCTGAGGCACCCCGAGGCATCATGTGGAGGAGGCGCTGTGAGCAGCGACCCGTGGGGCCGCGTCGACGAGACGGGGACCGTGTACGTGCGTACGGCCGACGGCGAGCAGGTCGTCGGATCCTGGGCGGCCGGCTCCCCTGAGGAGGCGCTGGCCTACTTCGAGCGCAAGTACGAGGGCCTGGTTGTCGAGATCGGCCTCCTCGAGAAGCGAGTGCGGACCACCGACCTGTCGGCGAAGGACGCCCAGGCCGCCATCGACCATCTGCGCGAGCAGGTGGACGCGCATCACGCGGTCGGCGATCTGGCCGCGCTGCGCGGTCGGTTGGACAAGCTCGTGGAGACGGTCGAGGCGCGCCGCGAGGAGCGCAAGGTCCAGCGGGCCAAGCAGTCCGACGAGGCCCGCAAGGCCAAGGAGGACCTGGTCGCCGAGGCGGAGCAGCTGGCGCAGTCCGACCAGTGGCGGGCCGCCGGTGAGCGGCTGCGGGCGCTGGTGGACACCTGGAAGGGCCTGCCGCGGCTGGACCGCAAGTCCGACGACGAGCTGTGGCACCGCTTCTCGCACGCCCGGTCGGCGTTCTCCAAGCGCCGCAAGGCGCACTTCGCGCAGCTGGACGCGCAGCGCGAGGACGCCCGCCGGATCAAGGAACGGCTGGTCGCCGAGGCCGAGTCGCTGTCGGGTTCCACGGACTGGGGTCCGACGGCGGCCCGTTACCGCGATCTGATGTCGGAGTGGAAGGCCGCGGGCCGCGCCCAGCGCGAGCACGAGGACGACCTGTGGAACCGCTTCCGCGGCGCCCAGGACGTGTTCTTCGCGGCGCGCAGCTCGGTGTTCGCCGAGCGGGACGCGGAGCAGGCGGAGAACCTGAAGCTCAAGGAGGAGCTGGCCGAGGAGGCAGAGAAGCTGCTGCCGATCGGTGAGCTGAAGGCCGCCCGTGCCGCCTTCCGTTCGATCAACGAGCGCTGGGAGGCCATCGGCCACGTCCCGCGGGACGCGCGTCCGAAAGTCGAGGGCCGGATGCACACGGTCGAGCGGGCGATCCAGGAGGCCGAGGAGGCCGAGTGGCGCCGGACGAACCCGGAGGCGCGGGCGCGTGCCGAGGGTCTGACCGGTCAGCTCCAGGCCGCCGTGGACAAGCTCGGGACGCAGATCGAGCAGGCCCGCGCCCAGGGCAACAACTCCAGGGCCGACAAGCTCCAGAAGGAGCTGGAGGGCCGCCAGGCACTCCTGGACCAGGCCCTGAAGGGCCTCCAGGAGTTCGGCGGCTGACCTGCCGGCGACAGCACGCACCTCATGGGGCGGTGACCGTAATGGTTGCCGCCCCGACCGCTTTCCGGGCGTCCTGGTTCCGGCCGGACTTCATGAATTTCCTCTCAGCGAATCTCGCTGGAGCCCAGTATCGCTGGCCGCCGTAGTCTCGTCCGGTGTGGCCATGGCGCCCAGCGCCTTCGCCGCCGACCACGGGTGAGATCGACTTCGTCGTGACCACCACCCGTGACGGCAAGGGGAAGCTGGTGGGCCTGGAAGAGGCACTGAGCGCAGCAAAAAGGCGGGCCGGGCAGAGTGACTGCCCGGCCCGCCTTTTGCTGTGCTCAGAGCCCCGCTAATGCTTCTGGCGTCCCGAGGTCACCCGGTAGACGTCGTACACGCCCTCCACGCCCCGTACGGCCTTCAGGACGTGTCCCAGGTGCTTGGGGTCGCCCATCTCGAAGGTGAAGCGGGAGGTGGCGACGCGGTCGCGGGAGGTCTGGACGGCGGCCGAGAGGATGTTGACGTGCTGGTCGGACAGTACGCGGGTGACGTCCGACAGCAGGCGGGAGCGGTCCAGGGCCTCGACCTGGATGGCGACCAGGAAGACCGAGGACTGGGTGGGCGCCCATTCGACGTCCAGGATGCGCTCCGGCTCCCGGGACAGCGAATCCACGTTGACGCAGTCGCTGCGGTGCACGGAGACGCCGCTGCCGCGGGTGACGAAGCCGATGATCGGGTCGCCGGGCACGGGCGTGCAGCAGCGGGCCAGCTTGACCCACACGTCGTCGACGCCCTTGACCACGACGCCGGGGTCGGCGCTGGAGCGGCGCTTGCGGCGGCTGCGGGACGGCGGGACCGTCTCGTCGATCTCCTCGGTGGCGGCCTCCTCGCCGCCGAGGGCCTGCACCAGCTTCTGCACGATGTTCTGCGCGGAGACATGGCCCTCGCCTATCGCCGCGTACAGCGCGGAGATGTCCGAGTAGCGCATCTCGTGCGCGAGCGTGATCAGGGAGTCGCCGTTCAGGATGCGCTGGATCGGCAGGTTCTGCTTGCGCATGGCCCGCACGATGGCGTCCTTGCCCTGCTCGATCGCCTCGTCCCTGCGCTCCTTGGAGAACCAGGCGCGGATCTTGTTGCGCGCCCGGGGCGACTTGACGAAGCCGAGCCAGTCCCGGGAGGGTCCGGCGCCGGGCGCCTTGGAGGTGAAGACCTCCACCAGGTCGCCGTTGTCCAGGGTGGATTCCAGCGGTACGAGGCGGCCGTTGACCCGCGCTCCTATGGTGCGGTGGCCGACCTCGGTGTGCACGGCGTAGGCGAAGTCCACCGGGGTGGCGCCGGCCGGGAGCGCTATGACGTCGCCCTTGGGCGTGAAGACGAAGACCTCGTTGCGCGACAGGTCGAAGCGCAGCGACTCCAGGAACTCGCCCGGGTCCTCGGTCTCCTTCTGCCAGTCGAGCAACTGCCGCAGCCACGCCATGTCGTTGATGGCGTCCTTGTCCTTGCCGGCCGTCTTGGGCGCGTCGGTGCGCACCTTGGAGGCGCCGGCGACGGCCTCCTGCTTGTACTTCCAGTGCGCGGCGATGCCGTACTCGGCGCGGCGGTGCATGTCGAAGGTGCGGATCTGGAGTTCGACGGGCTTGCCGTTGGGGCCGATCACCGTGGTGTGCAGTGACTGGTACATGTTGAACTTGGGCATCGCGATGTAGTCCTTGAACCGGCCGGGGACCGGGTTCCATCGCGCGTGCACGGTGCCGAGGGCGGCATAGCAGTCGCGGACCGTGTCGACCAGGACACGGATGCCCACCAGGTCGTAGATCTCCGCGAAGTCGCGGCCGCGGACGATCATCTTCTGGTAGACGCTGTAGTAGTGCTTCGGGCGCCCGGTGACGGTCGCCTTGATACGGGCGGCGCGCAGGTCGGACTGGACCTCGTCGGTCACTATGGCGAGGTACTCGTCGCGCTTGGGCGCCCGTTCGGCCACCAGCCGGACGATCTCGTCGTACATCTTGGGGTAGAGGATCGCGAAGGCGAGGTCCTCCAGTTCCCACTTGATGGTGTTCATGCCCAGGCGGTGGGCGAGCGGCGCGTAGATCTCCAGGGTCTCGCGCGCCTTCTTCTCCTGCTTCTCGCGCTTGAGGTAGCGCATGGTGCGCATGTTGTGCAGGCGGTCGGCGAGCTTGATGACCAGGACGCGGGGGTCCTTGGCCATGGCGACGACCATCTTGCGCACGGTCTCGGCCTGCGCGGCCTCGCCGAACTTGACCTTGTCCAGCTTGGTGACGCCGTCCACGAGCAGGGCGACCACGTCGCCGAAGTCACGGCGCAGGTCCTCCAGGCCGTACTCGGTGTCCTCGACGGTGTCGTGCAGCAG
>NZ_MUNF01000339.1 GCF_002154555.1 Streptomyces murinus
GCCGCAACGCGTTGCGGCGGTGGGCGTGTGTCAGCGCGGCGTGCAGGGGGGAGGGTGGGATCGCGAGGACCGGGCAGGTGGCGTGGGCGAGGCAGTGGCGGCTCACCGAGGGCCACAGGGCGCGGCGCAGCCGGCCGCGGCCGCCGGCGCCGATCACGAGGAGGTCGGTGTCGCGCCGGGCCAGGCGCACCAGCGCGGGCCCTGGGGCGCCCCGGGTGACGAGCGCACCGCCGGGCAGCCCGGTCGACGCGTCGCCGAACACGGCGCGCAGTGCGTCCAGGAGCCGTTCCCGGGCGAGCCGTTCCCACTCCGGGACCAGCGCGGCCGAGGCGGGGAAGCGGCGCGCGGCGAGATCCCCCTCGGGCGGCTCCCAGGCCGTCACCGCCCACAGCTCCGCTCCGCGCAGCCGGGCCTCCACGGCGGCCCGCCCGAGCGCCGCGAGACTGCCCGGCGAGCCGCTGACCCCCACCAGCACACGCGCCGCCGTCGACTCCTGGTACTCGGACATCGCTGCCACCTTCTGCGGTTCTCGGGGATCCCCTCCATCCCACCCCCGTTCCAGGCCCCGGAACAGGGCGTACGCCCTTTCTTGGCGCCCCGCTGACGCCCGGTCCGCGGCCCTCCCTGCGGGGTCGTCAGCAACCCGTCAAAGCCGCCCGGATCCCCGTCAGCGTCACGTCAACAAGGGTCCGGCAACCGGGTGGCACGGGCATACCGTCGACAGCGAACCCCGGACCGCCTCCCCGCGTCCGGGGTCTCCCAGACTCCACGCTCCCCGCCTCACGGGAGGCACCTCATGACCGAACTCCGCCACGGCGACGACCCCGAGCCCCCCGAACCCTTCCCGGCCGGATCCCTGTACGTCCCGGTCCGGCCGGGACCCTCCGGGCACGCGGTACGGCTCTTCCGCACCCCGCTCGGCGAGCGCACCGCCGTCGGCTTCACCTCCGTACGCCGGCTCACCGCCACCCTCGGCTCCGGCCATGCCTTCATCCGCCTCGCGGGGGCCGAACTGCGCACCCTGACCGCACCGCTCGGCGTCACCGCCCTCACGGTGGACCCCCAGTTCACCGCCCGCGCGCCCACCCCGGTGCCACCGCCCGCACCGGCCGCCGCCCGCGCGCCGCGGACCGCCCGGATCGCCTGAGCCGGTCGCCTGAGCCCGGTCTCCCCGACGACGCAACGCCCGACGCCGGTACGCCCGAAAGAGGAACGCCGAGATGACCACGGTCCACGAACTGCCCACGACCACCGACGCGTTGTCGGTCTGGCCCGCCTCCACCACCGAACCCCGCGCCGGCGACCTCGCGGTGGGCGGCGTACCGCTCGCCGAGGTCGCCGAACGCTTCGGCACCCCCGTCTACATCCTGGACGAGGCCGAGGTGCGCGACCGCTGCCGTACCTACCGCCATGCCTTCCCCGACGCCGAAGTCCTGTACGCGGCCAAGGCGTTCCTGTGCCGGGCCATGGCCCGCTGGATGGAGGAGGAGGGCCTCGGGCTCGACGTCTGCTCCGCCGGGGAACTCGAACTCGCCGTCACCACCGGCTTCCCGCCCGAGCGGATCGTGCTGCACGGCAACGCCAAGACCCCCCGCGACCTGGAGGCCGCGCTGCGCCTGGGCGTCGGGCGCGTCGTCATCGACAGCCCCTCGGAGATCGCCCGGCTGGCCGCCGCCGTCGGGCCGGACGGACAGCAGAAGGTGATGGTGCGCGTCGTCCCCGGCATCAGCGCGGGCGGCCACGACAAGATCCGCACCGGCACCGAGGACCAGAAGTTCGGCCTCTCCATCCGCGACGGCTACGCCCTGCACGCCCTCACCCGCATCCTCGACCAGCCCAACCTCGAACTCACCGGCCTGCACTGCCACTTGGGCTCCCAGATCACCGGCGTCAAGCCGTATCTGACCGCCGTGCGCCGAATGGTCGGACTGATGGCCCGGCTGTACGGGCAGTACGGCGTGGTGCTGCCCGAACTGGACCTCGGCGGCGGCCACGGCATCGCCTACCGGCCCGGTGAGCAGGCCCTGGACCTCACCTCGCTGGCCCGCAAGGTGCGCGCCGAACTCGCCGACGCCTGCGCCTCGGCCGGGCTGCCGGTGCCCCGCCTGATCATCGAACCGGGCCGCGCGATCGCGGGCCCCGCCGGGATCGCGCTGTACCGGGTGCTGTCGGTCAAACACACCGGCGAGCACGTCTTCGTGGCCGTGGACGGCGGCATGAGCGACAACCCGCGCCCCGCCCTGTACGGCGTGCGGTACGCGCCCCGGCTGATCGGCCGGCACAGCGCGGCCGACCCGGTCCGCACGCGTGTCGTGGGCCGGCACTGCGAGGCGGGCGACGTCCTTGCCGCCGACGCCGAACTGCCCTCCGACATCCGCCCCGGCGACCTCCTGGCCGTACCCGTCGCCGGCGCCTACCACCTCTCCATGGCCTCCGGCTACAACCTGGTCGGCCGCCCGCCCGTGGTCGCCGTACGCGACGGCCGCGCCCGGCTGCTGGTCCGCCGGGAGTCCCTGGAGGACATCCGCCGCCGCGACGTGGGCCTGTGAACCACGGCCGCCCCGCCGGAGCGCTCCGGCGGGGCGGCCGTGCTCTCGTCGCGCGAGACATGTCTGCCCCGTATATGGTCATCGCGTGGCCAATATGAAGGAAGATATCAACCTCACCAAGCGGCTGCTGGAGCAGTTCCTGGTGGTCGCCGAGGAGGAGCACTTCGGCCGCGCCGCCGAACGGCTGCACATGAGCCAGCCGCCGCTGAGCCAGTCGATCCAGCGGCTGGAACGGGGCCTCGGGGCAAGGCTGTTCGAGCGGGGGTCAGGCGGGGTCTCCCTCACCCCGGCGGGCGAGGTGTTCGCCGTGGACGCGCGGCGGCTGCTGGACGCCCAGTCCGCCGTGATCGAGCGGGTACGGCGGGTCGCGAGCGGCCTGGAGGGCGATGTCCGGGTCGGCTATGTGACCGTCCTCAGCCACCACTACCTGCCCGCGCTGCTGCGCGCCGCCGCCGAGGAACTGCCGGGCCTGCGCGTCCATCTGCACCAGGACACGCCCGCCGACATCGCCGAGATGGTCCGCTCCGGCGCCCTGGACCTCGGGTTCCTGCGCGACCCCTCGAACCTGTCCGCCGAGATCGTCAGCGAGGCGTTCGCGGTGGAGCGCATCGCCGCCGCGCTGCCCCACGACCACCGGCTGGCCGGCGCCGACGTCATCGACCTGGCCGAGCTGCGCGACGAGGACTTCGTACTGCCCGCCCCCGGTGCCCTGCCCGCCCTGGCCCAGCAAGTCCAACTCGCCTGCCATGAGGCCGGGTTCATCCCGCGCGCCCGTGCCGAGGCCGACGACCTCACGGGCCTGTACAGCTACGTCGCCTCCGGCCTGTGCGTCAGCCTGCTCCCGGACCGGCTGCGCGACTTCCCCGTCCCGGGCCTCGCCTTCGTCCCGCTGCGCGATGAATCGCCCCTGCTGGAAACCGTCGTGGTCGCGATCCGCCGCCCCACCGCCGACGCCGCCGTGCTGCGCCTGCTGGACCTGATCACCCGCCACGTCACCGACTAGGGTTCCGACCGGAAGGCTCGCCGCGGCAGTTCACCCCGGCCGAACCGCGAGGGACGATTCAGGAGGCGATCGGCTCGATCTCCCCCGCGAAGACGATGACCTGGTCGATGAGGCTGCGTCGCAGATGGACGACATCCGTTCCCGCCAGACGGGGGCCTCCGTCAGGCGTGGTGAAGACCCACTGGTACCGGGCCCATTCGTCGGGCATGTCCACCGCCGAGCAGCGCACCATCGTGCCGGTCCCCGCCGGGTGGTGCCGGATGTCCAGCACGAACCGCTCGACCGCCGCGATCCCTTCGCTGCGGCCCAACGGCCCCCAGAAGACCACGTCCGAGGTCAGGGCCTGGGAGAGAAGGGCGGTCACATAGCTGTCGTCCGAGGCGTTGAACGCGGAGATGAACGTGTCGATCGCGGAGCGTGCGGTCTCTTCCTGCATGCCCCAGTAATACCAGCCGTTTCGTGCGTGTTCGACCCACGAGCCGCCTCCCGGTCACGGTGCGCCGGGCCGCGCGGCGCCCTCAGGGTCCGGTCGCCAGGACCGTGTCGCCCAGCCAGTGCACGGCGAGCAGCGCGGCGCGGACGTTGAAGTCGTCCGCCAGGTCGCGCTCGCCGTGCGGGAGCAGGGCCGTGGCCCGGTGCACGCGGTACTGGACGGAGTTGCGGTGCAGGCTCATCGCCCGGGCCGTGGCCGCGTGGCCCCGGTGACGGTCGAGGAAGACCCGCAGGGTGTCGCGCAGTACGGCCTCTCGGGCACCGGCCGCCGCCAGGGCGCCCAGGGTGCTCGTCACGAAGTCGCGGACGGCGGGCAGGTCCCCGGCCATGAGGGCGACGGGTGCCGCCTGGTCGTAGTGCACCCACAGCGGGGCCGCGGCGGCGCCGGAACCGAGCCGCGTGCCCAGGATCTCCCTGACCCGGGCGGCCTGCCGCGCGGACGTCCGGAAGCCGCCCAGACCGGCCCCCGGACGCCCGAAGGCGGCGTGCAGCGGGCTGCCCTCGGGCGCGCCGAGGTACGCCGAAGCCGAACTCGAAGCCGAACTCGAAGCCGTAGCCGAAGTCGAACTCGAAGGGGACGCGAGCGCGTTGGGCGGTCCGGGCAGCGCCAGCCACAGCCGCGCCTCGTACTCGTCGGTCGGCACCACCAGCGCGGCCCGGGCCCCCAGCGCCGATCCCGCGTGGGCGCGTACGTCGTCCACCGCGGCCACGAGGTCGAAGGAGGTCATCCGGGCGGCCGGCCACAGCGTGCAGGCGAGGTGCACCGCGTCCAGCGGATACCGCAGCGCCCGTGCGGCGGCGGCCCGGTCGACCGGACCCCCGCCGAGCAGATCGGTCACCCACCGCTGGCGTACCCCGCTGCGGCTGGCCACCCACCGGTCGCGCTCCCGCTCATAGGTGCGGCCGACCTGTTCGCAGATGAGGTCGATGAACTGGCCCGACAGCCGCACCAGTTCGACACAGACCGGCACCCGGTCCGCGGCCGGCAGATCGTCGAGCAGGGCGAAGGTGTGGTCGAGGAAGCGCTGATGGCCGATGCGGTAGGCGCGGGTGAGCGCGGACTGGGGCACATCGCGCTGGGCGAGGACCCGGGCGTAGGCCAGCGCGGCCGTCGGCGCCTCCAGCTGGTCCGGTTCGATGCCCTGCCGCAGGAAGTTGATCGCGGCCACCACGTTCTCCGTGATGCTCGCCTCCAGCAGGGAGCGCGCGGCGGCCTCCTGGTCCAGCGCGCCGATCTGCGCGCGAATGTCCTGGACCAGCCCCTCGACCAGGGCCCCCTGGGACTCCGCGACCCGGTCGCCGACCTGACGTACCAACGCCCGCTGTGCCTCCATGGCCGCACCCTACGGGGTGGCCGGATCCAGGCGTTCGTGCGCGCGGCACGAAAGCCGCCGCCCGCCTTGTGCCCCGCGGCCGTGGCCGCCCGGTGCCGAAACGCTCTACGGTCACGTCCAATTGCCCGTCACCCGAACCAGAGGTGCCTTCCTGCATGAACCTGAGCCGCCTGCCCGCTGTGCGCCGCGAACAAGCCCCGAACGCGCCGGCCCTCACCGACGACGCCCACGGCACCCTCTCGAACGCCGGCTTCGCCGACCTGATCGACCGCTACGCCCGCCACCTCGCCCACCGCGGGGTGCGCCCCGGCGACATCGTGGCGGTCAAGCTCACCAACCGCGTCGAGCTGGTCGCGACCCTCTTCGCCGCCTGGCGCCTCGGCGCCGCGCTCACCCCGGTCAACCCCGCGCTGACCGCGACCGAGACCGCGTACCAGCTCGACGACTGCCGCGCACGGGTCGTCGTCACGGAGGAGGCACCGGACGGACTGCCCGCCGCCACGACCCCGCTGACCTTGCCCGAACTGGCCGCACCTGCGCCGGACTTCGACCCCCTGCCCGAACCCCCCGCCGACGGCGACGCGCTCGCGCTCGTCATCTACACCAGCGGAACCACCGGCCGCCCCAAGGGCGTCGAGCTCCTGCACCGCAACCTCGACGCCATGACCGAGGCGATGATCGAGACGATGCGGCTCACCCCGGCCGATCACAGCCTGCTGATCCTGCCGCTGTTCCACGTCAACGGCATCGTCGTGAGCGTCCTGTCACCGCTGCGGGCCGGGGGACAGGCCACCCTCGTCGGCCGCTTCAGCGCCAAGGGCTTCTTCGGGGCCCTGGAGCGGGCCCGCCCCACCTTCTTCTCCGGCGTCCCGGCGATCTACGCCATGCTGGCCGACCTGCCGCCCGAGGTACGGCCGGACACCTCCTCGCTCCGCTTCGCCGTCTGCGGCGCCGCCCCCATGCCACCGGGGCTCCTCGCCGCCGTGGAGCAGCGGTTCGGGTTCCGACTCGTGGAGGGATACGGCCTGTCGGAGGCGACCTGCGCCTCCACGTCCAACCCGCTGGACGGCCCCCGCAAACCCGGCACGGTCGGGCTGCCGCTGCCCGGGCAGACCGTCTCCGTCGTGGACGAGCGGGGCCGTACCGTCACCGACGGCGGCATCGGCGAGGTCGTCATCAGCGGCCCCACCGTGATGCACGGCTACCTCGGCCGCCCGGAGGAGACGGCGAAGGCACTGCGCGGCGGACGGCTGCACACCGGTGACCTGGGGCGCCTGGACGAGGACGGCTATCTCGTCCTGGTCGACCGGGTCAAGGACATGATCATCCGGGGCGGCGAGAACGTCTATCCCAAGGAGATCGAGACCGTGCTGCACGGCCACCCCGCCGTCCGCGAGGCTGCCGTCGTGGGCCGCCCCGACCCCGTGCTCGGCGAAGTCCCGGTCGCCTTCGTCGCGTTGCGCGACGCCACCGACGAACTCCCCGTGGAGCAGGCCGGGATCGCCGGGATCGCCGCGTTCGCCGCCGAGCGCCTCGCGCCGTACAAGTGTCCCGTGGAGATCCTCGTCCTGCCCGAACTCCCGAGGAACCCCGTCGGCAAGACCGACAAGCCCGCGCTGCGCAGCCGGGTACTCACCCCCGCCGGCTGAGCCGCCCGCCCCTCCGAGACAGCAGGGTGTGATCCCCATGGGCTTCATGAACCCCCAACTCCCGCCCGTCGACGCCGTGTCCTACCTCGCGCTGCCGCGCCCCGAGCGCCTGAAGGTGCTCACCCGGCACTGGGTCGAGCACGGCTTCGGGACGCCGTACGCCGTGTACCTGTTCTACGTCGTCAAGTGCCTGCTGTACGTGGGCGGTTCGGCGTACGCGATCTCTCTGACGCCGGGCCTCGGGGGACTTGCCGACATCGCGTCCTGGTGGTCGGAGCCGATCGTCTACCAGAAGCTGATCGTCTTCACCCTGCTGTGGGAGGTGGTGGGCCTCGGCTGCGGCTCCGGGCCGCTGACCTCCCGCTTCAACCCGCCCATCGGGTCGGTCCTGTACTGGCTGCGCCCCGGCACGATCCGGCTGCCCCCGTGGCCGGAGCGGGTGCCGCTGACCCGGGGCAGCCGTCGTACCGCGGTCGACGTCGCCCTGTACGCCGCCGTCCTGCTGTCGGCCGGCTGGCTGCTCGGCCGCCCCGGAACCGGCCACCACGGCGCCGCCGGTCTGCTCGACGCCCGCGCCGCGCTCCCGCTGATCGCCGCCCTCGCGCTGCTGGGCCTGCGGGACAAGACCATCTTCCTGGCCGCGCGCGGTGAGCAGTACGGGCTGTCGCTGCTGCTGTTCTTCTTCCCCTACCAGGACCAGTTCATCGGCTACGAGCTGGTCATGCTGGCCCTGTGGTGGGGCGCGGCCACCTCGAAGCTCAACCACCACTTCCCGTTCGTGGTCGCCACGATGATGAGCAACGCCCCGCTGATCCCGAGCCGCCGCGTGAAACGGCTGTTCTTCCGCGACCACCCGCACGACCTGCGCCCCTCACGGCTGTCGTTCTGCCTCGCCCACATCGGCACCCTGACCGAGTACGCCGTCCCGCTGTACCTGGTCTTCCTCGGCCACGGCGGCTTCTGGACCTGGGCGGCCCTCGGCTACATGGCCGTCTTCCACCTCCACATCCTCTCCACCGTGCCGATGGGCGTGCCGCTGGAGTGGAACATCTTCTTCGTCTTCTCGCTCTGCTACCTCTTCGGCGCCCACGCGGACATCAGCGTCCGGCATCTGCACTCGCCCTGGCTGCTCGTGGTGGTCCTGCCGAGCCTCCTGCTGCTGCCCGCGCTCGGCAACGTACGGCCCGACCTGGTGTCGTTCCTGCCCGCCATGCGCTACTACGCGGGCAACTGGGCCACCAGCGCCTGGCTGTTCACCGGGGACGCCCTGGACCGCCTGGAGGCCGGGCTGTCCACCGCGTGCCGGCTGCCCACCGGGCAACTGGCGGCGCTCTACGACGAGGAGACGGCCCTGCTGCTGTCCCAGAAGATGCACGGCTGGCGCTCCCTGCACTCCCACGGCCGTGCCCACAACGGCCTGATCGACCGCGTCGCCTGGGGCGAGCCGGACACCACGGTGGTGGACGGCGAACTGATCGCCGGCTTCGCCCTCGGCTGGAACTTCGGCGAGGGCCACCTCCACGACGACCAACTGCTCGCCGCCGTACAGGAACGCTGCGGCTTCGCACCCGGCGAAGTGCGCGTGATCTGCCTGGAGGGCCAGCCCGTCCACCGGGGGACCCAGGCGTACGAGGTCCACGACGCGGCGCTCGGCCTCCTGGAGAGCGGCCATGTCAGAGTGCGGGACATGCTGACCCGCCAGCCCTGGCCCACCGACGGCCCCGACTATCCCGTGTACGACGTGCGACGCGTCCATCCGCCGCACCCGGCCGCCCAGGACACCACCGCATGAGCACCGCCCTCGTCGTCGGCGGCGGGCCCAACGGGCTCACCGCCGCCGCCCTCCTCGCCCGGGCCGGACTCGACGTCACCCTCCTGGAGGCCGCCGACGAGATCGGCGGCGGCACCCGCACCGAGGAGGCGATCCTGCCCGGACTGCTGCACGACCACTGCTCCGCCGTCCACCCCATGGCCGTCACCTCACCCGCGCACCGGGCCCTCGACCTGGCCCGGCACGGACTGCGCTGGCGGCTGCCCGACATCGACTGCGCCCACCCCCTGGACGACGGCACCGCCGGCGTCCTGCTGCGCTCCGTCGAGGACACCGCCCGCCTGCTCGGCCCCGACGGCCCCCGCTACCGCCGGCTCCTGGAGCCCTCGGTACGGCACTGGGACGCCCTCGGCGACGATGTGCTGCGCCCCCTGCTGCGTCTCCCCGGCCACCCCCTGCTGCTGGCCCGGTTCGGCCTGCCCACCACGCTGCCGCCCAC
>NZ_MUNF01000034.1 GCF_002154555.1 Streptomyces murinus
CCGGGTGACGGAGACCGCGCGAACGTCCGCGCGGTCTCCGTCACCCGGCGCCCGAGGTGCTCGGCGGTGGCGATGTCCGCCTTGTGCACGCCCTCCGGGCCCTGGTCGGTGTCGGTCTGGGCGGCGGCACCGGCGAAGAAGCCGAGACGGTTGAGGTCGTTCTCGGAGGCGGTGCTGCTGTTCCAGCCCGGGAGCAGACCGAGGTTCACCCAGTGCATGCCGTGCTGCGCGGCGAGCGTCTGGAAGAACTGGAGCGTGTGCAGCTTGTCGCCGCTCTTGGAGCCCGAGTTGGTGAAGCCGGCGGCCAGCTTGTCCGACCAGTCCTGGCCGGCCCAGCGCGAGGAGGTCGCCTCGCCGAAGACATGGAAGGCACCGGAGGCGGTGCCCATGTAGGTGGGCGAGCCAAAGACGATCGCGTCCGAGCGGTCGAGTATCCCCCACTGCTCCTCGGTGATCTCGTCCACCTTGATCAGGTGCGCCTCGGCACCCGCCGCGACGGCACCGGCGCGGACGGCCTCGGCGAGGACGGCGGTGTGGCCGTAGCCCGAGTGGTAGGCAATGGAAAGAACGGGGGCGGTCATGACTCTCCTCGAAAGGGCAGCTCAGTAACGATGACCAAAGGAAAGCACTAACCAGAAGTTAGTGCAACCCACCAGTTAGCGCTGCATGGGCGTATCCTGGTGTCATGACCGCACGCCCCCAGGATCCCGACGAGCTCGCCTACAACGTCTTCGCCAAGGCATGCCCCTCCCGCTGCACGCTGGAGAACGTCACGGGCCGCTGGGGCGGACTGACCCTCGGCGCGCTGTCCGAGGGCTCACTGCGCTTCAATGAGCTGCGCCGCCGCGTCGACGGGGTGAGCGAGAAGATGCTCTCCCAGACCCTGCACGCGCTGGAGCGCGACGGGCTGGTGCACCGCGAGGCCCAGCCGACCAACCCGCCCCGCGTCGACTACGAGCTGACCCCGCTCGGCCGCGAGGTCGCCAGGCGCCTGCTCGCCCTCATCGCATGCGTGGAGGGCGCCATGGACGAGGTACTGGCCTCGCGCGAGCGTTACGACGCGGCGCGCGGCGCCCGCTGACACTTCGGGCAGAAGTAGCTGGAGCGGTTCATCCACGGGCGGCGCCGCATGGGGGTGCCGCAGCGGCGGCAGGGCTCGCCCTCGCGGCCGTAGGCGTCGAGCGAACGGTCGAAGTAGCCCGACTCGCCGTTGACGTTGACGTACAGGCTGTCGAAGCTGGTGCCGCCGACGGCGAGGGCCGCGTTCATCACGTCCCTGATGTGGCCGAGGAGTTCGGCCGTGACCGGGCGGGTGAAGTGGGCGGTCGGCCGCTCGTAGTGGATACGGGCGCGCCAAAGGGCCTCGTCCGCGTAGATGTTGCCGACCCCGCTGATCAACGACTGGTCCAGCAGGGCCCGTTTGACGGTGCTGCGCTTGCGGCGCAGGGCCTGGTGGAAGGCGTCGTCGTCGAACAGCGCGTCGAGCGGGTCGCGGGCGATGTGCGCGATGACGTCGGGCAGCCCGTCCGGGGTGTTGTCGTGCAACGACAGCCCGCCGAAGGTGCGTTGGTCCACG
This sequence comes from Streptomyces murinus, assembly GCF_002154555.1. Classification (GTDB taxonomy): domain Bacteria; phylum Actinomycetota; class Actinomycetes; order Streptomycetales; family Streptomycetaceae; genus Streptomyces; species Streptomyces murinus. The sequence goes on from NZ_MUNF01000034.1 coordinate 1,577, forward strand.
AACCGCAGCTCGGTGCCGAGCGAGTCGGCGAACCGGATCCGGATCCGCAGATGCTTCTCGTCGGGCGTCTCCTGCGGCTGCACCAGCAGCTGTCCGCTCATCCCGAGGTGCGCGAGCACCGACTGGTTCGTCTCCTCCAGCGGCAGCCACAGATACTTGCCACGCCGGCTGGGGTCGCCGATGTGATGCCCCTTGAGCCGGTGCGCGAAGTCCTCGCCGCCGGCCACATGGCGGCGCACGGCACGCGGGTGCAGCACCTCGGTCTCGGCGACGGTGCGATGGGCCACCCACCGCGCCAGCCCCCGCCGGACGACCTCGACCTCGGGCAACTCGGGCATCGGAACCCCCAGGGAAAAGCGCTGTACGAGACAGCGGGGCGCGGTAGAGGAAACGCCCGCCCCGTCCGGAATCGGTGGGGCGGGCGCTCGGTGCTGCTTGTCGTGCTGTTTCGTCAGGCGGTGGCGGACGACGTGTCGTCGTCCTCGGCGGCTTGTACGACGGCCTGTTCGGCCTCCGTCGCCGCCTTGGCGCGCTCGTCCGCGGCGGCCTTGATGGCACGCCAGGCGGACTCGGCGGCCTGCTGCTCCGCCTCCTTCTTGCTGCGGCCGGTGCCGGTGCCGTACGAGACGCCTCCGACGCGGGCGGCAGCAGTGAAGGTCTTCTCGTGGTCGGGGCCGGTCTCCGTGACCAGGTACTCGGGCACGCCGAGTCCCTCGATCGCGGTCAGCTCCTGGAGCGACGTCTTCCAGTCCAGGCCCGCGCCCAGGTTGGAGGACTTCTCGATCAGCGGGTCGAAGAGCCGGTGCACCAGCTCGGACGCCGCGTCGAGGCCCTGGTCGAGATAGACCGCGCCGATCACCGCTTCAAGGGTGTCGGCGAGGATGGACGCCTTGTCCCGGCCACCCGTGCCCTCTTCACCCCGGCCGAGCCGGATGAAGGCGCCGAGGTCGAGGCCGCGCCCCACCTCCGCCAGCGCACGCGAATTGACCACCGCGGCCCGCAGCTTGGCCAGTTGGCCCTCGGGCAGGTCGGGGTGGGTGCGATACAGCGTGTCCGTGACGACGAGGCCGAGCACGGAGTCCCCGAGGAACTCCAGCCGCTCGTTCGTCGGCAGACCGCCGTTCTCGTACGCGTAGGAACGGTGGGTGAGCGCACGCACCAGAAGGGCGGACTCGACCTGGTAGCCGAGCCGCCCTTCCAGAACTGTGTGGGACGAGGCCGGTGAGCTACCCCCGCGCTGACGGGGACCAGCTGCTTTCGCGTCTGTCATCGGGCCTCTCACCAACCGCTCAGACTTCGAGGACCTGGCGCTTGTTGTAGGTGCCGCAAGACGGGCACGCGATGTGCTGCTGCTTGGGCTCGTGGCAGCGCTCGCACGCAACCAGGGTGGGGACCGCAGCCTTCCACTGCGACCGGCGGTGGCGCGTGTTGCTGCGCGACATCTTCCGCTTCGGAACAGCCACGGCTACTTCTCCTGCTTCTCGTCGACGCCCGCTTCGGCGCCGCTCATCTCGTCCTTCTCGCCGTCCGTCGTGGTGCCGGCGAGTCCCTGCAAAGCCGCCCAACGGATGTCGACGGCGTCATGATGGTGTTCCGGGTCGTCCGCGAGCCGGGCTCCGCACTCGGAGCACAGACCCGGGCAGTCTTCCTGGCACACCGGCTGCATCGGCAGTGCGAGCACCACCGCATCACGCAGCACAGGTTCGAGGTCGAAAAGACCGTCCTCGATGAAGAGCCTGTCCTCGTCGTCCTCGGCGTCGTCGCCCGGTTCCGCGATCACACGGCCCCGGTCGTCGGCGTCAGGGTACGAGAACATCTCCTGGAAGTCCGCTTCGAGCTCCAGCTCGACCGGCTCCAGACACCTTACGCACTCCCCCTCGGCCGTGGCACGGGCGGTGCCTGTGACAAGCACCCCTTCCATGACCGACTCGAGTCGGAGGCCGAGTTCCATCGGGGCGCCTTCCGGCACTTCGATGACTCCCGGGATGCCGAGATCCCTCGGGGCGTCGATCTCGCGGGTGAGCCGCTGTAGCGCGCCAGGACGCCGACCCAGCTCGTGAGTGTCGAACACGAGGGGGTTGCGGTGGTCGAGGCGGGCGTTGGAGGCCATTCCTGCTTTCGATCTACGTACTCGAAGGGACACCGCCCGTCGGTGTTTCCGGGCAGTGTGGTCGCGGGCAATTCCGTACGCGAGCGTCAGGGCACGCGCGACCGAAGAGCCAGGATACTGGACCTTGCGCCCAGGGCCCAATCCGGCCCCGTCAGCGGGTACCGCGGCCCTGCTCGTACGCCCGCAGCTGCTCCGCGCTGATCATGCCGGTGTCGAAGAGGCTGGTCTCGTCCAGGGCGTAGTCCTGCTGCGGCTGGGACTGCTGCGACTCCTGGGGCAGCTGTTGCTGCTGGGGGTCGTAGCCGCCCTGCTGCACATAGCCGCTCTGGTACGTATAGGGGTCGGCCTGCTGCTGGTAGCCGTACGGGTCCTGCCCCCCGTAGCCGGCCTGCTGCGGGAAGCCGGTGTAGGCGCCCTGCTGCTGGTCGTAGGCGCCGTAGGCGGGCTGCGGCTCGTACGACGGCTGCTCGGGCCGCTGGTCGTATCCCGGCTGCTCGGGCTGCCGGTCGTACCCGGGCTCGGCCGCCGGTTCGTACGCGGGCCGCTCCGTGCGGGGCTCGTACGACGGCTGCTCCTGCCGGGCCGCCGGGCGCTCGGCCGGGGTGTCCGAGAGGGCGGCCAGGTCGGCGAGGTAGTCGGCGTCGCTGGAGTGCTGGAAGGTCGTGGTGTCGTCGGCGAGGGCGCCGAGGTCGTCGGTGGCGATCCGGCCGTGCAGCTTCTGCCGGCCGCGGCCGACCGCCTCCAGGGTCTTGGCGAGCACCGCCTCGAAGGCGCCCAGCTTGGTGTCCACGTACGCGTCGGCGTTGTGCCGCAGCGTCTCGGGGTCGAGGCTGCGCTCGGGGGCGTCCTCGTCCTCGTAGCCGTTCTCGTCCACGCCCGGGCCGGTGCCGAGGAGCTTCTCGCGGCCCCGGCCGACCGAGCCCAGGGTCTTGGTGAGGACGACCTCGAAGTTGGCGAGCTTGGAGTCGACGTAGTCGTCGGCCTCGGCGCGCACCTCCTCGGCCTCCTGGCGGGCCTCGGCGAGGATCCGGTCGGCCTCGGCCTGGGAGCGGCGGGCGACCTCGGTGCCGGAGACCAGCGAGCCGCGCTCGGCGTGCGCGGTCTCGATGATCCGGTCGGCCTCCTGGCGGGCCTGCTCGACCATCTGCTCCCGGTCGCCGATCAGCTCCTGCGCCTGCGCGAGGGAGCCGGGCAGGGCCTGGCGCACCTCTTCCAGCATCGCGAGCAGGTCGGCGCGGTTGATCACGCAGGACGCCGACATGGGCATGGCCCGTGCACCGGCGACCGCGGAGACGATCTCGTCGAGCTTCTTCTGCACGTCCACCTGTGCTCGCCACTTCCTACAGCCGGATCGGAGACGGACGGGACGACTGTAGTCCCAAGTCCCATCAGTCCTTGCGCAGCCGCCTGTTGAGGGCCGCGAGGACCTGCGGCGGCACCAGGTGGGAGACGTCGCCGCCCCAGGCCGCGACCTCCCTGACGAGCGAGGAGGACAGGAAGCTGTAGGTGGGGTTGGTCGGCACGAACAGCGTCTCGACGCCGGTCAGGCCGTTGTTCATCTGGGCCATCTGGAGCTCGTAGTCGAAGTCGCTGACGGCGCGCAGGCCCTTGACGATGGCGGGGATGTCGCGCTGCTTGCAGTAGTCCACGAGAAGGCCGTGGTGGGTCTCCACCCGTACGTTGGCGAACTCCGAGGTGACGTCGCGGATCAGCTCGATCCGCTCGTCGACCTCGAACAGGCCCTTCTTGGACTGGTTGATCATCACCGCGACGTAGACCTCGTCGTACAGCCGGGAGGCCCGGGCGATGATGTCGAGATGTCCATTGGTGATCGGGTCGAACGACCCGGGACAGACGGCGCGGCGCACTAGTGATCCCTCGCTCTCCGGTCCGGTCATCGTGCGTCTTCGCACGTAGAGGCGGCGCGACCGTACCAAAACGTTCCCTCGCCGTAGCGACGGGACCGGATCGCCTCGAAGCCGTCCGGCCACCGGAATTCACCGCCTCTGGTGCTGCGCTCCACGGTGACCAGCGCGTCCTTCCCTAGCCACCCCTCCGAGCGGAGTGTGAGGAGAATCTCGCGAAGATCGTCGTCGGTGACGGCGTACGGAGGGTCGAGGAAGACCAGGTCGTACGGGGTGGCGGGGGGCGCGGTCCTGATGACCTGTTCCGCTTTGCCCGCTCTGACCTCGGCGCCGGGAAGGCCCAGGTTCCGCACGTTCTCGCGGACGGTCCTCGCGGCGCGGGCGTCGGCCTCCACGAGCAGGGTGTGGCCCGCGCCGCGGGAGAGGGCTTCCAGGCCGACGGCGCCGGAGCCGGCGTAGAGGTCGAGGACGCGTTCGCCTTGCAGGGGGCCGCCGAGGAGGGACTGCCAGGTGGAGAAGAGACCTTCGCGTGCGCGGTCGGAGGTCGGCCGGGTGCCGGTTCCCGGCGGGACTGCCAGGCGACGTCCGCCGGCTGCGCCGGCGATCACGCGGGTCATGTTCGGTCCTTCGTCGTGGGTGGTTACAGCGTTCATTGTGGCTGGTGGCGCCCCGCGGCGGCAGCCGCACGTCCGATACGGCCCCGCGCCCCTGGGCCGGCATACCTCAGCCCTTTTCCAGGTACTGCTCCCTCTCCTCGTCCAGGAGCGCGTCCAATGCGGTGCGCAGCCCCGGCAGATGGTCCAGGTCCGGGTCCGCCGTCACCAGGGCCATCGCCTCGCTGCGGGCCTCCGCGATGACCTCCTCGTCCTCGATCACCTCAAGGACGCGCAGGCTGGAGCGGGCGCCGGACTGGGCCTGGCCGAGGACGTCGCCCTCGCGGCGCTGTTCGAGGTCGATACGGGAGAGCTCGAAGCCGTCGAGGGTGGCCGCGACCGCGTTCAGGCGCTGGCGGGCGGCACTGGCCTCGGGCATCTCGGTGACCAGGAGGCACAGGCCGGGCGCCGAGCTGCGGCCCACCCGGCCGCGCAGCTGGTGGAGCTGGGAGACGCCGAAGCGGTCGGCGTCCATGATGACCATCGCGGTGGCGTTCGGGACGTTCACGCCCACCTCGATGACCGTGGTGGCGACCAGGACGTCGGTGTCGCCCGCGGCGAAGCGGCGCATCACGGCGTCCTTGTCGTCGGGGTGCATACGGCCGTGCAGCACCTCGACCCGCAGGCCCTGGAGGGGGCCCTTGGCCAGCTGGTCGGCCACGTCGAGGACCGCGAGCGGGGGCCGCTTCTCGGCCTCGTCCTCGGCTGACTTCTTCTTGGCGGCCTTCTTCGGATCGGCCGCTTCCTCGATGTCGTCCCCGATGCGGGGGCAGACGACGTACGCCTGATGGCCGTTCTCCACCTCCTCGCGCACCCGCTCCCAGGCGCGGGACAGGAAGTGGGGTTTGTCGGCGGCCGGGACGACATGGCTGGCGATCGGGGAGCGGCCCGCCGGGAGCTGGTCGAGGACGGAGGTCTCCAGGTCGCCGAAGACGGTCATGGCGACCGTGCGCGGGATCGGGGTGGCGGTCATGACCAGGAGGTGCGGGGGCTGTTTGCCCTTGCCGCGCAGGGCGTCGCGCTGCTCCACGCCGAAGCGGTGCTGTTCGTCCACGACGACCAGGCCGAGGTCGTGGAACTGGACCTTGTCCTCGATCAGGGCGTGGGTGCCGATGACGACGCCGGCCTCGCCGGTGGCCAGGTCCAGCAGGGCCTTGCGGCGGGCCGCGGCGCCCATGGAGCCGGTGAGCAGCACCACCTTGGTGGCGTGCTCGGTGCCGCCCAGCATGCCGCCCTCGGCGAGGTCGCCCATCATCTCGGTGACCGACCGGTGGTGCTGCTGGGCCAGTACCTCGGTGGGCGCGAGCAGGGCGGCCTGCCCGCCCGCGTCGACCACGGCGAGCATGGCGCGCAGGGCGACGAGCGTCTTGCCGCTGCCGACCTCGCCCTGGAGGAGCCGGTGCATGGGGTGTTCGGTGGCGAGGTCGGCGAAGATCTCGCGGGAGACCTTCTGCTGGCCCTCGGTGAGGGTGAACGGCAGCCGGTCGTCGAAGGCGGTGAGGAGGCCGTCGGCCCGGGGGCGGCGGGCGACCGCCGGGAGCTGGGCGTCCGCGTACCGGCGGCGGGCGAGGGCGACCTGGAGGACGAACGCCTCGTCCCACTTGAGGCGGGCCCGGGCGTCCGCGATGTCGGCCTTGGTGGCCGGGCGGTGGATCTTGAGCAGGGCCTCGGGGAGCGGGAGCAGTCCGCGGCCCTCGCGCAGGGCGGGCGGCAGCGGGTCGAGGGCCTCCTGGGCGGCGGGCAGGACCGTCTGCACCGCCTTGCCGATCTTCCAGGACTCCAGTTTGGCGGTGGCCGGGTAGAGCGGGATCAGGGAGCCCGCCCAGGTCTCCACGGCCTCCTCGCCGTCGCCGCGCAGCAACTCGTAGGCGGGATGGGCGAGCTGGAGGCGGTGGTTGAAGACGGAGACCTTGCCGGCGAACATCGCGCGGGTGCCCGGCAGCAGGTCCTTGTGCGGCTTGTGCACGCCGTTGCCGAAGAACACCAGCTGGAGGCGGCCGCTGCCGTCGGTGATGGTGACCTCCAGGCGCTGGCCCTTGCCGCGGGGCGCCCGGGAGGAGGCGAAGGAGTGCAGACGGGCGTCGGCGACCTGGGCGACCACGGTGACATGCTCGTCCATGGGGAGGTCGGCGAGGTGGGTGAGCTGGCCGCGCTCCTCGTATCTGCGCGGGTAGTGGTGCAGGAGGTCGCCGACGGTGTGCAGGCCGAGGTGCTCGGCCATCACCTTCGCGGTGGCGGGGCCGAGCACTGACTTCAGTGGCTGTTTCAGTGGTTCTTCCAGTGCGGGCACGAGATCCATTGCACACCACCGCACTGACAATGCCGTAGACGCCTGCCCTGCGGGTTCGGCACGGGCTGCCGTACACAATGCCTTACGGATCCCGGAAACCCCTGGTCGGCCCGGTGGCCGGGGCCCTAGGATGACGCGTTCCGGCCGTCCTTCGCGGTCACCGCCCTTCGCTGCGGGACCGCCCTACCCCGCGCCGCGTCCTTCCCCTCCGGCGCAGTGACGATGGATTCCCAGACCTCACAGTCATCCCAGTCCTCCCAGTCGCCTCCTCCTCACACGTTCCAGGTCGATCTGCGCGGTCTGGTCGATCTCCTCTCCCATCACCTCTACTCCAGCCCGAAGGTCTACCTGCGCGAGCTGCTCCAGAACGCCGTGGACGCCGTCACCGCCCGCCGGGCCCTCACCCCCGACGCCCCGGCGCTGGTCCGGCTGCACACGGCGGACGGCGGCCTGCGGGTGGAGGACAGCGGCATCGGGCTCACCGAGTCGGACGTGCACGAACTGCTGGCGACCATCGGGCGCAGCTCCAAGCGCGCCGAGGGGCTCCAGGAGGCCCGCTCCGATTTCCTCGGCCAGTTCGGCATCGGCCTGCTCGCCTGCTTCGTCGTCGCCGAGCGGATCCGCGTGGTCAGCCGCAGCGCCCGCACCCCGGACGCGCCGCCGGTGGAGTGGACGGCGCGGGACGACGGCTCGTACACCGTGCGGACCCTGCCCGACGCGGCGCGGCCCGAGCCCGGTACGACGGTGCAGCTCACGCCGCGGCCCGGGGCGGCCGAGTGGCTCGCGCCGGAGCGGGTGCGCGCGCTGGCCCGGGACTTCGGCGCGCTGCTGCCGTACGACGTCCGGGTGGGCGAGGAGCGGATCACCGAGCTGCCCGCGCCCTGGGACCGGCCGTATCCGAGCCCCGGCGCGCGCCGGGTGGCGCTGGCCCGGCACTGTCACGGGCTGTTCGGGTTCACCCCGCTGGACTCGATCGACCTGGAGGTGCCGCTGGCCGGGATCCGCGGGGTGGCGTATGTACTGCCGTCGGCGGTGAGTCCGGCGCAGCGGGCGACGCACCGGGTGCATCTCAAGGGGATGCTGCTGACCGAGCGGGCCGAACAGCTGCTGCCCGACTGGGCGTTCTTCGTGCGCTGTGTGCTGGACACCGACAGCCTGCGGCCGACCGCCTCGCGCGAGTCGCTGTACGAGGACGAGACGCTGGCCGCCGTGCGGGAGGCGCTCGGCGAGCGGATCCGCGACTGGCTGACCGGGCTCGCGGCCGGTGACCCGGAGCGGCTCGCGGCGTTCCTCGCGGTGCATCACCTCGGCGTCAAGTCGCTGGCCCGGCACGACCACGAGATGCTGCGCACGATGCTGCCGTGGCTGCCGTTCGAGACGACCGACGGGCAGGTGTCGCTGGAGGAGTTCGCGCGCCGGCACCCGGTGGTGCACTTCACCCGGGGCGTCGAGGAATACCGGCAGGTCGCGGCGATCGCCTCGGCGCAGGGCGTGGGCGTGGTCAACGGCGGTTACACGTACGACAGCGAGCTGATCGAGGCGCTGCCGTCGGTGCGGCCGGGGACGGTGGTCGCCGAGCTGGACGCGGACACCGTGACCGCGCATCTGGACGGCGTCGAGCCGGGCGTGGAGCTGCTGCTCACCGGGTTCCTGGCGGCGGCGCGGGCGAAGCTGGACCCGCTGGGCTGCGATGTCGTACTGCGCGCCTTCCATCCGCTGTCGGTGCCCGCGCTGCACCTGGACGACCGGGCGGCCCGGCACGAGCAGGCCCGGGCGGACGCCGAGGAGCAGGCCGACGATCTGTGGGCGGGCATCCTGGGTTCGCTGCGCGGCAGCGCGCCGCGCGCCCGGCTGGTGCTCAACCATCTCAACCCGCTGATCCGCAGGGTGAGTTCACTGGACGACGCGGAACTGATCGGCACCGCGGTCGAGTCGCTGTACGGGCAGGCGCTGCTGATGGCGCAACGGCCGCTGCGGCCCACGGACTCCGCGCTGCTCAACCGCGCGTTCATCGATCTGCTGGAGTGGGCGACACGGGGGACGGCCGATGACTGAGATCACCGACCTTGCGGCGCTGCGCCGGGCGATGGCGGAGAACGCCGAGCGGCCCGAGGGCCCGGCCCGCAACGCCCGCGCGGAGCAACTGCTCGCCGCGGCCGAGGGGTTGAATGTTCCGCTGGCTGTCATCGAGGCGCTCGGGCACCAGTTGAGCGTCTACAACTACAGCTCCGAGAAGGACAAGATGTTCGTCCCCTTCGCGCGGCTGCTGCGCCTGTGGGACGAGCGGCCCGGGGACTTCGACGCCTACGAGACGCACTCGCTGCACTGGGTCTTCAAGTGGATGTCGGCGGGCATGCTGGACCAGCCGCACATCCCGCTCGCCTCGATCGAGAAGTGGCTGGGCGAGATGGAGCGCCGCTACCGGCTCGCCGGGTACTCCGAACGGGCCGTGCGCGGTGCCGAGTTCAGCGTGGCCGCGCATGTCGGGGACCTGGCGCGGGCGGAGCGGGCGTACGCCGCGTGGCTGGCCGCCGACCGGGACGAGATGGCCGACTGCCATGCCTGCGAGCTGTACGGGCAGGGGCTGTGGCAGGTGGAGCGGGGCCGGGACGCGGCGGCGCTCACCGCGTGGCGGCCGGTGCTGGAGGGCGAGTTCAGCTGTGCGCACGAGCCGCACTCGGTGCTCGCCGCGTCCCTGGTCCCGTTGCTGCGGCTGGGCCGCGCGGAGGAGGCCCGGGCGCACCATCTGCGGGGGCTGCGGCTGGTGCGGCCCATGGAGAGCATGCGGGCCGCGTACGCCGAGCACGTGGAGTTCTGCGCGCTGAGCGGCAACGAGGCGCGCGGCCTTGAGCTGCTGGCCGAGCGGCCCGCCTATTTCACGGACACCGGGCATCCGCGCAGCCGGCTGGACTTCCTGGCCGTGGTGACCCTGCTGACCGGCCGCCTGACCGAGCTGGGCCTCGGCGCCGAGCCGGTGCCGGGCCCCGCCGGGCGCGCCTGGACCGCACGGGACCTCGCGGCCCACGCCCGCACGGAGGCGCTGGCGCTGGCCGAGCTGTTCGACGCGCGCAACGGCACGTCGTACGTCGGCGACCGGACGCGGGCACGGATGGCCCGGCGGCCACTGGTGGACCGGCTTCCGCTGGGCGTCCGCACGTTGCGCACGGCGGCCGCTCCGGCGGCCGCCACCCCGCCGGCCCCGGCCGCCGAAACGTCACTCCCCGCCCTGCTCGCCGAGGCGCACCGGCTGGCGGACACCCTGCGTCCGGAGGCGGTGGACGCCTGGGCCGCGGTGGCGCGGGCCGCCGGTGACGGTGAACTCGCCCCGGCGGACCGCGCGTTGGTCGCCGACCATGAGGCGATGTCCCGGGGCCCCGAGGGCGCCGAGCTGTTCGAGCGGGCGGCCGAGCTGTACGCGGTGGCGGGCGACCCCGGCGAGGCGCTGGCGGCACGGGCCCGGGGCGCCTACTTCCACGCGCTGCGGGGCGAACAGGACACAGCCCTGGCCCGGGTGACCGGCCTGTCCGAGGAGGTCCGGGCGCTGTACGCCGCCGAGGCCACCGGGGTACGGCAGACCGCGTCGGTCCTGATGAGCAGGGCGCGGATCCTGATGCACCGGGCGCGCACCGGCACGGGTCCCGCCCGGGACGCGGAGGCCGCGGTGCGCGAGGTGCCGGCCCTGGTCGAGGGGCACGGCACACCGGACGAGGGGGATGCCCGGCTGGTGGCGCGGGTCGCCGAGTCCTGGGGGATGCTCGCCGAACTGGCCGGGGCCGCCGGGGACCGCGCGGGGGCGGCGGAACTGCTCCGGCGGGCCGTCGCGGAGTATGTGCGCGCCGGGGTGCCGTGGTGTGCGGTGGAGTACGAGGTCCAGGTCGCCGCGCTCGCCGAGGAGGCCGGTGACCGGGCGGAGGCCGAGCGAGCGCTGCGGGCGGCGCTGGAGCACGGCGGCCCGTACCTGGAACCGGCCGGACAGGTCCAACTGCATCTGCGAATAGCCGAGTTGACGGCCGGGCGCGGTGAGGTCGCCGCCGCCGCGGAACACGCGCTGCACGCCACGTACTGGGCGGACGAGGCCGGGGAGTCCGGCACGTCGGGAGCCTGGGCGCGGCAGCAGCTGGGCGGATATCTGCTGCGGCAGGGGCGGTGCGCGGAGGCGGCCGAGGTGCTGGAGTCGGCGCTGGCCGACCTGCGCGCCGAGACCCACGGTGACGGGGCCGTCGTACAGGCGCGTTGGTGGCTCGGGGACTGCCTTGAGGAGCTGGGCGAGCACCGGACGGCGGCCGAGCAGCGGCTGCTGGCCGCCGACATCGCCCGGCACTGGCCCGAGCAGCGCGACCACGCCACGCTCGCGCACCTCGCCGCGGACTCCCTGGGCAGCGCGGGCCTGGTCGCGGAGGCCGACCGGGCCTATGCCCGCGCGGGCGAGCTGTGGCGCGCCCTCGGCGACACCCGTCTCCTCGTCCGCTCCCTGCGGGCCCGCGCATGGCTGGCGCTGCGCGAGGACTCCGGGACGGCGGCGGCCGAGGGGCTGATGACGGAGGCCGTGGCGGTGTGCGAGGAGGCACTGGAGAACACGGCGGACTCCCGCGCCGTGGGCAGCCTGACCCGTGAACTGGCCCAGACCCACCGCCAGTTCGGCGACCTCCTCGCCCAGGCCGGGGGCCCTGGCGGGGTCCACTTCGAGCGGGCGATCACCCTGTTCGGCTCCCTCGGCCCCGCCGGACTGCACGACCGCACCGCCGCCGAACTCGCCGCGGCCGAACTGGCGACGGAGCTGGGCCACCCCGAGGAGACGGCAGCCCGCGCCCACGCCGTACTGGCCGCCTACGGGAACGCGGACGAGACGGACGAGACCGTCCGGACCCGACGCGCGGCGGCCGCCCGGCTGCTCGGAACGGCCGAGTGAACGGGGGCTCGGTCTGCGGGAGGGGGCGGTGTGCTCACTCCACGCCGATGAGCAGCAGTGCTCCCTGGTGGCCGCCCCGGTAGACCGCCGTGTCGACGGCCAGGTAGGACTCCCTTACCCGGGTCTCCAGATGGGCGGCGACGGTCTCGGGGGCTTCGTCGCCGATGACGAGGGTGACCAGTTCGCCGCCGGCCTGGAGCATACGGTCCAGGACGGTCTCGGCGGTGGCGGTGACGTCCGCGCCGATCACCGCCACATCGCCGTCGATCAGCCCGAGCACGTCCCCGGCCTGGCAGATCCCGGCCGTCGTCCAGGAGCGGTGCTCGGCGACGACGACCTCCCCGTAGCGGGTGGCGCCCGCGGCCGAGGTCATCTGGACGACGTCCTCGTCGAACCGGCGCCCCGGCTCGGACACCGCGAGCGCCGCGATGCCCTGTACCGCCGAGCGGGTCGGGATCAGCGCCACCCGGACCCCCTCGGTACGCGCCTGCTCGGCCGCCGCGGCCGCGGTGTCGCGCAGCTCGGCGTCGTTGGGCAGCAGCACGACCTCGCGCGCGTGGGCCCGTCGCACCGCCGCCAGCAACTCCCCGCTGGCGGGCGGCTCCCCGGGCCGCGCGAGCACGGTGGTCGCGCCGGCCTCGGCGTACAGCTCGGCAAGACCCTGACCCGGTACGACGGCCACCACCGCGCGCTGGGCCCGCTCGCGCGGCGGCCGCGGCCCACCGGTGTGCACATCGCCGAGCCCGAAGTGCGTGATCCTGATCCGGTACGGGCGCCCGGCCTCCACGCCCGCCTCCACGGCGGCACCGGCGTCGTCCACATGCACATGGACGTTCCACAGCCCGTCGCCGCCGACGACGACCAGGGAGTCGCCGAGGGCGTCGAGCCGGGTGCGCAGCCGGGCCACGGCGGTGTCGTCGGCCTCCAGGAGGTAGATCACCTCGAAGGCGGGGCCACCGTCCTCGGCGGCGCAGGCCCCGGCGTCGGCATCGGCGTCGGCATCGGAGGCGGGTTCGGCCTCGGTCTCGGATTCGGGGTCGGGGTCGGGGTCGGGCAAGGCGTTCGGTGTCGCGGCCGGGCGGTCCGCTTCGGTGTCCACCGTCTCCCCCGTGCACGCCTCCACCAGCGCGCCGAGCACCGCCACCAGACCGCTGCCCCCCGCGTCGACCACCCCGGCCCGCGCCAGGACGCCCAGCTGGGACGGGGTCGCCGCCAGGGCCGCGCGGGCGCCCTCGTGGGCGGCCCGTACGACCGTCCCGCAGTCGCCGTCCACCCGCTCGGCGGCGTCGGCGGCGGCCGAGGCGACCGTCAGCACCGTGCCCTCGACGGGATGCGCCACCGCCTGCCGCGCGGAATCGGCGGCCCGGCGCAGGGCGAGCCGCAGCGCGGGCCCGTCGCAGCGCGGCTGCGCGCCGTCCGCCGCGAGCACCTGGGCCATGCCGCGCAGCAGCTGCGCGAGGATCGTGCCGGAGTTGCCCCGGGCACCGATGAGCGCCCCGTGAGCCATCGCACGCACCGCGTCCGCGAGGGTGGGACCGGCGGGCTGTGTCTCGTACGCGGGCTGTGTCTCGTACCCGGCGAACACGGCCTCCACGGCCGTCGCGGCGGACTCCACGGTCAGATAGAGGTTGGTCCCGGTGTCGCCGTCGGCCACCGGATAGACGTTGATCGCGTCGATCTCCGCACGTGCCCGTCCCAGCGCGCGCAGGGCCAGACCGCACCAGGTGCGCACCGCGAGACCATCGAGGAATGTCTGCGGCACCTGCGCCACCTGCGCCTCCCTGAGCCTGCTTGACGTGGTCGCAGCGTAGACCCCGGGACGGTGCCCGCCGGAGGTGGGCCAGGGGTGGGCCGGGGCCGGGACCCCTCGCGACCATGGTAGTTTCGCTCTACCGACGCAGGCTTGCTATGCTGCTCCGGTTGCCCGATCTCATCGGGCTCTCCCCCTGGCACCGCCAACCAGATCTCAGGTCGTACGATCTCGATCCCGGCATGCCGGGATCAACCGTAAGTGCATCTGAAGTCTTTGGAGTGACCCGTGGCTGCCAACTGCGACGTCTGCGGCAAGGGGCCGGGCTTCGGCAACAACATCTCGCACTCGCACCGCCGTACGTCCCGCCGCTGGAACCCGAACATCCAGCGTGTGCGTACCGTGGTGGGCGGGACGCCGAAGCGCGTGAACGCTTGCACCTCGTGCATCAAGGCCGGCAAGGTCTCGCGCTGACGCTACAGCTGAGCGCGCGGCCATTGCTGGTTCGCTGCACTGAGCCGGTCCATCTCAGGATGGACCGGCTTTTTGCCGTACCCCCTTGCCGTACCCCCTTGCCGTACCCCCTCGCATCAGCCCGTCGGCATGCCGACCTGACGCTGTTCGAGGGCGGAACGAAGCCTTGAGAGGGTTTGCGCGGCCGCCGCCGTCGAAGCGTCGTCGAGCACCCCTGTGATCAGTTCGGCCAGCGTCGCGCCGAACGTCTCCTCCGCCGCGCCGAGGAGTTCCGTGCCCTCCTCGGTCAGGGCCAGCAGGGAGGAGCGGCGGTCGGCCGGATTCGGCGCCCGGACCGCCCAGCCCTGTTTCTCCAGCCGGTCGACGCCCTTGCTCGTCGCCCCGATGCCGATCGCGAACTCCGCCGCGAGATCCGCCACCCGCGCCCCTTCGTGGTCGCGCAGATAGCGCAGGGCCTCGAACTGCGAGGTCACGATCCCGTGCCGCTCGCGGAGCCGGTCGTTGAGGGCGTTGTACAGCCGCGTCTCGCAGCGCACCAGGTCGGAGAAGAAATCCAGGAGCCCGGCGGTGTCTCCGGTCGTTTTATATGCCATGGCATATAGTGTAGGGGCAGTTATCGACGAAGGGGAGCACCCATGAGCAAGGAACAGCGCGCCCGGATCGACGCCAGGCTGCGGCAGCCGCGTCCCGAGGGGCCCCGGACGATCGAGGAGATGCGGGCCGGGTTCGAGGCGTTGATGAGCGGGATGACCGTGCCCGGCGGCATCCGTACGACACGGACCGCGCTCGGCGACCGGCCCGCGCTGCGCGTGGCACCCGAGGGCCGTCCGCGCGCCGGGACGATCCTTTACTTCCACGGCGGCGGCTGGGTGAGCGGCTCCCCCGAGGCCTCGCTCGCGGTGACCGGGCACCTTGTGACGAGGACCGGCCGCACGGCGTACTCGCTGGACTACCGGCTGGCCCCCGAGCATCCGTTCCCGGCCGCGATCGAGGACACGCTCGGTGCCTACCGCGCGCTCCTCGACGGTGGCGCCGACCCCTCGGCCGTGGTGTTCGCCGGGGACTCGGCGGGCGGCGGCCTCGCCGTCACCACCTGCCTGGCCGCCCGGGACGCGGGGCTGCCGCTGCCCGCCGCGGTCCTGGCGTTCTCGCCGGGCCTGGACGCGACCCGCACCGGTGAGAGCGTCGACACCAAGGAGGGCGCCGACCCGTTCTTCACCCGCGCGTCCGTCGAGCACACCGGGAGGCTGTACCTCGCGGGCGCCGATCCGCGCCAGCCGCTGCTCAGCCCGGCCGTCTGCGCCGACCTGAGCGGGCTGCCGCCGATGCTTCTCCAGGTGGGCACCAACGAGATCCTGCTGGACGACTCCACCCGCCTCGCCGCGCGCGCCCGGGCCGCCGGGGTGGATGTGATCCTGGACGTCACGGCCGACGTACCGCATGTGTTCCAGGCGTTCGCCGACGAACTGGACGAGGCCGACGAGGCACTGGACCGCGCGGCCCTCTTCCTCGACCAACGCCTGCGCACGGCCACGGCGGCGGCCACGGCATAGGTCCACCCCACGCGCGGGGACCCGCCGCATGGGTCCATCTCGGACGGACGCGGACGGGCTCGGCCGGGCGCGCCTCCGGGAGGCGGTCCGGGTGGCGGATGCGGAAGGCGGTCCGGGAGGCGGGTCCCGGCGGCGGGCCCCGGCGGCGGGCCCCAGTGGGGGGTCCGGAAACCGGCCCGGCAAGCGGGACCGGGAGACGGGACCGGAAACCGGCCCGGCAGGCGGATCCCAGCGGCGGATCCGGAAGGCAGGCCCCGGCGGCAAGCCCGGAAGGCAGGTCCGAAAGCCGGCCCGAGAGGCCGATCCGGAAGGCAGACCCAGGAGGCAGAACCGGAAACCGGCCCGGGAGACGGGCCCGGCAGACGGATCCCGGCGGCAGATCCGGAAGGCAGGCCTCGGAGGCGGGCCCCGGAGACAAGCCCGGAAGGCAGATCCGAAAGCCAGCCCGGGAGGCGGATCCCGACGGCGGGTCCGGGAGGCGGATCCGGAAGGCAGGACCGGGAGACGGGCCCCGACGGCGAGCCCGAAAGACAGGACCGGAAACCGGCCCGGGAGACGGATCCCAACGGCGGGTCCGGAAGGCAGGACCGAAAGCCGGCCCGGGAGACGGATCCCGGCCGCAGATCCGAAAGCCAGCCCGGCAAGCGGGACCGGCAGGCGGGTCCGGCGCGCACGACGCCCGTGCCTGAGCGCAGGCCCGGACTCGCGCGGGCGAGCCCGGCGGAGCGCAGGCCCGGCTCACACGGGGTAGGCCTCCGGGACGCGGGACCGGCTCACACGGGGCAAACCCCCGGGACGCGGGACCGGCTCACACGGCGAGCGTCCGGGGCACGGGCCCGGACTCGCGCGGGCAAGCGTCCGGTGTGCGCAGCGCCGGGCTCACGCGGGCCGGCTTCCGAGACACCGGCCCGGCCCGCACGGGCGAACCCCCGGGGTGCACAACACGGAACTCACATGTACGCATCCACCACGCAGGCCGCCGCACCCATACCCGCGCGACGCCGGCCGCGAAGACCCTCGCTCACGCCCCTACGGCGCCCGCCGCCAAGCCCTCCTCACGTTCTGAACCGCCACCCGTGGTCCACCGGTCCGATGCCCGTGCCCAGGGCGAAGCCCGATGCGATCGCCCCGGTGACGTACTCCTTGGCCGCCGTGACCGCCGTCGGGACGGTGAGGCCCCGGGCCAGGCCGGAGGCGATGGCGGAGGCGAGTGTGCAGCCGGTGCCGTGGGTGTGCCGGTTGTCGTGGCGGGGCGCGCGCAGCCAATGCTCGCCCGCCGCGGTGCCGTCCGTCAGGAGGTCCACCGCGTCACCGGCCAGATGCCCGCCCTTGACCAGCACCCAGCGCGGCCCGTAGGCCAGCACGGCGTCCGCGGCCCGTCGTAGATCGTCCTCCGACTCGACCTGGACACCGGCGAGTTGGCGCACCTCGTCCAGGTTCGGGGTCGCCACGGTGGCCGCCGGGAGCAGCCTGGTGCGCATGGCGTCCAGGGCAGAGTCGGCGAGCAGCGCGTCGCCGTGCTTGGAGACGCCGACCGGGTCGACCACGGCGGGCGCGTCCGTCCCGGAGATCAACTCGGCGACCGTCTCGACCAGTTCGGCCGAGCCCAGCATGCCGGTCTTCACGGCCTGGACGCCGATGTCGTCCACGACGCTGCGGTACTGGGCCCGCACGGCCTCGGCCGGGAGTTCCCAAACGCCTTGCACACCAAGGGAGTTCTGCGCGGTCACGGCGGTGAGCACGCTCATCCCGTGGACGCCGAGCGCGAGCATCGTCTTGAGGTCGGCCTGGATCCCGGCGCCGCCACCGGAGTCGGAGCCGGCCACCGTGAGCACCCGGGGCGGGGTCACGGTTCTATGTCCCCGAAGTGGTCCCAGCCGCCTCTGCTGGTCCAGGGCGCCCCGTCCACCGTCACCTGCGGCAGCGCGGAGGGGTTGAGGACCTCCCCGATGACCTTCCAGCGGGCCGGGAGCTTGGTGTCCGGCGGGAAGGTCGCCACGATCGCGTGATCCTCTCCCCCGGTCAGCACCCACTGGAGCGGATCCACGCCAACGGCCTGCCCGATGTCGTTCATCTGTGTAGGCACGTCGACCGCACCGGAGCGGATGTCGATACGGACCTTGCTGGCCTCGGCGATATGGCCGAGGTCGGCGATCAGCCCGTCGCTGACGTCGCACATCGCGGTGGCGCCGAGCCCGGCGGCGGCCGGACCCGCGTGGTACGGCGGCTCGGGGCGCCGATGGGCCTCCACGAAGGCGCGCGGCGAGCGGAAGCCGCGGGAGAGCACCGCGTAACCGGCCGCGGACCAGCCCAGCCAGCCCGTGACGGCCACCAGGTCGCCCGGCTGGGCGCCGGCCCGGGTCACCGGCTCCTGGTTGCGCAGATCGCCGAGCGCGGTGATCGACACCATGATGGTGTCGCCCCGTACGACGTCCCCGCCGACCACGGCGGCGCCCGCGACCTGGCACTCGTCGCGCAGCCCGTCCATCATCTCGGTCGGCCAGCTGACCGGGAGTTCGGCCGGCACCACGAGGCCCAGCAGCAGGGCGGTCGGTACGGCGCCCATCGCGGCGATGTCCGCGAGGTTCTGCGCGGCCGCCTTGCGCCCCACGTCGTAGGCCGTGGACCAGTCGCGGCGGAAGTGCCGCCCCTCCAGCAGGACGTCGGTGCTCGCCACCACCCGCCGGTCCGGCGCGGCCACCACGGCGGCGTCGTCACCCGGGCCGATACGGACCGCCGGAGTGGTGGTGAGACGGGAGGTGAGCTCCCTGATGAGCCCGAATTCCCCGAGCTCACCAACCGTGCCCTTCATGTCCCTGACTCCCCTTCTCTGCCTTCGCCTGACCGTGCTGACTCGCGCCTCATCAGTGTCCCCGATACCGTCGAGATGACCCCGACGCGGTCGGGAACGACCGCCGATACGGTCCCGGACGACCGTCAACTTCCGTCGTGCCTGCACCCTGGCGCGCAAGCCCGGTTCCCGCAGGTCTCCCCGCGAGGAGCGGCGACGCGATACCGTGGCGTTCCTTTTCCCCACATGATCCTCGTGGCCGCCCTGGAGGTTCCGTGGTACAGGCGTACATCCTGATCCAGACGGAGGTCGGCAAGGCGTCGACCGTCGCCGAGACCATCAGCAAGATCCCTGGAGTGATCCAGGCCGAGGACGTCACGGGTCCGTACGACGTCATCGTGCGCGCCCAGTCCGAGACCGTCGACGAACTCGGTCGCATGGTGGTCGCCAAGGTCCAGCAAGTGGACGGCATCACCCGCACCCTGACCTGCCCGGTCGTGCATCTGTAGCCCCCGTCTACGCTTGGCCGGTGA
>NZ_MUNF01000340.1 GCF_002154555.1 Streptomyces murinus
GGAAAGTTACCGGCGGGTGGGGCGGGGTCGCTCCCCGAGACCCGCCACGCCCTTCGCGATCCGCCCCGCGTCCCGCGCCAGTTCCCGCAGCATCCCGCTGATCGGGTTGGTGTATCCGGTGAAGTACAGGCCCGGGGCGGACTTCGGCGCCCGGCCGCCCCGTACCACCGGCTTTCCGTCCGTGCCGAGGACCTCCAGGTGGCCGACCAGGTCGTCGAGGCCGCGCGCGTACCCCGTCGCCGCGATCACCGCCTCCGGCTCTATCCGGGAGCCGTCCGCCAGGACCACCTTCCCGGACTCGAAGGACTCCACGGCCGCGACGATCTCCACCTTGCCGCGCCGCACCGCGTCCAGCAGGCCCACGTCCTGCACCGGTATCGCGCCCTGCTTCACCCTGCTGTACAGGCCGGTGTCCGGGCGGGGCAGCCCCTGTGCGGACAGGTCGGGCAGGGCCAGCCTGGCCTGCTGCCGGGACAGCCGGTCCACCAGGCGCACCGGCAGCCGCCGTACCAGCACGCCCGTGTACTGCGCGGGCCAGCCGAGGGTGGAGCGGCGCACGATGTGCGGGACGGTGCGCACCGCGAGCCGCACCCGCGCGGCCCCGCCCTCCACCAGGTCCACGGCTATCTCGGCGCCGGTGTTGCCGACCCCGACCACCAGCACGTCCCGCCCGGCGTACGGCTCCGCGTTGCGGTACGCGCCGGCGTGCAGCAGCTCGCCGTCGTACGACTGACGGCCCGGCCAGTCGGGGATGCGCGGCGTGTGGTTGTAGCCGGTGGCGACGACGACCGCGCTGCCGGTCAGCTCCCGGCCGCCGGACGCGTGCAGCAGCCAGCCGGCACCGTCCTCGGCCCGCTCGACGCGATGCACCTCCACACCGGTGACGATCTCCAGCTCATGGTGCTCGGCGTACTTCTCCAGATAGCGCACCAGGTCGTCGCGGGACACCCAGCGGCCGAAGCGGCGCGGGATCTTCAGACCCGGCAGCGCGGACAGCCGGCGGGTGGTGTGCAGATGGAGCCGGTCGTAGTGGCGCCGCCAGGACGCGCCGACCGCGTCGGACTTCTCCAGGACCACCGCCCGTATGCCGCGCGCCCGCAGCGCGTACGCGGCGGCGAGACCGCCGGGACCTGCGCCGATGACGTACACCGGGTGCTCGGTGGGGGTCGGTGAAGGGCGCGTGGGGGTGGGGCGGGAGACAGCCATGAGCGGGAGCGTAATCATCCACTCGCTTGATGGGTCTCGGTCAAGACCGGAATTGGTTCCGGATTGATCACGGATGTGCGGAGTGTGTACACGGATGGTGGGCGAAGGGGTCGGCAGGGCGGCATTTCTGACGTAGCGTCAGGTCCATGGATCCGAGCAGCGATGGTCCGCGTCACGACCTCCCCGAGGCCGACGCCTTCACCCGTCCCTACTGGGCGGCCGCCGCCGACGGCCGTCTCCTGATCCGCCGTTGTGCCGCCTGCGGCCGTGCCCACCACTATCCGCGCGAGTTCTGCCCGCACTGCTGGAGCGAGGACGTCGCCTGGGAGCAGGCCACCGGCCGCGCCACCCTCTACACCTGGTCCACGGTCCACCGCAATGACCTGCCCCCCTTCTCCGCCCGCACTCCGTACATCGCCGCCGTGGTCGACCTCGCGGAGGGGCCGCGGATGATGACACAGGTGGTGGACGCCGAGGAGGCGGAGCTGTCGGCGGGGATGCCGCTGCGGGTGGCGTTCACCGGCGGTAAACCAGTTTTCCGGCCGGGGAGTTGACCCGATCATGAGCCCATGCATCCCGAGTCCTGGCAGCTGACCGACGACCTCGACGACTTCCTCGCCCGCGCGGGCGGCTTCCTGCGCTCCCGCCCGGCGCCGCACACCGTGCCCCTGACGGTGACCGACACGCTCCGCCGGCACGGGCTCCACTACTACGGCAGCGGCACGCCCCTCTTCGGCACCCTCGCGGCGGCGGACGGCACGGTGCTCGCGGTGCTGACCCATACGCCTCCGCACGGCCTCTGCCTCACCACCGTCACCCCGGAGCAGGCCGAGGCGCTGGCCGAGCGGCTGGCCGGACTCGGCCACCGGTTCCCTGAGGTGAGCGCCGAACGGGACTCGGCGGCGGCCTTCGCGGCGGCCTGGCGGCGACGGACCGGCCGGGAGGCGGCGGTGCAGCGCCGCCAGCGCCTCTACCGGCTCGGCGAGTTGACGCCACCGGAGCCGGCCCCCGAAGGCCGCCCGAGGATCGCGGGACCGGCCGACCGGGAGCTGCTGCTGCGCTGGTTCGGGGAGTTCGCACAGGCCATGGGCGAAGGCCCCGGACGCGACGCGGGACCGTGGGCGGACGCCCGTCTCTCCTACGGCGGCATCACCCTGTGGGAGGCCGCCGACGGCACGCCGCTGGCCATGGCCGGGGCGACCAGGGAGATCGCGGGACAGGTGCGCGTCGCCCCCGTGTACACCCCGGCCGCGCTGCGCGGCCGCGGATACGCCGGCGCGGTCACCGCCGAGGTGAGCCGGGCCGCGCGCGCCGCCGGAGCGGCCGAGGTGCTCCTCTTCACCGACCTGGCCAACCCCACCAGCAACGCCCTCTACCAGCGGCTCGGCTACCGGGAGGTCGCGGACTTCGCGGTGTGGGCCTTCGAGGACTGAGCCCTCTCACGGCCACAGCAGGCCCCTGCTCCACCCGAACTCCGTGCTGCGGTACTCCAGTCGGACATGCGCCCGGTCCGCCGCGCCCTGGAAGAACTCGACCGTGTCCGGGCGCAGCCGGTAGAGCGTCCAGGTGGGGGCGGGCAGCGTGGGGTTCTCCCGGGCCCTGTCCCAGGCGGCCGCCGAGGCCCGGCGCAGCTCCTCCGCACAGGCGAGCTCCTCGCTCTGGTGCCCGGTCAGCGCCGCCGCGAGGGCACCCGTGGAGCGGGCGTGCAGATCCGCCTGGCTCTCCTCCCGCGGCGCCGCCGCGACCGGCCCGCGCACCCGCACCTGGCGGCCCAGCACCGGCCAGTAGAAGGTCAGGGCGGCGTACGGGCGGGCGTCGAGGGCGCGGCCCTTGCGGCTCGTGGTGTGGGTGGCGAAGGACCAGCCGTCGGGGTCGGCGCCGTGCAGCATCACGATCCGGGCGTCCGGCCGCCCCTCCTCGTCCACCGTGGCCAGCGTCATCGTGTGCGGCTCCGGCTGCCCGGCGTCCACCGCCTCCGCGAACCAGCTCGTGAACAGCGGCAACGGGGTCGGCGGGGCCGTCTCCGGATCGAACGGCGGCAGCCGGGTCACCTCGGGCGACCAGACGCGCTGGGTCAGGAGCAGGGCGTGGAGATCGTTCTGTGCCATGGGGCCGAGTATCCAAGCCCGCCGGAACCTGCCCGCCCCCGGCCACCGCCCGCGCTCACCCGTTCGGTCCGCCCGGCGGCGCACAGGAGGGCATCCGGGTGCGCGGGCGCCGGGGCCCGCCCAGGCTGGGAGCGGGGCCGACGGGACCGAGAGTGAGGGCGATGATCGTAACGGTGGTGACGATGCCGCAGGGCACCATCGTGCGCACCGACCTGGCGGAGGCCCGGCGCAGGCTCGCCGCCACCCGCTATCTCCTGGTGGACGTGGAGCTGCCGGAGGCGGAGGCGGGGACGGACGCGGGAGAGGAGGGCGAGCAGCTGGCCCGGCGGCTCGGACTCGGCGACACGGACCTGGACTGGTTCGGGCGCCCCGGCGAACCCGCCCGCGCCGACTTCCTCGGCGACACCGTCGGCCTGGTGGTCCCCGTCGTCCAGGACGAGCGCGTCATCCACGCCCACGCCGTCGCCGGGGACCGCTACCTGGTCACCGCGCACCGGGGCCCCGCGTTCCTCGCCCCGGAGATCACCGCGCACGTACGGCGGGAGCGGCCCCGGGACGCCGTGGCGCTGCTCTTCCTGGTGCTCCAGTCCGCCCTTGCCACCTTCCGGCGGGCCGCGGTGGCCGCGCTGCTGGAGGTGGAGGAGCTGGAGGACGACATGTTCCAGCAGCGGCGCCCCGAACAGGTCTACCGGCTGTCCCGGCTGCGCCGCCGCTCCGCCCTGCTGCACCACTCGCTGCTGCCCTACCTCCAGGTGGTGGACGAGGTCATCACCCGCCGGATGATGAGCCCGGACTTCCCGCTCGAACGGCAGCGGCTCGCCCGCGAGTTCCAGCATGTGGCCCGCATGGTCCTCACCGACATCGAGACCCTCCAGGAGGCCACCCGGCGGGCCTTCGGCAGCTACTCCTCGCTCGTCGCGGGCGAGCAGAACAACGTGATCAACCGGCTGGCCATCGTGTCCGTGATCTTCCTGCCGCTGTCCTTCCTGACCGGCTTCTTCGGCATGAACTTCGCCTTCCTGACGGACGAGCTGGAGAGCCGCGCCGTCTTCTGGCTGCTCGCGATCGGCCTCCAGATCTGCGTGCTCGGCGGCGCGTTCTACGTCCTGCACCGCACCCGTATCTGGCGGCGGCTGCGGGACGAGGACTGAGCGGGCGCGGCGGGCTCACCGGCCGAGCACCACCGTGCCGGAGGAGCAGAACCAGCCCCCGGTGCCGGACGCGACCGCGAGGGCAGGCAACTGTCCGTCGGCGCGGCGCACTTGGCGTTCCCCGGCCTCGCCGCGCAGCTGCCGTACCGCCTCCACCAGCAGGAACAGGCCGCGCATCCCCGGGTGTTGGGCGGACAGGCCGCCGCCGTCCGTGTTCACCGGCAGCTCACCGCCGCGCACCAGCAGCCGGCCCTTCTCCACGAACGCCCCGCCCTCGCCCTTGGCGCAGAAGCCCAGGTCCTCCAGCGTCACCAGGGTCATATAGGTGAAGGCGTCGTAGATCTCGGCGAGGTCGACCTCGGCGGGGCGTACCCCGGCACGCTCGAAGGCGAGCCGCCCGCTGACCGCCGCCGGGGACACGGTGAAGTCGGGCCACTCGGACATCGCCGCGTGCGAGACGTGCTCACCGGTGCCGAGCACCCAGACCGGGGCCGTACGGCAGTCCCGTACGAGCTCCTCGGCGGCCAGCAGCACCGCCGCGCCGCCGTCCGAGCGCGGACAGCAGTGCAGCTTGGTGAAGGGGTCGGCGATCAGCGGGCCCGCCAGCACCTCGTCCACGGTGACCGGCGCCCGGAACATCGCCTCCGGGTTCAGGGCCGCGTTCGCCCGCGCCTGCACCGCGACCTCGGCCAGCTGCTCGATCGTCGTGCCGTACTCGATCATGTGCCGGCGGGCCGCCATCGCGTACTTGGCGATCAGCGTGTGCCCGTACGGCGCCTCGAACTGGAGCGGGCCGCGCGTCCCGAAGGACAACTCCCCGGTGCGGCGGCCCGCCTTGATGTCCGACCGCGCGGTCGAGCCGTAGACCAGCAGCACCGCCCTCGCATGGCCCGCGGCGATCGCGTCCGCCGCGTGCGCCGCCATCACCTCCCAGGTGGAGCCGCCCACGGAGGTGGAGTCCACCCAGGTGGGGCGCAGCCCCAGGTACTCGGCGACCTCCACCGGGGCCAGGGTGCCGAGGCCCGCGGAGGCGAAGCCGTCCACCAGGGACCGGTCAAGACCGGCGTCCGCGAGCGCGCGCCGGGCCGCCTGGGCGTGCAGGGCGTACGGCGTCGCGTCCGGGACCCGGCCGCAGTCGGAGAGCGCCACACCGGCCACGGCGACGTTCCGGCGCACACGGGTCATGGGAGGCCTCCTGCCCCTGGGCATATCGCTTCGGCCCTCCTAATATGACGGTCCGTCAGATCCCGAGGGAAGAGCCGGACCCGGAAGGGTTGCCCATGGACACCCGCCTCACCGCCGAGCAGGACGAGATCCGCCGGTCCCTGCGCGAACTGCTGCACGTCCGGTGCGGGTCGGCCGAGGTGCGGGCCGCGGTCGACACCCCGGCCGGGTACGACCCGCTGCTGTGGGCCGAGTTGGCCGAGCGGCTCGGGCTGCCGGGCCTCGCGCTGCCCGAGCGGTACGGCGGGGTCGGCTGCTCGGTCACCGAACTGGCCCTCGCCTGCGAGGAGACGGGCCGCGCCCTCGCCCCCTCCCCGCTGTTCGCCACCTGTGTCCTCGCCGCCCCGCTGATCCTCGCCCTCGGCACCGAGGCCCAGCGCGCGCGGCTGCTGCCCCGGATCGCCGCGGGCACCCTCACCGCGGCGCTCGCCGTACCGGGCCCCGATCTCGCCGGCGCGCTGGCCCTGACCGGCGGGAACGACGGGTACACCGCGGGGGGGGGCCGGGGGGGGGGGGTGCAGGCCGGGCGCGGCCCCGACGGCTGGCGGCTGTACGGGCAGGTGGACCAGGTCCTCGACGGGCACAGCGCCGGGCTGCTGCTGGTCGCCGCGCACACCGGGGGTTACGCCCGCGCGCGGACCCGGCTGTTCCTGGTCGAGGGGGAGGCCGCGGGGGTCGTACGGGCCCGGCGGACGGCACTGGACGCGACACGGCCGCAGGGGCGGGTGCAACTGCGGCAGGTGCGGGCGCAGTTGCTGGGACCGGAAGAAGAGGAGGTCGTGGACGTACGGGAGGCGTTCGCGGGGCTCGGGGATCCGGTCGCCGCCGTCCTCGCCGCCGAGGCCGTGGGGGCGGCGGACCGGGTGCTGGAGCGGACGGTGGAGTACGTCGGGCAGCGCGAGCAGTTCGGCCGGCCCGTGGGGTCCTTCCAGGCGGTCAAGCACCGGCTGGC
>NZ_MUNF01000341.1 GCF_002154555.1 Streptomyces murinus
GCCGCTCCCCGGCGCACGCGCGAGCCGTCGTGCGCCGGGGAGCGGCCGTTCGCCGCACTGGCTGATTCGCGGCGGCGAAGTGCTACGCGTCCTCGGCCAGTTCCAGCCAGCGCAGCTCCAGCTCCTCGCGCTCACCGGCGAGTTCCCGCAGCTGGGCGTCCAGTTCGGCCACCTTCGCGAAGTCCGTCGCGTTGTCGGCGATCCGCGTGTGCAGCTTGGCCTCCTTCTCGGAGACCTTGTCCAACTGCCGCTCGATCTTCTGGAGTTCCTTCTTGGCGGCGCGCTGGTCGGCGGCGCTCTTCTCCTGCGTGGCCGGCTTGGGGGCCGCGGCGGCGTTGCGCTCGGCGACGGCCTCCTCCATGCGCAGGCGCCGCTCCAGGTACTCGTCGATGCCGCGCGGCAGCATCCGCAGCGCGCCGTCGCCGAGCAGGGCGAACACCCGGTCCGTGGTGCGCTCCACGAAGAACCGGTCGTGGGAGATGACGATCATCGAGCCGGGCCAGCCGTCGAGGACGTCCTCCAGCTGGGTGAGGGTCTCGATGTCGAGGTCGTTGGTGGGCTCGTCCAGGAAGAGGACGTTGGGCTCGTCCATCAGCAGCCGCAGCAGCTGGAGGCGGCGGCGCTCACCGCCGGAGAGGTCGCCGACCGGCGTCCACTGCTTCTCCTTGGTGAACCCGAAGGTCTCGCAGAGCTGGCCCGCGGTCATCTCGCGCCCCTTGCCGAGGTCGACGCGCTCGCGCACCTGCTGCACGGCCTCCAGGACCCGGCAGGCGGGGTCGAGTTCGGCGACCTCCTGGGAGAGGTAGGCGAGCTTGACCGTCCGGCCGACGGCGACCCGGCCGCCGGCCGGCTGCGTCTCGCCCCCGGTGCGGGCGGCCTCGGCCATGGCGCGCAGCAGCGAGGTCTTGCCGGCGCCGTTCACACCGACCAGGCCGATCCGGTCGCCGGGGCCGAGCTGCCAGGTGATGTGCTTGAGCAGCACCTTGGGGCCGGCCTGGACGGTGACGTCCTCCAGGTCGAAGACGGTCTTGCCGAGCCGGGAGGAGGCGAACTTCATCAGCTCGCTGCTGTCGCGGGGCGGCGGCACGTCCGCGATCAGCTCGTTGGCGGCCTCCACTCGGAAGCGGGGCTTGGAGGTACGGGCGGGCGCGCCGCGGCGCAGCCAGGCCAGCTCCTTGCGGATCAGGTTCTGCCGCTTGGCCTCTTCGGTGGCGGCGATGCGCTCGCGTTCGGCACGCGAGAAGACGTAGTCGGAGTAGCCGCCCTCGTACTCGTACACGTCTCCGCGCTGCACGTCCCACATGCGGGTGCAGACCTGGTCGAGGAACCAGCGGTCGTGGGTGACGCAGACGAGCGCCGAGCGGCGGTTCTGGAGGTGCCGGGCGAGCCAGGAGATGCCCTCGACGTCGAGGTGGTTGGTGGGCTCGTCCAGGACGAGCAGGTCCTGCTCCTCGATCAGCAGCTTGGCCAGCGCGATACGGCGCCGCTCGCCACCGGACAGCGGGCCGATGACCGTGTCGAGCCCCTTGGGGAAGCCCGGCAGGTCCAGGCCACCGAACAGGCCGGTCAGTACGTCCCTGACCTTGGCGTTGCCCGCCCACTCGTGGTCCGCCATGTCGCCGATCACCTCATGGCGGACGGTGGCGGCGGGGTCGAGCGAGTCGTGCTGGGTGAGCACACCGAGGCGCAGCCCGCCGGAGTGGGTGACACGGCCGGTGTCGGCGTCCTCCAGCTTGGCCAGCATCCGGATCAGGGTGGTCTTCCCGTCACCGTTGCGGCCGACGACCCCGATCCTGTCCCCTTCCGACACACCGAGCGAGACGCCGTCCAGCAGGGCACGGGTGCCGTACACCTTGCTGACGTTCTCGACATTGACCAGGTTGACGGCCATTTCACTCCTGTGCGCGGGGGTCGGTCAGCCTTCTAGCGTAGGGCCTCGGGGGTGGGGGGTGACGCGCGAGGGGATGGTCACTCTTTGTGATGACGTGATCGGGAACGGGCCGCTAGCCCCGAGGGCGGGCGGCAAGATCCCGTTCATGGGAGAAACCAGGACCGCTGAGTCCGCAGGGCACCCGGTCCACTGGCCGGTGCCGCCGCACGATGGCTACACCGTGGACGACTTGTTCACACTGCCTGATCTCCCGCCACACACCGAGATGATCGACGGGATCCTGGTTTTCGTGAGTCCGCAGCGCTACTTTCGCGTCGCAGTCATCGACCTGCTGGTCAGCGGTCTGCGCCGCACTCTGCCGTCCGACATGAGGGTCGCGCGGGAGATGACCGTCGTGCTCGACAAGCACAACGGCCCGGAGCCGGATATCTGCGTCGTCCGTGGCGAAGCCCTCACCGACCGGCGCCAGACTCGCTTCGAGGCGGCCGACGTCCTGCTCGCCGTCGAAGTCGTCTCACCCGACTCCGAGTCCCGCGACCGCGACACCAAGCCGCGCAAGTACGCCGCGGCAGGTATCCCCAACTTCTGGCTGGTCGACATGGCGGGCGAGGACGACCACCCCGTCGTCCAGGTCTACGAACTCGGCAAGGTCACCGGCACGTACGCCCTGACCGGCGTCTACCACGACCACGTCAAGATCACCGTCCCCTACGGCATCGACATCGACCTGACCGAGATCGACGCCCTCTGAGGCCCTCTGAGTCCCTAGAGGACCGTCGCCCCCGCCACCGGTCCCGCCGCCGTCCGTACCGTGCGGCAGGTGCCGGAGGCGGTGAGGGCCGCCGCGACCTTCTCGGCCGTGGCGGCGTCCCGGGTGAGGAAGGCCGTCGTGGGGCCCGAGCCCGAGACGAGCGAGGCGAGGGCCCCCGCGGCGCGGCCCGCCGCCAGGGTGGCCGCCAGTTCCGGGAAGAGGGACAGGGCGGGCGGCTGGAGGTCGTTGGTGACGGCGGCCGCCAGCGCGTCGGCGTCGCCCTTGGCCAGGGCGTCCAGCAGGTCCTGCGAGGCCACCGGCTCCGGGATCTCCCGGCCCTCGGCCAGTCGGTCGAACTCGCGGAAGACCGCCGGCGTGGACAGCCCGCGCTCGGCCATCGCGAACACCCAGTGGAACGTGCCGCCGACGTCCAGGCCGGTCAGCAGCTCCCCGCGGCCGACGCCCAGCGCGGCACCGCCGACCAGGCTGAACGGCACATCGCTGCCCAACTCGGCGCAGATCGCGAGGAGTTCGGCCCGTGACGCACCCGTGCCCCACAGCCTGTCGCAGGCGAGCAGCGCGCCCGCGCCGTCCGCGCTGCCGCCCGCCATGCCGCCGGCGACGGGGATGTCCTTGTCGATGTGGAGGTGCACGTTCGGCTCGATGCCCCGGCGCGCGGCGAGCGCGAGGGCGGCGCGGGCGGCGAGGTTGGTGCGGTCCAGGGGGACCTGGGCGGCGTCCGGGCCCGCGCAGGTGACGCGCAGTTCGTCGGCGGGGGTGACCGTGACCTCGTCGTACAGGCCGACGGCGAGGAAGACGTTGGCGAGGTCGTGGAACCCGTCGGGGCGGGCGGCGCCCACCGCCAGCTGGACGTTGACCTTGGCGGGGACGCGGACCGTGACGCTCACTGCGCTCCTTGGACTGTGCGGGCGGCCGGCGTCAGGCGCCGGTCTGGGCGTGCTCGGCGATACGGGCGAACTCCTCGACCGTCAGCGACTCGCCGCGGGCCTGCGGGGAGATCCCGGCGGCGACCAGGGCGGCCTCGGCGGCGGCCGCGGAACCGGCCCACCCGGCGAGCGCCGCCCGCAGGGTCTTGCGGCGCTGCGCGAAGGCCGCGTCGACCACCGCGAAGACCTGCCGCTTCGTGGCCGTCGTCGCGATCGGCTCGGTGCGCCGCACCAGGGAGACGAGCCCGCTGTCGACGTTCGGCGCGGGCCAGAAGACATTGCGGCCGATGGCACCGGCCCGCTTGACCTCGGCGTACCAGTTGGCCTTCACGGACGGGACGCCGTACACCTTCGAGCCGGGTGCGGCGGCGAGGCGGTCGGCGACCTCGGCCTGCACCATCACCAGGGTGCGCTCGATGCTCGGGAAGGTGGCGAGCATGTGCAGCAGCACGGGGACGGCGACGTTGTACGGCAGGTTCGCGACGAGCGCGGTCGGGGCGGGGCCCGGCAGCTCGGTGACGTCCATCGCGTCGGAGTGGACCAGCGCGAAGCGGTCGGCGCGGGCGGGCATCCGGGCGGCGACGGTCGCGGGGAGGGCGGCGGCGAGGACGTCGTCGATCTCCACGGCGGTGACGCGGTCGGCGACCTCCAGCAGCGCCAGGGTGAGCGAGCCGAGCCCGGGGCCGACCTCCACGACGGTGTCGTCGGGGCGGACCTCGGCGGTGCGGACGATACGGCGGACCGTGTTCGCGTCGATCACGAAGTTCTGGCCGCGCTGCTTGGTGGGCCGGACACCGAGCGCGCTCGCGAGCTCGCGGATGTCGGCGGGGCCGAGGAGGGCGTCGGGGGCGGGGCTACTCACGGGACAAGGGTACGGGGCGCCGGTGGGCGCCCCTGACAAGCGCCCCCCGCACCTACCCGTGCAGCCGCTCCCCGCAATGCGGCCAGGGGCTCTCCCCCCGCCGCGCGTACAGCTTCTTCGCCCGGTACGTCTGCTCCGACTCCGACGCGTCCTGGGGCAGCCCCGTGCCCCCCAGCGTGTGCCACGTATGCGCGTCGAACTGGTACAAACCCCCGTACGTCCCTGAGGCGTCCACCGCGTGCGGATCGCCGCCGGACTCGCACACCGCGAGCCCGTGCCAGTTCAGCGCGTCGACCCCCGCGGCCGAGCGCGGCGCCGCCTTGGTGCCGACCTTCACCACCTGCCGCCGCGGCCTGCGCACCACTTCCGTGCCCTCCCGGCGCGGCTCCTGGCGCACTCCGTTGACCGTGCGCAGCAGATATGTGATCCGCCGCAGCCCGGGGCGCCCGGGGCTGGCGACGACCTCGGTGCCCTTGAGCAGCGTGGGGTCGTACGTCCGCTCGGTGCGGAACGGGATCTCCTCCTCGCGGACCTCCCGTCCCCCGGTCACCCGCAGCACCGTGACGGTCTGCCCGTCGCGCGGGAAGCTGTCGGCCGGGACGGAGAGCGTGTCGTCGGCGCCCAGGGCGACCCCGGCCTCCTCGACGGCCTCCCCGACCGTCGCCGCGTTGGTGCGGATGGTGCGGGCCCGCCCGTCGGCCATGACCGTGACCGCCCGCTCGGTGCGCACATCGAGCGCGAGCCCGGCGCGGCCGATGCGCTGGGAGCGCGAGGCCGACAGATACGCGCCCTCCGCGCGCACCCCCAGCTCCCGCAGCGCCCCGTCCACGGTCCCCGCCGTCGTCCACACCTGGTGCGGCCGGCCGTCCAGGGTGAGCCGCACGGGGCGGCCGTGGCGCACCGCGATCGCGTCGCCGCCGACGAGCGGGGTGTCGGGGCCGGGCGCGACCAGGTCGTGCTCGCCCACCTGGACGCCCTCCTCGGCGAGCAGCGCGTGCACATCGTCGGCGAAGGTGTGCAGCGCCCGCGGCCGGCCGTCGACATCGAGCCGGATCGCCCGGTCCTGCGCGACGAACGCGGTGGTGCCGCCGGCCAGGAAGGCCACCACCAGCGCCTGCGGCAGCAGCCGGCGCACCACGGAGTCCGGCCGTTCGGCCGCCCGCGCCCCGCGCCGGCGCGCACGCCGGCCACCGCGCCGCTCCGGCGACGCGCCTGTCTCCAACCGCCGTTTACCGCTCACGCCGACACGCTCCACAGGGGGCCGAAAGGTCCGGATCGGGGGCAGAACCTAGCGGAGCCTCGGTCACTCTCCAAAGTGACGCGACTACGGAACGCTACGAAATGGGGGGCTAAGCCGGGTAGTCGAAGGCGCGGGCCGTGTTGGTGTTCAGGGCCGTCGCCAGCGCGTCTTCGTCGATGCCGCGTACGGCGGCCATGGCGCGCACGGTGACCGGAACGAGGTACGGCGCGTTGGGCCGTCCGCGGTACGGCGCCGGGGTGAGGAAGGGCGCGTCGGTCTCTACGAGGACCAGTTCCAGCGGGGCGACGGCGAGGGCGTCGCGCAGATTCTGGGCGTTCTTGAAGGTGACGTTGCCCGCGAAGGACATGAAGTAGCCCTCGCGGGCGCAGATCTCCGCCATCTCGGCGTCACCGGAGTAGCAGTGGAAGACGGTGCGCTCGGGGGCGCCCTCCTCCTTGAGCACGCGCAGCACATCGGCGTGCGCCTCGCGGTCGTGGATGACGAGCGCCTTGCCGCGCCGCTTGGCGATCTCGATGTGCGCGCGGAAGGACCGCTCCTGGGCCTCCTTGCCCTCGGGGCCCGTGCGGAAGTAATCGAGGCCGGTCTCGCCGACGCCCCTGACGTGGGGCAGCGCGGCGAGACCGGCCTCGATTA
>NZ_MUNF01000342.1 GCF_002154555.1 Streptomyces murinus
CGCGCCGGGTCCGCCGCGTCGTACTCGCGGATGATCTCGTAGCGCGTGTTGCGCTCCACGGGGCGGAAGCCGGCGTCGCGGATGAGGTCCAGGAGGTCCTCACGGGTCAGCTTGTTCGGCGTGCCGTAGTTGTCCGCGTCGTGAGTGATCTTGTACTCGACGACCGAGCCGTCCATGTCGTCCGCGCCGTGCTGAAGGGCCAGCTGCGCCGTCTGGACGCCGTGCATGACCCAGAAGACCTTCACATGCGGGACGTTGTCGAACAGCAGCCGGGAGACCGCGAAGGTCTTCAGGGCCTCCGCGCCCGTCGCCATCGTGGTCCGCGCCTGGAGCTTGTTGCGGACCTTGCCGTCCTTCATGTCCACGAAGTCGTGCTGGTAGCGCAGCGGGATGAAGACCTGGAAGCCGCCGGTCTCGTCCTGCAACTCGCGCAGGCGCAGCACGTGGTCGACCCGGTGGCGCGGCTCCTCGATATGGCCGTACAGCATCGTGGCCGGGGTCTTCAGACCCTTCTCGTGCGCGAGGCGGTGGATCCGGGACCAGTCCTCCCAGTGCGTCCGGTGGTCCACGATGTGCTGACGGACCTCCCAGTCGAAGATCTCCGCGCCGCCACCGGTTAGCGACTCCAGGCCCGCGTCGATCAGCTCGTCCAGGATCTCGGACGCCGTGAGACCGGAGATCGTCTCGAAGTGGTGGATCTCCGTCGCCGTGAACGCCTTGAGGGAGACGTTCGGCAGCGCCGCCTTCAGCTCGCGCAGGGACCGCGGGTAGTAGCGCCACGGCAGGTTCGGGTGCAGCCCGTTGACGATGTGCAGCTCGGTGAGGTTCTCCGTCTCCATCGCCTTCGCGAGCTTGACGGCCTCCTCGATGCGCATCGTGTACGCGTCCTTCTCCCCCGGCTTGCGCTGGAAGGAGCAGTACGCGCAGGAGGCCGTGCACACGTTCGTCATGTTCAGGTGCCGGTTGACGTTGAAGTGCACGACGTCGCCGTTCTTGCGCGTCCGCACCTCGTGCGCCAGACCACCGAGCCAGGCCAGGTCGTCCGACTCGTACAGCGCGATGCCGTCCTCGCGGGTCAGCCGCTCACCGGAGCGGACCTTCTCCTCCAGCGCGCGCTTGAGCCCGACGTCCATGCCAACACCTTTCTACGACAGCTCGGCCTACGGTATCCCTAGACCTCTTCGGGCAGCTCCCCGACCCGGTTCTCCCACTTCGTGGACAGCACGATGGTGGTACGGGTCCGCGACACGCCCTTGGTCCCGCTGAGTCTGCGGATGATCCGCTCCAGGCCGTCCACATCGGCCGCGCGCGCCTTGAGCATGAAGGAGTCGTCGCCGGCGATGAACCAGCAGTCCTCGATCTCCTTGAGGTCCCGCAGCCGCTGCGCCACGTCCTCGTGGTCGGCCGCGTCGGAGAGCGAGATGCCGATCAGGGCGGTGACGCCGAGACCGAGGGAGGCCGAGTCGACCGTCGCGCGGTAACCGGTGATGACACCGGCCGCCTCCAGCCGGTTGATGCGGTCGGTGACGCTGGGTCCCGACAGTCCGACAAGGCGCCCCAGCTCCGCGTAGGAGGCCCGGCCGTTCTCCCTGAGGGCCTGGATGAGCTGCCTGTCCACCGCGTCCATGCGATCGAAGCCTTCCGCTGAAGAGTTCCGGAGTGATGAAAGGTAAAGCACCTGCCGGGCCGCGGCCGACCACCGGTCACGGCCGGTCCGCGCCACCGCCCAGTTCGCCCCGCCAGCGCCGGTACAGCCCGTGCTCGACGCCCGCCGCGTCCAGCACCCGCCCGGCGACGAAGTCCACCAGATCCTGGATGTGCGTGGCACCCGCGTAGAAGGCGGGCGAGGCGGGGACGACCGAGGCGCCGGCGTCGTCCAGGGCGACGAGATGCCGCAGGGTCTGGCCGTTCAGCGGGGTCTCCCGTACGGCGACGACGAGGGTGCGGCGTTCCTTCAGTGTCACGCTGGCCGTGCGCTGGAGCAGATCCTTGGACAGGCCCAGCGCAACGCCCGCCACACAGGCCGTGGAGGCCGGCACGATGAGCATGCCCTTCGCCGGGTACGACCCCGAGGAGGGGCCCGCCGCGAGATCGCCCGCGTTCCAGTACCGCACCGCGCTGACGTCCGCCGCGAAGGTCCCGGGCTTTCCGTCGGCCCCCCGGGCCAGCCATTCCCGCAGGTCGTCCTGCCAGTGGGCGTCCCGGAACGAGATCCCCGTCTCGTCCAGCAGGGTCAGCCGGGAGGCCCGGCTGACCACCAGGTCGACGGCTTCCCCCGCCGCCAGCAGCGCCCGCAGCACGG
The DNA here is from genome assembly GCF_002154555.1 of Streptomyces murinus. Classification (GTDB taxonomy): domain Bacteria; phylum Actinomycetota; class Actinomycetes; order Streptomycetales; family Streptomycetaceae; genus Streptomyces; species Streptomyces murinus. The sequence continues at coordinate 2,303 of NZ_MUNF01000342.1, forward strand.
CAGCCGCATACGGCGTACCGGAAGCACCGGACACCCCCACGATCCAAGGCACGCGCCGCGTTTCTCCTGCGTTCACACCTTGAGCGTACCGGCGTGCCCACCCGGGCTCAGGCCGGGTGGGGGCAAGAAGCGGGCGTGCGCCCCGGGTTCAGAGGGTCAGGCGCGGGTTCAGACGGTCAGGCCCCGGACCAGCAGGTCCAGCAGGGCACACACGAAAAGGGCGATGCCGATGAAACCGTTGACGCTGAAGAACGCCCGGTTGAGCCGGGACAGGTCGTGCGGGCGCACGATCCGGTGCTCGTAGAGGAACGCGCCGGCCACGATCACCAGGCCGAGCCAGAAGAAGGCGCCGGCGTGGGTGGCGAGGGCGTACCAGACGAACAGCGCGGTGGTGATCGTATGGCAGGCGCGGGCGCCCCAGATCGCGGCCGGGATGCCGAAGCGGGCCGGGACCGACTTCACACCGATGGCGCGGTCGGTCTCCACGTCCTGGCAGGCGTAGATCAGGTCGAAGCCGCCGATCCAGATGCCGACGGCGAGGCCGAGGATCACCGCGTCCCAGGACCAGCTGCCGGTGATCGCGAGCCAGCCGCCGATGGGGCCCATGGCCTGGGCGATACCCAGGATGGCCTGCGGGAAGTTCGTGAACCGCTTCCCGTAGGGGTAGACCACCATCGGGATCACCGCGATGGGCGCGAGGGCCAGGCAGAGCGGGTTCAGGAGCGCGGCGGCGCCCAGGAAGACCACCAGGGCGACGAGCGCGCCGGTCCAGGCGTGCCGTACCGACATCGCGCCGGTCACCAGTTCGCGGTGCGCGGTGCGGGGGTTACGGGCGTCGATCTCCCGGTCGATGATCCGGTTCACGGCCATCGCGAAGGTGCGCAGGCCCACCATGCAGACGGTGACCAGCAGCAGCCGGGCCCAGTGGATGTTCTTGTCCAGCGTGTACATCGCCGTCAGGGAGGCGATGTAGGCGAAGGGGAGCGCGAAGACCGAGTGCTCGATCATCACCAGGCGCAGGAAGGCTTTCGTGCGTCCCGGCTGCGGCATCGCGGCGGCCGTACTCACAGGCCGTACTCCGGATCACCCCCGCGGAGGCGGGGAAACCCCGTCGCCGCGCTGCCCTGCACCATCATGTCCGTCCCTCTCACAGTCCGTATTCCTTCCAGCGCCGAGTCACCCGTTCGGCCGTATCCGGGTCCGACAGGACCATCTCCGGCCACCCGCCGTCGCGCGTGTAGCCCTCCTCCGGCCATTTCCGGGTGGCGTCGATCCCGGCCTTGCCGCCCCAGAACTGCTGGTAGGAGGCGTGGTCGAGATGGTCGACGGGGCCTTCCACGACCGTGAGGTCACGGGCGTAGTCGGTGTTGCCGAGGGCGCGCCAGGCGACCTCGTGCAGATCGTGGACGTCGCAGTCGGCGTCCACGACCACGATCAGCTTGGTGAGGGACATCATGTGCGCCCCCCACACGGCGTGCATGACCTTCTGCGCGTGCTTCGGGTACTTCTTGTCGATCGAGACGATCGCGCAGTTGTGGAAGCCGCCGGCCTCGGGCAGGTGGTAGTCCACGATGTCCGGGACGATGATCTTCAGCAGCGGCAGGAAGAAGCGTTCCGTGGCGCGGCCGAGCGGTCCGTCCTCGGTGGGCGGGCGGCCGACCACGATCGACTGGAGCAGCGGCCGCTTGCGCATCGTCACGCAGTCGATCTTCAGCGCGGGGAACGGCTCCTGCGGCGTGTAGAAGCCGGTGTGGTCGCCGAACGGGCCCTCGGGCAGCATCTCGCCCGGCTCCAGCCAGCCCTCCAGGACGACCTCGGCGTTGGCCGGGACCTGGAGCGGCACGGTCTTGCAGTCGACCATCTCGATCCGCTTGCCCGCGATGAACCCGGCGAACAGGTACTCGTCGATGTCGCCGGGCAGCGGCGCGGTGGAGGCGTAGGTGACGGCGGGGGGGCAGCCGAAGGCGATGGCGACGGGCAGCCGCTCGCCCCGGCGGGCGGCCACCTGGTAGTGGTTGCGGCTGTCCTTGTGGATCTGCCAGTGCATGCCGATGGTGCGCTTGTCATGGCGCTGGAGGCGGTACAGGCCGAGGTTGCGGACGCCGCTCTCGGGGTCCTTGGTGTGGGTCAGGCCCAGGTTGAAGAAGGAGCCGCCGTCCTCGGGCCAGGTGAACAGCGCGGGGAGCCGGTCGAGGTCGACGTCGTCGCCGTGCAGGACGACTTCCTGGACCGGCGCTTCCTTGATCTTCCTCGGCGGTACGTGCGCCATCGCGCCCAGCTTGCCGAACGCCTCGCGCACCCCGACGAAGCCGTGCGGCAGCTCGGGGCGCAGCAGCCCGCCGATCTTGTCGGAGATGTCGCCGTACGACTTCAGGCCGAGCGCCTTCAGGAGGCGGCGGTCGGTACCGAAGACGTTCATGGCCAGCGGCATCGCCGAGCCCTTGACGTTCTCGAAGAGGAGCGCGGGGCCGCCGGACTTCTGCACCCGGTCGACGATCTCCCCGATTTCCAGGTAGGGGTCGACCTCGGCCTTGATGCGCTTGAGGTCTCCCTCGCGCTCCAGGGCCCGGAGCAGGGAGCGAAGATCGTCGTAAGCCATGCCCCCCAGTATCTGCCACACCCCACCGCGCCCCCGTCACCGGGCCCGGTCCACGGCCGGGCCGGGTGTCGGATCCCGTACCGGATCTTGAAGCACCGGCGGGCGGCGAGGGGGGCGACCCATTCCGCGTGGAGTTCACGGATGGACTTCTGTGATGCGCAACAAGCCCCCTTGGTTCCGTGACCTACCTCTCTTTATGTTCTCTATACGCAATCAATGCGCCATGTAAAGATCATGAAGACCAACACACGGGATTTACCCTAAGAGAACCGTTGGGATCATTCGGCGCTTCCGAAAGGGCGAGCACGTAAGTCGATGTGCATAACTCGCATACATAAGTTACTCCTTTCAGCCGGCGCGCTGGTCCTCGCAACTGCCACGCACGCCGTCGCCGACACATCTCCCCCGGCGCCGCCCAGATCCTCCGCACCGTCCATGCTCGTGTCCTCCACCGACGATGACGACGCCGCCGAAGTCGGCCAGTGGACAAGTGAAGCGGCCGAGAAATTCTGGACATCCGAGCGGATGGCCGCAGCCACACCGGACTCGCCCCGCCCCGAGGCGCCCGCCAATGGGAAGGCCGCCGCACGCGTGCCGGCCGCGGCAGCCGCCAAGGACGGCCACTACTTCGGAGGCGTTCCCACCGTCGGCACCTTCTTCCACTACGTGAAGAACCCCGCCACCGACCGACTGGAGGGGCGTTTCTGCTCGGCCAGTGTCATCGACAGCCCGCAGGGCAACGTCATCCTGACCGCCGCACACTGCTCGGGCGGCACCAAGGGCATGTTCGTGCCCCGCTATGACGGCGCGGCGGCCAACCCCGCTCCCTACGGGCGGTTCCCGGTGCAGAAGTGGGTCCGCGACTCCCGCTGGTACAAGGTGGGCGACGACCCCACCCGTGACGCCTACTCCGACCTGGATTACGCCTTCGCCCGGGTCGGCCCCAACAGCGGCGACCAGAGTCTGCAAAAAGCTGTCGGTGCCGCTCTCGAACTCGGCCAGGTGAACGGCGACTACGGCCGGACCGTGACCGTGGTCGGCTACCCGGGAAGCCACAACCCGGAGAACCAGCCGATCATCTGCCCGGGTGTCACGACCCAGCAGCTTCCCGGCTACCGGCAGCTGCGCATGGAGTGCGGCGGCTTCTACGGCGGCACCTCCGGAAGTCCCTGGATCACCGGTCTGAACACCATCACCGGCAGCGGCACCGTGATCGGCAACCTCGGCGGCTACTACGGCGGCGGTCTGGAGAACAACAGCGACCGCGTCTCTTTCGCCGTCACCTACGACCAGCGCGCCCTGGAGATCTACTCCGCCGCGAAGAACAACACCGAACCGCGGAAATACCCGCGCGGCTACAGCATGTACCCCACCGGCGGCGGCCTGTGGACCAATGCCAAGAAGATGGCGTCCGGTGACTACAACGGTGACGGCAAGACCGACATGATCGTCGTCTGGGTGGACGGCGAGGTCACCCTTTACAGCGGCGACGGCAAGGGCGGATTCTCCGGCGAGGAGAGGATCACGAAGTCCGACACCTGGAAGAACGCCAAGGTGATCGCCGGAGGCGACTTCAACGGCAGCGACTCCTCCGATCTGGTCGTGGTCTGGGTGGACGGCGAGGTCACCCTCTACACCGGTGACGGCAAGGGCGGATTCGCCAAGGAGACGCAGCTTCAGAAGCCCAATGACACCTGGCGGAACGCCACCCAGATCACGGCTGGGCGCTACAGCGACAACAAGTGGACCGACGACCTCATGGTCCGCTGGGTCGACGGGGAACTCTCCCTCTACACCGACGTCGACGGCCGCGGCCTCCTCCACGAGCACAAGCTCAAGGATCCCAACGCCACCTGGGAGCACGCCACGATCCTCACCGCGGGCAACTTCACCGGCGGCGCCAATTGGGACGTGGTGGTGCGCTGGTCCGACGGCGAGCTCTCGCTCTACCGCGACGCGAGCCCCTCCGGTGTGGGAACGGAAGTCCGGATGCTGTCCTCCAGCAAGTTGTGGACGCACGCCTCCGTAATGACCGCGGGCGCCTACACCCAGGGCGAGCCCGACGACCTGCTGGTGCGCTGGTCGGACGGTGAGACCACCCTCTACACGGACACCTCCACCGCCCTCGGCCGTGAACACATGCTCGTACCGCCCAAGGCCGGCTGACCCCCTCTCAGGAAAGCGAGGTACCCGCGATGTACCTGCGTACTGCGGCGACCGTGCTCGCCGTGACCGTCATCGGGCTCACGGGCTCGCACACCGCCTCGGCGGCGGACGACCCGGGCCTGAGCGTCAGTGTCCGGGGGGACGACAGCGACGGCAGCGCGGACGGCCCCCTCCAGCGGGGCGCGCCCGTCGTCGTGACGTCCGATGTCGACCTGACCTCCCTGGCCGCGGACGGCGATGGCGGATTCACCGTGCGCTCCCCGGCGTTCGCCAAGGACGTGACCATGGAGATGCAGAAGAACAGCTTCGGGAAGGGCCGCGGCACCATCAGCTGCGACACCGCGCCGGGAAGCTACCCGGTCGACATCGCCGGGCCGCGCGAGAAGTCCGCGGCGATGGGCGGCCGGGTAGC
>NZ_MUNF01000343.1 GCF_002154555.1 Streptomyces murinus
CCCGACTGCCCCTGTGCCGCCCGCGCGTCCGGACCCAGCGCCGTCGCGCAGGCGGCACAGGGGCAGTCGGGGCGGGGCAGGCCGGCGGGGGCACCGGTACCGAGCAGAGTCACTTCCACGGAACGATTTTCGCCTGTCCGATCGGGTATTGCGCTTCCGTCTACTCTTCCAGCAGGTGTCGGATCACTAGGAGGCCCACATGACGGCATGGACGTGGCGGTTCGAGAAGGCCGACGGGAGCGAGGTCCAGCCCGCGGTCCAGCCCGAGGAGTTCACCACCCAGGGGGACGCCGAGTCCTGGGTGGGGGAGCACTGGCGGGCCCTCATGGAGGGCGGCGCGGACCAGGTACGGCTGTTCGAGGAGACCACCGAGATCTACGGCCCGATGAGCCTGCACGCCGACGCCTCCTGACGCCGCGCTGAGGAGGGGTGCATCCCGGGGCCCGGGCACCCGGAGGCCCGGCACGCGGAAGGCCGTGCTCCGGAGGCTCCGCACCCGGAGGGCCGTAGCCCGCAGGTCCGGCACCCGGAAGGTCGTACCCCTCCTCATCCTCATCCGCGATCCGCACGGTCACCCTCACTGCTCGCCCAGCGTCACCTGCGCCGTCCGCTCCGCCCCGTCGCGCTGATACGTCACCGTCGTCCGCCGGCCCGGCTCGGCCGCCGCCAGGGCTTCCTGGAGCGAGGTGATGGTGGTGATGGGCCGGTTGCCGACCTTGGTGATGATGTCGCCGGCGCGCAGCCCCGCCTGTGCCGCGGGGCCCCCGCTGCGGACGGTCGCGATGGCGACCCCGGCCGGCTGGAGGCGGTCGTCCACCACGGTCCGCCCGGTGATGCCGAGCGCGGCCCGGCCCGAGTCCACGACCCGGCCCTCGCGCACGATCTGACCGGCGATGGTCCGCGCCATCGACGCGGGGATGGCGAAGCCGATCCCGGCCGCCGCGCTGCCCAGATTGGGGTCGGCGGCGGCCAGCGTCGGAATGCCGACGACCTGCCCGTCGAGGTTGACCAGGGCGCCGCCGCTGTTGCCCGGGTTGATGGCCGCCGAGGTCTGCACCATGTTCGCGATGGTGGCGCCGGTGCCCCCGTCGCTGCTGCCCTCGCTGACGGTCCGCCCGGTCGCCGAGACGATCCCCTGGGTCACACTGGAGGACAGCCCGAGCGGCGAGCCCATGGCCAGCACGATCTGGCCGACCTCCACCTTCTCGGAGTCCCCGAACACCGCGGGCTTCAGCCCGTCCGGCACCCGGTCCAGCTTGATCACGGCCAGGTCCTGCTGGGGGTAGGAGTAGACCAGGCTCGCGGTGAGCGGCTCCTCGTTGCCCGCCGTGGTCACCCGGAAGGTCTTCTCGTCGCCGACCACGTGCGCGTTGGTGACGATGTGCCCCCGGTCGTCGTACACGATCCCGGAGCCCAGATCACGGCTCGCCTCGATCTGCACCACCGAGGGCAGCGCCTGCCTGATCACCCGCTGGTAGGCGCTCTGGAGATCGGCCGCCGCCATCGGCACGGTCACCGGGCTCGCCGTCGCCGCGCCGGGCCGTCGCGCGCTCGGCGCGCCGGGACCCTCGCAGCCGGCGCCGAACACCGCGCAGCACAGCAGTACGAGGGCGAGGAAGGCGCGGCACCGGACAGGGGTACGGGAAGCGGAAGCGTCCATGCACCGAGTCTGGCCGCGCGTTGATCAGCGGGCCCGCCGTGTTGCCCCGATCGGGCTCAGCCGCGCACTCTGTGGGGGTCGCGCAGCCTGCAGGGGTCGCGCGCTCTGTGGGGGTCGCGCAGCCTGCAGGGGTCGCGCGCTCTGTGGGGGTCGCGCGCTCTGTGGGGGCCACGCAGCCCGCGGGGGTTCAGCCCCGTACCCCGCACAGATGCAGCAGCGCCGCGACGCCCCGGTACGGATCCGTGCGGCCCGCCCGCTCCTCGGCCGCGAGCAGCGTCGGAAGATCGTCCGGCAGCGGTGCGTCGTCCGCCGCCAGGTCCGTGAAGACCCGCACGCCGTACCAGGCGTGCAGCGGGGCGGCGATGCCCGCGAGGGTCGCGGTCAGCGCGGACAGCCGGTCGGCCCGCACATTCAGGCCGAGGCGGTTGGTGTACGCGGTGGTGTCGAAGGCGGCCAGCGCGCCCGCCGGGTCACCGGCGAGACCGGGCCGCATGGCGAGCGCGTCGCCGTTGCGCACCAGCAGCGAGAGCAGACCGCCCGGCGCCAGCATCCGCGCCAGACCCGCCACCAGCGGATCGGGCTCGGTGACGTACATCAGCACACCGTGGCAGAGCACCAGGTCGAAGCTGCCCGGCAGGAAGTGCACTCCGGTGTCCCGGCCGTCGCCCTGCACCAGCCGCACCCGCTCCCGGATGCCCTCCGGCTCCCGGGCCAGCGCCTCGCGCGCCGCCGCGACCATCACCGGATCCTGCTCGACCCCGGTCACCTGATGACCGAGGCGGGCCAGACGCAGGGCCTGGGTGCCCTGCCCGATCCCCACGTCGAGCACACGCAGCCGCCGCCCGACCGGGAACCGCCCGGCTATCTGCTCGTCCAGCTGCCGTGCCACCAGTTCCTGGCGTACGACATCCCGGAGCCCGCCCACCTTGTCCAGCCAGGAGTGCGCCGCACCCCCGGTGAAAGCGTCTGCGCTCAGGGCCGCTCTCCGCGCTTGACCTGCGGCTTCGGCAGCCGGAGCCGGCGCATCTGGAGGGAGCGCATCAGGGCGTAGGGCACCGCGCCACGCGTGTTGCCGTCGGGGAAGCGCTCCTTGAGGCGCTTCTTCAGCCGGAAACCGCTGACGGCGGCGTCGACCACGATCAGGACGATCACCACGGCCCACAGCAGCAGCGCGATGTTCTGGATCGAGGGCACCCGCACCACGCTGAGCACGAGGATCACGATGGCGAGGGGCAGGAAGAACTCCGCCACGTTGAACCGCGAGTCCACCCAGTCGCGGGCGAACCTGCGGACCGGGCCCTTGTCGCGGGCCGGCAGATAGCGCTCGTCACCGCCGGCCAGCGCCTCGCGCTGCTTCTGGAGCGCCTGGCGGCGCTCCTCGCGCTGACGCTTGGAGGCGTCCTTGCGCGTCGTCGGCGTATGGGCGACGCTGCGGCGCTGGGACTGGGCCTCACTGCGCTTGGGCGTGGGCCTGCCCTTCGGGGCCTGCGGGTCGCGGGGCTGCTTGGAGAAGTTCACCGGCTTGTCGGCCTGGGACTTCTCTTCCTTGGCACGGCTACGGAACACAAAGACCAAGGGTAAGGGCATCCGAGGCATGGACCGCAGTCCGGCTGGGAACGATCCGGCAACACCGAGCGTCTGTACGACGCAGAGGGGGCGTTCCACAGGCCCGGAGCGGGGTTCGAGTGGGGGACCGTCTCCTCCCTGCGCCGGAGCGGTACTGTCCGCAGTCGTTCTTGGGGATGAGCGCATCACGCCCCGGACAGTGCGGTAATGGAGTCAAGGCCCGTACTGTGGGTCTTGTCGCAGGATCGGTGAGCTGGAGTCCGTCAGAAGGGGGCGCGCGAAGCCCATGAGCGGTGTCATGAAGCGTATGGGGATGATCTTCCGCGCGAAAGCGAACAAGGCCCTTGACCGGGCCGAGGACCCGCGCGAGACCCTCGATTACTCGTACCAGAAGCAGCTGGAGCTGCTCCAGAAGGTGCGCCGCGGGGTCGCCGACGTGGCGACCAGCCGCAAGCGCCTGGAGTTGCAGCTCAACCAGCTCCAGCAGCAGTCCGGGAAGCTGGAGGACCAGGGCCGCAAGGCGCTCGCGCTCGGCCGCGAGGACCTGGCCCGCGAGGCGCTGTCCCGGCGCGCCGCGCTCCAGCAGCAGGTGACCGACCTGGAGACCCAGCACGCCACCCTCCAGGGCGAGGAGGAGAAGCTCACCCTGGCGGCCCAGCGCCTTCAGGCCAAGGTGGACGCCTTCCGCACCAAGAAGGAGACCATCAAGGCCACCTACACCGCCGCCCAGGCCCAGACCCGGATCGGCGAGGCCTTCTCCGGCATCTCCGAGGAGATGGGCGACGTCGGCCTCGCGATCCAGCGGGCCGAGGACAAGACCCAGCAGCTCCAGGCCCGCGCCGGCGCCATCGACGAGCTGCTCGCCTCCGGCGCCCTGGACGACCCGACCGGCATGGCCAAGGACGACATCGCGGCCGAGCTGGACCGGCTCTCCGGTGGTAGTGATGTAGAGCTGGAGCTTCAGCGCATGAAGGCCGAGCTGGCCGGCGGCACCCAGCAGCAGGCCATTGAGGGCGGCGCCGGTCAGGGGCAGCCCCAGGCCCAGCAGCAGCCGCAGGACACCCCGCGCTTCGACAAGCAGTAGCGGGGCCGCAGCCGGGAGACGAGTCGAGGAGGCCGACGTGATCGTACGGATCATGGGGGAGGGCCAGGTCAGGCTGGACGACTCCCACTTCGCCGAGCTGAACAAGCTCGACGACGAGCTGCTGGCCGAGACGGAGAACGACGACGAGGAGGGCTTCCGCCGCACCCTGGGCGCCCTCCTCGACGCGGTCCGCCGACTCGGCACCCCCCTCGCGGACGACGAACTGGAACCCTCCGACCTGATCCTCCCGTCCCCGGACGCCTCCCTGGCGGAGGTCCGCCTGATGCTCAACGAGGACGGCCTGATCCCGGACTGAGCGTCCGGGGATCTGGGCTGACTGCGAAGGATCCCCTACCCACCCCGGCGGTGCGGGGGACGTGCGAAAACCGTCATACGTCGTGCCCCGAGCCGACGGATGCTGACGCGAATCCTTGCCAACACCGTCCGTACGGTGATCACAGCCGATAGGGCCATTCAACGTTTCCGGTGCGAACCACGTCTAGCATCTACCCCGCACCGAATGAACAGCAGAAAGACCCGAAATATCCCCTTCCCGAGAAGCAAGGAATTCCGCCTCCCTGCCCCACCAAAACCCCAGCTCGCAAACTGTGGTCCCCGCGCGTGCGGGGGTGGTCCCGCCCAGGCCGTCAGCGAGGAGACGCGGCTGGAGTGGTCCCCGCGCGTGCGGGGGTGGTCCCTGGTCCCGCTCGGCGCGGAGTCGGTTGCGGTCGTGGTCCCCGCGCGTGCGGGGGTGGTCCCCAGTCGGCCATGACGCCGGCCTCGCCGCCGAGGTGGTCCCCGCGCATGCGGGGGTGGTCCCTCCTCCAGCAGGTCCTCCGGGCCGGCGGACGCGTGGTCCCCGCGCATGCGGGGGTGGTCTCCCGGAAGCGCGCCCTTGGCCCCGTCCACCCCGGTGGTCCCCGCGCATGCGGGGGTGGTCCCGCAAGCTCACGCCCGCCGAGCACGCCGAGCGGGTGGTCCCCGCGCATGCGGGGGTGGTCCCGACATGGTGCTGGGCACGTCGATGTACAAGTCGTGGTCCCCGCGCATGCGGGGGTGGTCCCTTCCAGCCGCACGCAGGCGGGTGGGACCAGCAATGGTCCCCGCGCGCGGGGGTGGTCCCTGCGGTAGATCTGTCCGGGTTTGATGCGGTGGGTGGTCCCCGCGCGTGCGGGGGTGGTCCCCGCCGGTCCTCCACGCTGTCGGGGTTGAGGATGTGGTCCCCGCGTGTGCGGGGGTGGTCCTCGGGCGACGCCCGGGGTCTGGCACTCGATCTGGTGGTCCCCGCGCCTGCGGGGTTTCCTCAGTGCTGTCGCGGGCGGCCGGGTGGACGGGTGCAAGGTCGGACCTTGGATGCCTAGGCCCGTGCTCGCCCAGAGGCAACGCATGTTGGCGCGAGAGCGGGTGGGAGCCGAGTCGTGCCGTCAGCAGTCAGGCGATGAGGAGATCCGTGTAGTCGACGAACGTGGTGCTGACGTCATCGATGTCCGCCACGAGACGCAGATGCCCACCCAGAGCCGCGATGTAGGCGGCGATGGACTCGACCTGCATCCGGTCGATGTCGCCGTTCTCCATCTGCGAGACCCGGACCTGCGAGACGCCCATCTTGTCGGCCACCTCCGTCTGGGTCAGGCCGCGTCGGCGGCGGAGTTCGGCCAGATGGTGCCCCAACGTTGCCGCCTCGCGGGACGCACGGGCTGCCGCGACGCGTTCGGGCGCGTCGATCCCCGGATCCGCCGACCGCCTGGCGTCGAGCGAGGACTCCCACCGGTAGTGCTTACTCATTCGATCTCCTCGCTCGGGGTCTCCAGGTAGCGCTCGTATCGCTCCTCGGCCAGTTTGATCGCGTCGCGGTACCAGCCGTCCCAATTTCCCGCCTTGTCCCCGGCCATGAGCAGTACGGCCTGGCGCCGGGCGTCGAACAGGAACAGGATGCGGATCTCGCTCCGCCCGGACGAGCCCGGGCGGAGCTCCTTCAGGTTGTGGAGTTGTGAGCCGTGGATCCGGTCCACGGCGGGCCTGCCCAGCGTCGGCCCTTGATCCGCGAGCAGTTCGACCGCATCACGGACCAGGGACGCGCCGGCGTCGTCCCGCTCCGGTCACCCGAACGAGTCGTCCATGAGCCGGAAAGCCCAAAGGGGCACCCCCCGGATATCCAGGGGGTGCCCCTCCGTGTGTGCGGCCGGGGTCAGACCTGGGCCAGGTCCGGCTCCGCCGGGGCTGACAGTTGCCGCTTGGCCGACTTCTTGTTCGCGCGGCGTTCCTTGCGGAGTTCCAGCATGGCGTAGAGGGTCGGGACCAGCAGGAGGGTCAGCAGGGTGGAGGTGATCAGGCCGCCGATCACCACGACCGCGAGCGGCTGGGCGATGAAGCCGCCCTCGCCCGTGACGCCCAGGGCCATCGGCAGCAGGGCGAAGATCGTGGCCAGGGCCGTCATCAGGATGGGGCGGAGGCGGTGGCGGCCGCCCTCGACCACGGCTTCGACCACGCCGTAGCCCTGAGCCCGGTACTGGTTGATCAGGTCGATCAGCACGATCGCGTTGGTCACCACGATGCCGATCAGCATCAGCATGCCGATCATGGCCGGGACACCCATCGGGGTGCCCGTGATGATCAGCAGCCCGAGGGCGCCGGTCGCCGCGAACGGGATGGAGACCAGCAGGATCAGCGGCTGCGCCAGCGAGCGGAAGGTCGCGACCAGGAGCATGAAGACGATCGCGATCGCGGCCAGCATGGCGAGGCCGAGGTTCTTGAAGGCGTCGTTCTGGTCGGAGGTGACACCGCCGATCTGGGCCTCGGCGCCCGCGGGCAGCTTCAGGGCCTTGATCTTCGACTGGAGCTGGGTGCTGACCGCGCCCGTGTTGTCACCGGTCGGCTTGGCCGTGATCGTCGCGGCACGCTGGCCGTCGATCCGGGTCAGCGAGACCGGGCCGTCCACCAGCTTCACCGTGGCGATGTCACCGAGCTCGACCGGGCCGAGGCGCAGCTTCTTCAGCTGGGCGACGGTCGTGGCGGGCTCGGCCGACTTGATGACGACATCGCGCTCGGTGTCGTCGAGCGTCGCCTTCGCCGCCGTCGTACCGCGCACCGCCTGGGCCACCGCCGCGCCGAGCTTCTGGTTGTCGAAGCCGGCCGCGGCCGCCTTGGCGTTGGCCCGCACCGAGATCCGCGGCACGCCGGTGGACAGGTCGCTGGTGACGTCGGTGACGCCGTCAAGACCGGCCACCGTGGAGCGGACCTGCTCGGCCGCCGTACGCAGGGTCTGGGCGTCGGCGGACTTCACCACGACGCTGAGGTTCTGGCTGCCGAAGCCGTCACCGGCCGACACCGTGGTCGTACCGATGCCCTTGAGGTCCTTCAGGCCGCTCTCCAGGTGCTTCTGCACGCTGTCGTACGACTTCGAGTCCTTCAGCATCACCTGGTAGGACGCCTGGTTGGTGTCCGTGCCGCCGCCGAAGGCCGCCATGAAGCCGGAGGAGCCGATGGTGACCTGGTAGTCCTTGACGCCGTCGGTGGTGGCGAGGAGCTTCTCGACCTCCTTCGCCTGCGCGTCGGTCGCCGCGAGGCTGGTGCCGGGCTTCAGCTCCTGCTTGATCGTGATGACCTCCTGCTCGCCCTGGTCGAAGAAGTTGGTCTTGAGCAGTCCGGACATGCCGAACGTGACGACCAGGACGACGATCGCGATCAGCACGCTGGTGAGGCGGCGGCGCGTCGCGAAGCGCAGCACGGGGACGTACGCCCGCTGGAGGCGGCTGTTCGCCTCCTTCTCCTCGGCCTTGCGGCGGGCCTCCGCCGCGTCCTCGGGAGTGCCCTTGGGGGCGCGCAGGAACCAGTAGGAGAGCACGGGGACGACGGTCAGCGAGACCAGCAGGGAGGCCAGCAGGGCCGCCGTGACGGTGATGCTGAAGGAGCCGAACAGCGCGCCCACCATGCCGCCGACCAGGCCGATCGGCAGGAACACCGCGACCGTGGTGAGGGTGGAGGAGGTGACCGCGCCGGCCACCTCGCGGACCGCCTCGATGATCGCCGAGCGGCGCTCCTCGCCGTAGCCGAGGTGCCGCTTGATGTTCTCCAGGACCACGATCGAGTCGTCCACGACCCGGCCGATGGCGATGGTCAGCGCGCCGAGCGTGAGCATGTTCAGGGACAGGCCGTCGGTCCACAGCACGATCAGCGCGAGGACGACGGACAGCGGGATGGACACCGCGGTGACCAGCGTGGAGCGCAGCGAGGCGAGGAAGAGCAGGATGACCAGGACCGCGAAGAGCAGGCCGAGCGCACCCTCGGTGGTCAGGCCCTTGATGGACTTGGAGACGGCCGGACCCTGATCGCTGACGACCGTCAACTTGGCGTCGGGACCGAGCTGTTCGCGCAGGCCGGGCAGCTTGTCCTTGACCGCGTTGGAGATCGTGACCGCGCTGCCGTCGTGGTCCATGGTCACGTTGACGGCGAGGCTGGGCCTGCCGTCGGTGCGGGTGAGGGAGTCGGCCGGGGCCGGCTGCTCCTTGACGGTGGCCACATCACCGAGTCGTACGGCCTTGTGGGCGCCCGCGCCGGTGACGGTGAGGTCCTTGATCTGCTCCAGCGTGGTGAAGCCGCCGCCGACCTGGACGGTGCGGTTGGCGCCGTTCTCGTCGAAGGAGCCGGCCGGGACGCTCGCGCCGCCCGCCTGGAGCGCCTGGGCGAGGGCGGCGGGGGTGAGGCCGTCCTCGGCCAGCTTGGCGTTGTCGGGGGTGACATCGACCTGGAGGTCGCGGACGCCGGTGACCTGGACGCGGCCGACGCCGTCGATGTCCTTCAGCGCCGGTACGACCGTCTTGTCGAGCTGGTCGGCGAGCGCCTGCTGGTCCTTGCCGGAGGTGGCGGCCAGCACGACGGTCGGCATGTCGTCGGTGGAGCCGGAGATCACCTGCGGGTCGACCTCGGACGGCAGCTGATTGCGGGCCCGGTTCACGGCCTGCTGCACATCGGCGACGATCTGCTTGGTGTCGTTGCCGTAGTCGAAGGACGCCATGATCACGGCGTTGCCCTCGCCCGCGGTGGAGGTGACCGAGGTGACGCCGTCGACGCCCTGGAGGCCGTCCTCGATCGGCTCGACCACCTGCTTCTCGACGGCGTCGGGTGCGGCGCCCTGGTACGGCGCGATCACCGACACCATGGGCAGGTCGATGGTGGGCAGCAGCTGCTGCTTGATCTGCGGTATCGCGATCGCGCCGAAGACCAGGGCGACGATCGAGATCAGTCCGATGAGGGCCCGTTGGGCGAGGCTGAATCTGGACAGCCAGGACATGGGTGAGGGTCTCTCTTCCGTGAGCGGCAGAAGCGCTTCCGGTCACCGAGGACACATGGGCCCCAGAGGACACATGGGCCCCAGAGGACACATGGGACCCAAGGGACCCACAGGGTGCGCGGGAAGCGGCGACGGACGCCCAGGAGCGTCCACACCCCACCACCCTCGGCCATCCAGGAGGCCCGGAGCGTAGGCCGCAGGTCCCGTTTCCTTACCCGTCTCCTACTCCGCGCGCAGTACACGCGGGTGGAGAAGTGGGGTACGGGCGGGTGGAGACGTACGGGTACGCACCCGGGCCGGCGAGAGTCGTGGGGGTGTGCGCGGGTGGAGGTCGGTCCACCGTCAGTCCACCCGCGGCCGGACGAGACCGGACTCGTACGCGATCACCACGAGCTGCGCCCGGTCGCGTGCGCCGAGCTTGGCCATGGCCCGGTTGACATGCGTCTTCACCGTCAGCGGGCTGACCGCGAGGCGTTCGGCGATCTCGTCGTTGGAGTGGCCGCCGGCGACCTGGACGAGCACCTCGCGCTCGCGTCCGGTGAGCGCGTCGAGCCGCTCGGCGCGGAGGGGGGCGCGGTCGTCGTCGCCGTCGCCCTGGGCGAGGAAGCGGGCGATCAGGCCCTTGGTGGCGGCCGGGGAGAGCAGGGCGTCGCCGCCCGCGGCGATCCGGATGGCGCTGAGCAGTTCTTCCGGTTCGCTGCCCTTGCCGAGGAAGCCGGAGGCGCCGGCGCGCAGCGACTGCACCACGTAGTCGTCCACCTCGAAGGTGGTCAGGATGACCACGTGCACCTGGGCGAGATCGGCGTCCTCGCTGATCAGACGGGTGGCGGCGAGGCCGTCGGTGCCGGGCATACGGATGTCCATGAGGACGACGTCGGGGCGCCGCTCCTTGGCCAGCAGGACCGCCTGCGCGCCGTCGGACGCCTCCCCCACCACCTCCATGTCCGGCTCGGAGTCGACCAGCACCCGGAACGCGCTGCGCAGCAGGGCCTGGTCGTCGGCGAGCAGGACACGGATCGTCATACGGGCTCCCCCGGTGCCGTCATACGGCCGTCGATGCGGGTGTCGGTGGTGCTGACCGGAAGGATCGCATGGACCCGGAAACCACCGCCGTAGCGGGGGCCGGTGGTGAGGGTGCCGCCGAGGGCGCCGACGCGTTCGCGCATGCCGAGCAGACCGTGGCCGCCGCCCTTCTCGGGGGCGGAGTCAGGGGCGCCCTCGGGGTGGGTGCCGGGGGCACCGGTCTCGCCGGAGCCGTCGTCCACGACCGTGATCTCGATGTTCCGTCCGACGGGTACGACGCTCACCTCGGCCCGCGCGCCCGCGCCCGCGTGCTTGCGGACGTTGGTCAGGGCCTCCTGGACGATCCGGTAGGCGGCGAGGTCCACGGCCGCGGGCAGACGGGTGTCCTGGTCGGTGCGGGCGACCTCCACCGGCAGGCCGGCGCTGCGGAAGGTACCGGCCAGCTCTTCCAGGAGGCTGAGGCCGGGGGCGGGTTCGGTGGGCGCCTCCGGGTCGCCGGACTGGCGGAGCAGGCCGACGGTGGCGCGCAGCTCGTTGAGCGCGCTGCGGCTGGCCTCGCGGACATGGGCGAGGGCCTCCTTGGCCTGGTCGGGGCGCTTGTCCATGACATGGGCGGCGACCCCGGCCTGCACATTGACCAGGGCGATGTGGTGGGCGACCACGTCGTGCAGGTCGCGGGCGATGCGCAGGCGCTCCTCGGCGACCCGGCGGCGGGCCTCCTCCTCCCGGGTGCGCTCGGCGCGGTCGGCGCGGTCGCGGATGGCCTGGACGACGGCCCTGCGGCTGCGCACCGCGTCGCCCGCGGTGGCGCCGATGCCGGTCCAGGCGAGGACGCCCAGGTTCTCCTGCGCGTACCAGGGCAGGGGCCCGGCAAGCATCGCGGCGGCGGTCAGCACGGTCATGGTGAGCAGGCCGACGCGGAAGGTGGTGGTGCGGTCGGTGGTGGCGGCGACGGTGTACAGGGCGATGACGGCGGACATCGTGACGGGCGCGCGGGGGTCGCCGGTGACGCACTCCACGACGGAGAGGGTGCCGGTGACGGCGAGGACGGTACGGGGGGCGCGGCGGCGGAAGACCAGGGCGACGGCGGCCAGCAGCATCAGCAGCAGGCTCAGGGGCGCGGGGACGTGGGTGCCCCAGGTGACGCCCTGCCCGTCCTTGGGGGTGGCGAGGGAGCCGGCGACCATGCAGACGAGAACGGCCGCGGCGAGGGCCGCGTCGAGCGCGAGGGGGTGGGCCTTCAGCTCGCAGCGGGCGCGTTCGAGAGTGGTCACACAAGGAACAGTACGGCGGGGTTCGGTGCGCCGGGACCGAGCCGACGCAGCCCATGCCGACGCACGCTGCCTACAGCGGCGCCACGGAGAATTGCACGCAAGAGAGGCGATCCCCGCAGACACGGAGACCGCCTTCTCTCCCGGCCCCACCTATATGCAGGGGGCCACCCCCGCAGGCGCGGGGACCACCGCCTGCACGGTCCGGATGCTGATGGGTGATCCGGGACCACCCCCGCACGCGCGGGGACCACAGTTCGTGAGCTGGGGTTTTGTTGGTGGGTTATGGAGTGTGCCTTACTTTCAAGGGAAGGGGGCATTTCGGATCAAGTGGTAGGTAGGGGGAGGCTTCAGGAGTTACCGAAGCGGCGTCTTTTGGCGGCCTTGCTCCAGCCCTGCGGCGGTGGTGTCGGCGAGTTCACGGGGAATGAGGGGCGTTTGAGGAGGACGAGGCCCTCGTGATCGGTGGGGTGCCACGCGTGTTCGTGGGTCGCGAAGGTGAAGCCTTGCTCGTTGTCTGTCTGATAGGCGAGCAGAGCACGCCCTTTCCCCCGGTACTGGCGGACCTCGTCCCACAGGATGTCGCGTACCCGGGCCGAGGGTGAGCCCAGGAAGACGCCGGGGGAGACTTCCAGCAGCCAGCGGGTCAAGAAGCCCCGCAGGCCCGGCGGGCAGTTGGCGAGGACGATGACCGTCACCAGAGGGGCTCCTCGTCAGTGGGTCCGTCGTAGTTGCGGCCGGCCTCGACGAGCCGGCCCCCGTCCGACTGGAGACTCACCCGATCGGCCGTCCCCTCGGGCTCGGCAAGGCCGGTCTGCCCAAGCAGCAGCTCTTTGATGTCCCGTACGCAACGGTCGAGCAGGCCGGTGGAGTTGATGCGGTCGCGAAGCGCCCGGCGGGTGCGCGTCGCCACGTCCTCCTCACCCACGGCGGCCGCGTCGAACGCGGCCGGGATCCCGATCTCCGTCTTGTAGAGATCGGCAATGTCCAAGACGAACGAGCGCTCATGCCCGGAGTGCACGAAGCCCAGCCCCGGCGCACAGCCGAGCGCCGCCACCACGGCGTGGGCCACCCCGTACATGCATTGCGCGGACGCGGTCACGGCCTGATTGGCCGCATCGCCCGCGGCGAAGTCGCCCTGGTGGTACTCGCGCCGCCGCCAAGGGACTCCAGTGCGGGCCGATTCGCGGCGGTAACACTCCTTCACCCGCCGGCCCTCCATACTGAGGAGTTCTTGCCGGGTGTGGCCGGACGGATCGTCCTCGGGAAAGCGCATCCGGTACATGGCCCGAGCCACATCGAGTCGAGTACGGCGATTCGCCCAGGCCGTCGCTTGTGCCTCGACGAGGTGGGAGGAACGGGTGAGGGCTCGTCCGCCCGCGTAGAAACGCACTCCCTGCTCACCGACCCACGCCACTCCGGCCCCGCATTCCCCGAGCACGGCCATCGCCTGATGGGACAGCCGGGTTCCGGGGCCGAGGAGAAGCGTCCCGATGGTCGCGGACGGGATGTGAGTGACCCCGTCTGCGTCCGACGCGGTGATCGCGTTGTCCTCCCGGTGCACTGTGCAGCGTTCCAGGTAGATGAAGGAGACCCGGTCACCGACCCGAGTGAGCTCCCGGGGCGAGGACGCGCCGCGGCGGCTGACGGTGGTCATGACGCGCGCACCGGCGCGAGGGTCATCAGCCCGCAGCCGTACGCCTTGGCCTTGCCCAGCCCGTGGGTGAGAGTACGGCGGAAGACGTCGGTGTCCGTGACGCGGAGCCGGCCGTCGAAGGTGACGCGGGTGAAGTCGACCTGCCGCCGACTGCGGTGTGCCACGCCCTCGAACTTGCCGAATTGAGTGGGTGTCCTGTGGTGCACGATGACTTCGTGCTCGCTGCCGTGCTCGGTCAGCCGGCGTTCGGCAGGGATCCGCAGTACCTCGAAACCGGCCCGTTGTTGCCGGTCGAGCAGCCAGCCGATCTGGTGCCGTGGGGTGATGTGCGCGGCCCGTTTCGTCGGTGCCTCCCTGGAGTCCTGTGGCCTGCGGATGTGGTGCACCGGATTCGCGGTGAGCCGGAAACCCCAGGTGCTGCCGACCGTGAGCCGGTCGAGCAGCTCCTGGTAGTCGAAGGTCGTCCAGCCCGGCTGCTCGGCGCTCGGCCACCCCGCCTGTTCCACGAGATGAGTCAGGTCGGGTCGGATCGGGCTGACGATGAACAGATCGGCACGTCCGGCGGCGGCCGGATCCACGCGCCACAGGACCCGCGGCCCGTCTTCGCCACGAGGTGGGACCTCGGGGAAGGACATGTTCACGGCGCCGTGCATGAAGTGCGGTGATCCGAGCAGCCGACGAGCGCCGGGCCGGGCGATGTTGATACGGAAGCGGGTCAGATACATCAGCGGTTCCTCGGACGGTGCTCTGCCGTGCTGGTGCTCGCGGTGGGATCGAGGGAGCGGAGGAGGACGGTCGGGTCGTGCTCGGGGGCGGGAGCGCCGTCGGGCGAGTGCCGCCGAGGTTCGGTGAGGGAGGTGACCACGCCGCGCAGCCCGTACTGCCGATGACGGGGATCAAAGCTCACCGGGGTGTCCCTGAGGGACAGATGGGGGAGCTCGCCCGGTGGACAGTCGAGCAGCAGATCCACGGCTACCGGGGGCGGGGGACCGTTCGGGCCCGGTCCTCCATACCCGGTCTGTCCGTACGCCTGCGCGGCCTGTCCGATGCGCTTGCGGTACCAGGTCGCCGCCTGCCAGGGCGCGGCGCGTAGCGCGTCCTCCAGGCCGGGGCCCGAAAAGGGCCGGCCCATGTCGAGAGGGCGGGACGGCGGACAGGAACGCCGGCCGAGGTACGGAAGAAAACGGGGGCGCGCACGGCCTCGTACAGGCGGTCCAGCAGCGCGGAGTCCCCCTCGACGCCCGCGACGAAAACCGCGTCGGCGAGATAGAACCGTTCGGACAAGGGCATCGCCTTGCCGGAGTCCCCGTGGTGGGCGGTGTGGAAGTCCCGCAGCCGGGAACCGGGTTGGTCGACGCGTACGCCGAAACGCAGTGCGGCCAGGTCGGCGAGGTCGGCACCGCGGGGGCGACCTTCGGCGGCGGCGAGCAGCCCGAGCACACCGCTCTTGGTGGGTGCGTTCTCAGTGGTGCGACGGGCGAACCGGGCGGCCGACCCCCAGGCTTGCAGCGGACCCGCGAGCCGCAGCAGCAACACCGTCATGCGCCAGCTCCAGTGCTCACCCGCGCCGCCACCGCCTCTTGCACCTCCTGTACGAGGGCGTCCAACGACACCCGGTGGCCCAGCGGTTCGAGCGCCTCCGTCTCCTCGCCCACGCGGAACACCCAGCCGTGCTCGGGAGCCTCGATGCCGTACTGCTTCTCCAGGTCCGGTACATACGCGGCGAGCCTGCGGCAACTCTCCCGGAGGTAGCCACCCTCCGGCCCCTGCGGCACCGGCTCCTCGAATGCGCCGACGAAGCTCACCGGCCGGCGGTCGCGCAGCCGCACGATCACTGCGGAGGGCAGTGTGTGGTTCCCGAAGGTGTTGATCTTTCCCGTCGGGAGGGAGGTGACAAAGGCGTCCAGAAAAGCCCCGACCGCCTTTTCCACCGGGGCACTGGGTGCTTCGTCCGTCCGCAGCCCAAGTCCCAGGTTGCGGGTCAACTCGTCCACGTCCACGGCGGCGTAGCGGTAGAGGGTCGCCGAGTTGAAGTCGATGGTCCCGATCATTCCGGCGCCGGATTCCTCCGCGCCGCTGAGGTCGTCCACGGCGGTGTAGTAATCGGATTCGATCTCCGACTTGTGCACGCTGATGGCATGAGCTACCTGTGAGGCCGCGTCCACGTTGAGGTCGGCGGCATCGGCGACCATGCGTCCGAAGAGAGCGATGTCCACCGAGTGCCTGGAGTCCACCGCCTGCCGGACCTTGGCCTTGTTCTCCTTGTCCTTCAGATAGGTCTGGAGGACCTTGAGGTCACCCTCGGGGCCGCTGCCCTCGACCGTCACCTCGGCGAGGGCGTCCAGCTGACGGCTGCTCAGGAACATCAAGTACGACGACTCGGGCGCGGCCGAACCCTCGTCTCCGTTCTTCGCCCTCCGCTTCGGCACCTCGACCTTGATTCCCGCCGCAGCTTTCAGCGTCTCGGCGGCCAGCTGAACCGCGACGGGCGCCAGCGACTCATTCCGGTCGATGATGCGATCGGCCAGCGCCTCGGCGATCTTCTTCGTACGGACGCCGAGTGCCTCGGGCGGCAGCAGCTTCTCGAAGGCCGTGCGGGTGGCCCGTTTCCAGGCCTGACTCGACACCCGTGCCCGCCGGACCCCGCCGTAGTAGGCCGACTTGGGCGTCCCCGTGTCGTCGCGGTTGAGATTGCTCGGCGGGACGACTTGAAGGACATGGATGTCGAGGATGGTGCGGGTCATGGTGATTCCGATCTTTTCGGGCGATGTATGTGCGGTGCGCGGCGGTCAGTCCGCGTCCACGGCCGCGGACGCGTCGGAACCGGTGGGTGAGCCGGCGGGCGAACCCGTGTCGTCCCCCGCCCCGGTGCCGCCCTCCTCCCATCGGCCGCTCCGGTGAACTCGGTGGAAATCCCGGCCCCAGCGGCGCCTGGCCTCGACCCGGCCCGTCTCGTACTGCCAGCGGTAGATCTGGTCGGCGAGGTCGCCGTAGTCCAGCGGAATGCGGGCGCCGCGCAGCAGCAGCACCATCTCGCGCAACCGCCGGCCCAGCGTCTCCAGATCGGACGACGTTCCGATCCGTACGAACCGCTTGCGTATGGCGGCACTCACGTCCTCGACCGAGGTGTACCCGGTGCCCTCCTGCGCCTCCTCGTCGCCGGTCCGCTGCGTGGGGAGGCCGGGTCCCGAGGACTTCTCCTCGGCCAGCCGCCGTACGGACCGGCCCAGCGACCAGCCCGGGACGTGCATCGGCTCGTCCCGCAGCGACTGCTGGTGCAACGCCCAGAGCGTCACGGCGAGATGGACCGCGCGGTCTTCGCGGTCCTCGCGCGCCTCCTGCTGCCGCTGTCCTCCCGCCACCAGATGACGGGTAGGGTCCTCGTCCTCCGCGTTCCTGCGCTCCCGGAGCTCGGTGAGCGCTTCCAGATGGTCGAGCCCCCAGTTGGTGGGCGAGGCGTGGGCGTCCCGGCCGACCTCCCGTCGCAACCGTGCCACGGCGGCCACGGCCGCCGGGCTGTCCTTGCGGTAGCCGCCCTGAAGGCGGCTCACCGTGCGCCCGGTGGCCGTCCGGACGAGGGAAGGAGCGTGCTGCTTGCGGTGTCCCGCGGGACGATCGGTACCGGCGGTTCCCGTGGTCGTGGTCATGATGTGCTCCGCGTGAGGTCGTGGCCGTCGGCTTCCGTGCCCGCAGGAAGCGGACGCGCGGGGCCCGGCCTTTGGGGCGGCCCCAGCACCTTGTCGAGCCGGATGAGGAAGAGCTGTTCGGCGCGGCCTGTGTCCATCAGCCGCGTACCGCCGCCCGGGACGGTGATCAGCCGGCCCTCGTCCGCGGCCGGGCCGGCGTCGTCGAGCACCTGCCGGCCGAGTCCGAGCAGATGACGGCGCACCGTGCTCCGCCACGCGCGCCGTGCCGTCTCCAGATCAGGGAAGGACAGCAGGCCCTTCAACCAGGCCCGGTACGGTCCGTCCAAGGTGCCGAAGCCCAGGTCACGGGCGGCGGAGACGGGCGTCGTGGGGTCCGTACCGCTGGCACGGGCGAGATCACCGGCCAGCCCGCCGAGGGCCTTGACGGCGTTCTCCGCATCGTGAACGGCGTCGACCGCCGCTGCGCCGAAGACCGGGTTCCCCTCATGCAAGGTGATCACGGGCAGGACCACGGAGTCGTCCACGATTTCGTCGATCACCGACTGCTGGGTGCCGTACACCGCACCCACGAGACGCAGCCGCACCAGCGTTCCCGGGGGGATCTCGGCGGCGGTGATCACATGCGTGAACCAGCGGGCGATGCCGGAGGGCAGTTCGCGCTCGGGCTCCCCCCGCTTCCCGCCGTCCGAGGACTTCCGACGGGCCGGGAGCAGAGCGGCCAGCCCTCGCCA
>NZ_MUNF01000344.1 GCF_002154555.1 Streptomyces murinus
GGTCGAGGGCGTCCTGGGCCCGGACGCCCTCGACCTGGACCGGCCGTGGGTGCTCGACCGGCTGTCCTCGCTGTCGTACACGATCGCGGCCGGTACCTCGCAGATCCAGCGCAACATCGTGGCCGAGCGGATGCTGGGGCTGCCGAAGGGGAGATGAGGGTGCGGTTTCAACTGACCGCAGATCAGCGCGAGTTGAAGGAGGGGGTACGGGGGCTGCTGGAGCGGCGGTTTCCCCGGGAGGCGCTGCGCGCGGCCGTCGACGCCCCCGGGCGGCTCGACCGGGAGCTGTGGCGGGCGCTCGGGGCGGCCGGGTTCTTCGCGCTCACGCTGCCGGAGGCGGCGGGCGGGGTGGGGCTCGGGCGCCCCGAGGCCGTGCTCGCCTTCGAGGAGGCCGGGCGGGCGCTGCTGCCGGGCCCGTTGGTGGCCACGCACCTCGCGGCCGGCGCCGTGGCGGGCGCGGCGGACGGGGAGACGGTCGTGGCCGCCGTCGACGGGCGGCTGGTGGAGTGGCTGGACGCGGCCGACGTCGTACGGGGGGACGCCACCGGAGCCGTACCGCTGCGGTCGGTCGATCCGCTGACTCCCCTGCACCGGCTCCCGCGCGCGGCCGCCGCCGATCCGTTCGCCGCCGATCTACTCGCCGCCGATCCCCTCGCCGCCCTCCTCACCGCGGCCGAACAACTGGGCAGTGCCGTACGGCTGAGCGAACTGGCGGTGCAACACGCCCGGACCCGGGAGCAGTTCGGGCGGCCGATCGGGGCGTTCCAGGCCGTCCAGCATCTGTGCGCGGACCTCCTGGTGCGCGCCGAGACCGCGCGGGCCGCCGTCTACGCGGCCGCCGTCACCGGGGACCCGGGCGACATCGCGGCCGCCCGGCTGCTCGCCGACGAGGCCGCTGTGCGCGGTGCCCGGGACTGCCTCCAGGTGCACGGCGGTATGGGCTTCACCTGGGAGGCGGACGTACATCTGCATCTGAAGCGGGCGTGGGTGCGTGCGCAGCGCAAAGGAGATATCACGGAGAGTGAGGAGTTGCTTGCTGCGAGGTTGCTCGCCTGAGCGCTGCTGCCCTGCGTCGAAAGCAAAGCCGTGGCCCAAGATGTCGCGGATCGTGGCCCCTCGGAATCACAGAGCGTTGATACCGGGTTGTGTCCTTCGCGAGGGCTCGTCACGGCCCGGAGTCGAGGGGTGCTCCGGTACCTTGTGTGGGATGCGAGTGGCTGCGAACGCGGGCGATGCCGGCGGTGCCCTTGGGGCGGCGCCGGGAGATGCGATGCGCGCCGCTGCTCGCGGGGTGGACCGGGGCAAGGCCCCCGGCTGTTCGACTCCCCGCCGCAAGCGTCGCACAGTATGCCCTACGCGTACTCCTTCGCGAGGGAATATGCCCGAAGCGCTTGTTGGGGTGACTGTACGTCAACCATGCTGTGAGGCAAGGAGATCACGTTCCGTGACCCTTGCTCTGGCTGTTGTCCAGGCCATGCAGGAAATGGCTATGATCGTGGCCCTCGTGATCGTCGTCACGGCTCGCGCCGGGGCGGTTCGGTGGCGCGGGGTCGCGTTCTCGCCGGTTCGGATGGTGTGAGCGGTGCAGGTGCTTCAAGTGCAGCTGGAGATCCGGCCCGACCCCGCGGAGGTGGGACGTGCCAGGAAGTGGGCCCGCTCGCGGCTCGACGGGCTGGGCATAGCGGCCGACGAGCCGGTGGCCGAGACGCTGGTCCTGCTCGTCTCCGAGCTGGTGACCAATGCCGTGGTGCACACCGGCCGTCCGGCGGTCCTCAGGCTCTCCCTGCCGGGCGCCCAGGCCCCCGCCGCGCCCTCGCCCACGGTGCGCGTGGAGGTCACCGACACCTGCTCCCGGGCCCCTGTGCCGCGCTGCGTCGGCGGTGAGGCCACCGGCGGCCGGGGCCTCGCCCTCGTGGACTGCCTCGCCGACCGCTGGGGCTGGAGCCGCGAGGGCGGCGGCAAGAGCATCTGGTGCGAGGTGGACGGCGGCGCGCGCCGCGAGGGGAGCGCGGCGGTGGCGTACGGAGGCGGTCCCTCCGCGTACGAGGATTTCGCCTTCGAAGCGGTGTAGCCCCGGGGCATCGCGGTGCGCCGGGGGATGCCTCTGTGCGCGGGCGTCGTGAACCGGCCGCATGTCCTGAATTGCCGCCCCGGCATTGACGATCCGTGCTCGGCTGAACACGCTGGTGTGCGTCGATTCGCCGTGAGGGGACGGCGAGGGCCGGGCGGCGGCCAGGGGTCCTCGCCGAGAGCGGGTCACACCGGAGGGCGGCGCGGGCGTGCGGCGCAGGGGGGCGACCGCGCCGCCAACCGGCCCGCCGGCACCGTGCGTTGAACATCGTGCGCCGACTCTCAGAGGAGTGCCACCGGTGCCACCGGCGATCCCGTCGCGCCGACGAACGGTTCGGGCATCGCCGACAGCAGGAACGCGTACCGCCCACTTTCTCCACAGGCTGTGGACAACTCTTCCAGGTTCCAGTTCTGGCCCTGGAGCATCCCCATCTCCACCAGATGCAGCGCGTGCACCGGCAGCCATAGATTGTCGATCTCGGGCGGAAAGATCTCAAATGTGAGCGTGTCGTTGGCGACGGCGGCGACATCACGGGCGTGGAACCACTCCGGCGTACGGATCGAGAGACCGGGGGACGGATAGCCGTATCCGTGCCGGTCGCCGCCGAGATACACCCGCACCTGGCCGGTGCGCACCAGCACGATGTCGCCGGCGCGCACCCGCACCCCGCCGAACTCCTCCGCCCGCGCCAGCTCCTCCGGCGTGACCGCGTGCCCCCCGGCCAGCCGTTCCACGCCCAGCGCCGCCGCCACGTCCAGCAGCACCCCGCGCGAGACGACCGGCCGCGCCTTGTCGATTCCCGAGAACTCGGCGCCGCCGTGCGCGGTCACGGTGGTCGCGGGGCGGCCGTTGTAGAGCCGCCCGCCGTGCGAGACATGGGGCAGCGCGTCCCAGTGCGTGCCCGCCTGGAGGCCCAGGGTCGCCGCGTCGTCGCTGCACGCCACCGTGCCGGGCCCGAACAGCTCCTGGTTGAGCTGCGTCATCGCGTGCAGCGGATTCACCCGGCCCGGGATCACCCCCGTCTGCACGCCGTCATGGGTGAGAGGCAGCGCGAGCGGGATGCGACGGCCCGTGCGCACCTCGGCGACGGCGCCGCGCACCACCTCGTCGGTGATCAGGTTGAGCGTGCCGATCTCGTCCTCGGCTCCCCAGCGCCCCCAGTTGTTCACGCGCTCGGCGATCTCGTGGAACTCCTGCGGCAGTGTCATCCGGTGCCTCCCCGGGGCTTGTGTCCGCGCGTGAGCCGGGCCATAGAATCTAACGGACCGTCAGAAACCGCGGGAAGGGGCCGGGCGTGGGGAACTTCTTGGCAGGCAAGGTCATCGCCGTCACGGGCGCGGGGCGGGGGATCGGCCGGGCGGTCGCGCTCGCGTCGGCGCGGGAG
>NZ_MUNF01000345.1 GCF_002154555.1 Streptomyces murinus
CTGCGCACAGCCGGCGCCGGCGACGCCGAGCAAGCCGAACAGCCCGATCACGGTCTGGCTGAAGTGGTATTGATCGGCCATCTGGAAGGCGATCGCGGTCCAGAAGGTGCTGAACGACGCGAACACGAGGGCCCCGTAGAGTCCGCGGCGGCGGAGCGCGGGTTCGTCCAGATAGATCCGGGCCACCGATCCGAGCAACCGGTGATAGGCGGTGCGGGTGGTCGGCGCCGAGGACGGCAGCTCCATGCGGCAGGCCACGGACAGCGCGAACGTCAGCACGGCGGCGACCAGGTAGACGACCCGCCAGCTCGTGGCTCCGGCGATGACGCCGGACACGGTCCGGGCGAGCAGAATGCCGATCAGCAGCCCGCTCATGACGATTCCCACGGAGCGCCCGCGATTCATCGGGGTCGCCAGATGGGCCGCGAAAGGGACGAAGATCTGGGCCGTCACCGTGCAGAAGCCCACGATCGCCGCCAGCACCATCAGCACCGCGATGTTCGGTGCCGCGGCCATCCCCAGCAGCCCCAGCCCGGTGGCCGCCGTCGTGATCGTCACCAGGCGGCGGCGCTCCACCAGATCTCCCAGCGGCACGATCAGGGCCAGTCCCAGGACGTAGCCGACCTGGGCGAAGGTCGTGACCAGCCCGGCGATCCCACTGCCGACCCCGAAGTCATGGCCGAGCGTGTCGAGCAGCGGCTGCACGTAGTACGTGTTGGCCGCCGACATACCCGCTCCGACGGACATGAGCACGAGGAGACGAGTGGGCAGGCCGGAGCCCGCCGCCCCTTCCGCAAGGTCTCCCTGAGCCTCGACGCGAGGCTCCCCTGGAGTGGTCGTCCCGGCTGCTGCGGTTCCTCGCCTTCTGCGCGTCACGACGTCCAGCATTCAACCAACCGGATCGCCGGTCAAATAGATGAACTCCCTTCTTTCACCGACGCCGCCCGCCACCTCGGCGGGATCCGGCCGGCCCGCTGTCACATGTACGCGCAGCCGGGGGCGCGACACTTCGAGCTGTTGTGCGCCGGGCTCACCGTAGCGGGGGGTTTCCCGTCGCAAGCTCCGCCATTCAGGTGAACTCGGAACTTCTGCTGTTGATCTTCCTGGTGGGATCGAGCTCTCGGTGCCCGATCCGGTGGCACCCGTCAGAAAGGCAGTACGTGTCTCACGGCCAGCACAAGCACGCCCGCGTCATCTGTCCGCCGGCCGCCGCGACCCTGGGGACCGATGGTCACCGCTCCGGCGACAGGTGGCTGTCCTCAAGAGAGTCGGGACAGGTGTTCATGATGGGAGACAACCCCACGCTTCCCGCCATGCCCGAACGGCCCACCCTCGCCGACTTCTTCCGCCGCCGACTCGCTCTCGATCCCTTCACCACGCGGCACATGATGCAGAGCGCGCGCAAGGCACGGCAGCAGGGGGCGGACGAGAAAGTGGTGCTGGCCTGCCTGCTGCACGACATCTCGGTCGCCGGCCTGCTGCGCAGCCAGCACGGCCACTGGGGCGCCCAACTGGTGGGTCCGTATGTCGACGAGGAAGTGGCCTGGGCGATCCGCCAGCACGAGATCCTGCGTTACTTCCCCGACGAGAGCGTGGGCTACGGCTACCCGGAGGCGTACAGTGACTTCTTCGGCGCCGAGTACCAGCCGCCCGCCCATACCCGGGCCGCCTATCTCGAGGCCCGCCGGCACCGCTGGTACATGTCGGCGCGCATGGTCACCATCAATGACCTGTACACCTTCGACCCCGATGTCCATGTCGAGTTCGAGGAGTTCGAGGACGTGGTCGGCCGCCACTTCCGCCAGCCCGCCGAGGGCCTGGGCTTCGACAGCTCTCCCGTGGCCCACATGTGGCGCACCATGATCTGGCCGAACAACTTCCTCTGAGCCGACGGCGGATCTTCGGCGGAGAGGTCTGCAGCGGACCGGGCCGTGGCCGTCCCCGGCGCCGCCTTCTCACGCGTTGCCGAGAAGCAGTCCGCCATGTCTCCGGCCCCACTTGTGACGTTCCGTCACTGCACCGGCACCTGCGACGGCGCCAGGGGGTTACCCACCGCCCCATGAAAGGTTAGGCTAACCTTAGTTAGTGGGGGTAACTTTAAGGGGCGGGAGCATCCCGATGGCACGAACCGGCGGCCGGCCACGGCAGATCGAGCCGGCCGACATCGTCCGGGTCGGACGGGAACTCGGGCTGCGGAACCTGAGCTTGAACGCCGTGGCGGCGCGCCTGGGGGTGTCGTCCGCCGCGCTGTACCGCCATGTGGACGGACGGTGGGGGCTGGAACGGCTGGTGGGCGAGAGCCTGCTGGCGGAACTCGACCTCCGCGACGACCTGTCCGACGGTCCGGTGCCTCATCTGCTCTCCATCGCACTCCAGTTGCGGGCGTTCATGCTGCGGCATCCCGGCCTGACCGGGTATGTGCAGACCCTGTTCCCGCGGGGTGAAGGAGGCAGGCGGCTGCTCGCCACGGCGGCGGAGTCACTGACGCGGCGCGGGTACTCCACCGAGGCGGGCATCGTCCTGTCGGCCGCCGTCGCGTCCGTGGTCATCGGCTACACGGCGACCGAGGAGACCCAGCGGGAGCGGGCCGAGGAACTCGACGCGCAGCGCCGGGGCGTCGAACAGGCACTCCTGGCCGACGCCCGCCTCGGTGCGGCACACCGCGCCCTGCCGACGATCGCCCCCGACGAATACGTCCGGATGTGGCTGGGAGCCGCGATCCGCGGCTTCGTGGAGGCAGCGCCCCCCGGCCGCCCCTTGCACGAGATCAGGGCGGCGCTGCTCGCCGCCGGAGAGGGACAGTGATGGCCAGACGCGGCGTCAGCGGGGTGATCATGCGCGCCTACGGTGCACGCGACCACGAGGCCACGGTCACCGGAACGGAACTGCTCGCCCCGCACTTCCTGCGCGTCCGGATGACCTCCCCCACGCTGCTGGAGGACGTGGTGGTGGGCCCGGCGGCATATGTGCGGTTCTGGATGCCGGATCCGGACGACCCCGAGACCGAGCATCAGCGCGGATACACGTTGTCCGAGGCCGACCCCGCCACCGGAGCGTTCGCGGTGGACTTCGTACTCCACGAACCGCCCGGCCCGGCGTCCGCCTGGGCGCGGCGGGCGACACCCGGAACGACGGTGGGAGTGACCTCGCTGGGTTCCAGCCGCTTCGACCTGCCGTCCGATCCGCCCGCCGGATACCTGCTGGTCGGTGACGCCGCTTCCGTACCGGCGATCAACGGCATCCTCGACGCGCTGCCCACGGAAGTGCCCGTGGAGCTCTACCTGGAGGAGCATCAGGAGACGGACCGTCTCATTCCCCTCGGGGAGCACCCCCGGATGAACGTCCACTGGGTGCCGCACCGGGGGCCGGAGTCGCTCGCCGCCGCGATCCCGGCCCGGGACTGGTCCGACTGGTACGCCTGGGTCACGCCGGAGTCCGGTTCGCTCAAGCACCTGCGCACACGGCTGCGCGACGAGTTCGGCTTCCCCCGCACCGAGACGCACGCCCAGGCGTACTGGTACCACGGGCGGGCCTTCGGTTCCAACCGGCGTACGGCCACCGCGGAACCCGTGTCCGTCCGGGAACCGGCCGATGCCGTCACGGACACCCTCCAGGCCGGCACCGGGACCGGGCCGCGCCGGGGCGCCTGGCGGGCACAGGCCGGGAGCCGGCTCATCGCTCCGCTGCGCCCCGTCTTGATCGCCGCCGGGGTCGCTCAGGTGCTCGTCACCTTCGTCCAACTCGCCCCGTTCGTACTGATGGTGGAGCTGTCGCGACGGCTCACCTCGGGAACGGACACGGACCGCCTGTGGGCTCTGGGGATCTGGGCCGCCGTCCTGATGGGTGCCGGTCTGCTGCTGGCGTCCGGTCTGCTGCTCTGGCTGCACTGGGTCGACGCCCGGTTCGCCCGGAACCTGCGGCAGCGGCTGCTGGCCAAACTCGCCCGGCTGCCGCTGGGCTGGTTCGACACCAGGGGTTCCGGCCAGGTCAAACAGATCGTGCAGGACGACACCCTCGCGCTGCACTACCTGGTCACCCACGCGGTCCCCGACGCGGTGGCCGCGGTGGTCGCCCCGGTCGCGGTGCTCGTCTACCTCTTCGTGGTCGACTGGCGCATCGCGCTCCTGCTGCTGGTTCCCGTGGTGGTGTACATCGTGGCGATGGCCATCATGGTGGTGCAGTCCGGTCCCCGCACCAAAGAGGCCATGCGCTGGGCGGATCGTATGAACGTCGAGGCAGGCGCCTATCTGGAGGGGCAGCCGGTCATCCGGGTGTTCGGGGGTGCGGCCGCCTCCGGCTTCCGTGCGCGCCTCGGCGAGTACATCGCGTTCCTCGACTCCTGGCAGCGACCGCTCTGCGGACAGAAGGCCTTCATCGATCTGGCCACCCGGCCCGCGACATTTCTGCTGCTCATCTGCGCTTCAGGCACCTTGCTCGTGACCACCGGACATATGGACCCGGTCGCGTTGCTGCCTTTCCTGCTGCTGGGAACGACCTTCGGCGCGCGCCTGCTGGGCATCGGCTACGGTCTCTCCGGCCTGCGCCAAGGGCTGCTCGCGGCACGCCGTATCCAAGTGACGCTCGACGAGCGGGAGTTGGAGACGGACGCAGGCCGGGAGAGGGCGCCAGGAGTTCCCGCCGGCAGGGTCGAGTTCGATCAGGTCGGGTTCTCCTACCGTCCTGGCGTCCCCGTCCTCAAGGACATCTCGCTCACCCTCGAACCGGGCACCGTGACGGCCCTGGTCGGCCCCTCCGGTTCGGGGAAGTCCACGCTCGCCGCGCTGCTGGCCCGTTTCCATGATGTCACCGACGGCGCGATCCGAACCGGCGGCCGGGACATCCGCGAACTGACCGCGGACGAGCTGTACTCCCGGGTCGGCTTCGTGTTCCAGCGGACGCAGCTCGTGCACGGCACGGTCCGGGAGAACATAGCCCTGGCCGTTCCCGACGCCCGTCAGGAACAGATCGAGGCCGCGGCCCGCGCCGCCCGGATCCACGACCGGATCATCCGGCTGCCCGACGGCTACGACACGGTTCTCGGTCCCGACGCCACCCTCTCCGGCGGCGAGCGGCAGCGGCTCTCGATAGCCCGGGCGATCCTCGCGGACACCTCGGTGCTCGTGCTCGACGAGGCCACCGCCTTCGCCGACCCCGAGTCCGAGTTCCTGGTCCAGCAGGCGCTCAACGAACTGACAGCCGGACGGACGGTCCTGGTCATCGCACACCGCCTGCACACCATCACGGGCGTGGACCGGATCGTGGTGCTCGACCACGGGCGGATCGCGCAGAGCGGCACGCACGCCCAGCTGCTCGCCGACGACGGCAGGTACCGGCAACTCTGGGATGCCGCGACGGCGGACATCGACAAGACGGGAGCACCCCGATGATCCGCACCCTGCTGTCCCTGCTGCCCGCCGACAGCCGGCGGACGATCACCGCCCACCTGGCCCTGACCACCCTGGGCGTCGTCCTGCGCGCCGTCGGCGTGGTGCTCCTCATCCCCCTGGTCGCCGGGCTGTTCGGCGACGAACCGGGCAGGGCCTGGCCGTGGCTGGGGGCGCTCGCACTCGTCACGACGACAGGCTGGGCCGTCGACGCCGCGGCGGCCCGCCGCGGGCTCGCCCTCGGCTTCGGTCTTCTCGACACCGGCCAGCGCACCGTCGCGGACCGCATCGCCGACATCCGTCTGACCTGGTTCACCGCAGAGAACGTCGCCACCAGCCGCCAGGCCATCGCCGCCACCGGACCCGATCTCGTGGGGCTGGTCATCTACCTTGTCACCCCGCTGCTGAACGGGATTTTGCTTCCCGTCGCGATCTCCGTGGCCCTCATACCGGTCTCCTGGCAGCTCGGGCTCGCCGCGCTGGCCGGAGTACCCGTGCTCCTGGCCGCGTTCTGGGCCTCCGGCCGACTCGGACGCGACGCCGACCGGGCGGCCGCCACGACCAACAGCGCGCTGACCGAACGCATCATGGAGTTC
Organism: Streptomyces murinus; assembly: GCF_002154555.1. Lineage (GTDB taxonomy): Bacteria > Actinomycetota > Actinomycetes > Streptomycetales > Streptomycetaceae > Streptomyces > Streptomyces murinus. The sequence continues at coordinate 5,981 of NZ_MUNF01000345.1, forward strand.
GCCCGGACCCAGCAGGCACTGCGAGCGGCCCGCCGTGCCGAACCCGCCCGCAGCCACGCCGGGGCCGCGCTGGCCTCCCAGCACGGCGCCTCGGTGCGCCTGCTGCTCCTCCAGGTCCCCGGACAACTCGTCTTCGGCCTGGCCGGTCAGCTCGCGCTGCTCCTGCTCGCGGGCACCACGGTCACCCTCACCGTGCGCGGTACGCTCACCCCGCCCGAGTCCGTCGCCCTGATCGTGGTCGTCGTCCGCTACCTCGAACCGTTCACCACGGTCGCGGAGCTGTCTCCCGGCGTCGAGAGCTGCATCGCTACGCTCCGTCGGATCCGGAGTGTCCTCGACGCCCCCGCCGACAGCACAGGCACCCGGGGCACTCGGTACGCCACCCCGGCCGCACCTCCCAGGATCGAACTGCGCAAAGTCACCTTCGGTTACGACGGCACGGGCACGCGGCCGGTGCTCGATGGCCTCGACCTCGTCCTCGAACCTGGCACGACCACCGCGCTCGTCGGCCCCTCGGGATCCGGCAAGAGCACCGTTCTCGCTCTGCTCGCGGGCCTGTACCGGCCCGCCTCCGGCAGTGTCCTCATCGACGGCGCCGACTGCGCCACCCTGGACGCCCGGTCCCGCCGCGCGCTCGTCAGTGCCGTCTTCCAGGACCCCTACCTGTTCGACGGGACCGTACGGGACAACATCCTGGCCGGTGCCCCGGAAGCGGACGACGACGCCGTGGAGCGCGCCGCGTGCCTCGCCCGCGCGGACATCGTCGTCCGTCGGCTGCCCGACGGGTGGGCGAGCCGGGTCGGCGAGGCCGGCACCACGCTCTCCGGCGGCGAACGCCAGCGCGTCTCCATCGCCCGCGCGCTCCTCAAGCCTGCTCCCGTCCTTCTGATCGATGAAGCGACCAGCGCGCTGGACTCCGAGAACGAAGCCACCGTCACGGCCGCCCTCACCACCGACCCCCTCCCCCGCACCAAGGTGATCGTCGCCCACCGGCTCGCCAGCATCCGCACCGCGGACCGCGTGGTCTTCCTCGAAGAGGGCCGTGTCGTCGAGGACGGCCCGGTCGACGAGCTGCTCGCCACGGGCGGCCGGTTCGCCGACTTCTGGCAGCAGCAGGACAACGCCGGCGCCTGGCGGCTGAGCGCACCGCGGCCGGAACTCCGGCCCCGTCCGGCCTAGGCCGGTGGTCCCCGCCGCTCGAAACGGCAACCGCGCAGGTGGTGTTCCCGGACGTCGCGGCGCCCGTGACGGGGCGGCGGTGGTCCCGGTCAACCGTTTGGCGGCGCCCGCGCGGAAGTCTCCTTCCGGGGCGCCGCCGACGGCTCCTCGGTCCCGTCTGGGCTACTGCCCCGCGGCGTTGAGGAGATCGAGAACGCTCTGCTGGCACCCGTAGTCGGTGATGCCCGAACCGCCGTTCCAGTGCGGGCCGTACTGGTCGAGAGTGTTGCGGTCCTTGGCGTAGGCCGTGTCCGCCCACCGGGTCAGCGTCGCGGCGTAGGGATGGCCGGACAACTGCGCGTTCAGTCTGCCGAGCCCGCGTACGTAGGCGCCCTTGAAGGAAGGGCCGTCCCCGGTGCAGCCGTCGGACTCCCCGGGTTCACGGAGCACACCGTCGGTCTGGAGCCGCGCGGTGGAGGCGTCGGCCAGTTGGCGGGCGGTGTCCAGGAGGCCGTTGTCGCCGGTCGCCCTGTACAGCTCGGTGAGGCCACCGAGCACGACGCCCTGGTTGTACGTCCACGTGGTCTGTCCGTTGTTGGCGCAGGCGTCGGTGAGGCCGTCGTTGATCATGTGATCCTGGTTGATCATGCCGCTCTGCCGGAACCAGGACCATTCCTGCCGGGCGCGGTCCAGGTAGGCGGTGTCGCCCGGAATCCGGTTGTGGAGCGCCGCGTTGAGCTGGAGGAACAGCTCGTTGGTGATCGCGTTCTTGTAGGTCTTGGTCTCGTTCCACAGCACCCCGCCCCCGCAAGTGCCCGTCCAATAGGCGTTCATGTGGTCCGCGTCGGTGCGCGCGGTGCTGAGGTACCGGCTGTCGCCGGTCGCGTCGTACGCGGCGACCCAGGCCAGCCCCCACCAACCGGTGTCGTCGAGGTAGTCGTTGGTGAAGTTGCCGCCCTGCGCCCCGAGATTCTTGTCGTAGGTGGTGGAGATGGCGTACTTGTAGCTGGGCATGCCGCTGACCCGGGCGTTGTCGATGACGGCCGTCAGCGCGTTCGCGGCGGTCCACCAGCCGTTGCCGCCGAACAGCCCGGTGCCACGGTCGTAGGACATCATCAGTGCCGTGGCCGCCGCGGTCCCCCGGCTCCAGGCGTTCCGGTCGACCCGGGCCCAGGAGGTGCAGGTGATCTCCGCCCGGTCACCGGCTTTTCCGCACGCCCGCAGGGCCCCGACTCCGGCCGTGTTCCAGTCGTCGACGTTGTACATCTGGGTCCGCCAGCCACGGTATCCCTGCGGGGTCTTGGTGTCGCCGAGTTTACTTCCGGAGGACCAGGACCTGCCGCCGTCGAAACTGCGGTCCAGCCACACCTCGTCGCCGGGGTTTCCGTCGTCGATGGACGCCCAGCCCATGACATCGTTGTCGGAGAGGTGAAGCCGGACAGTACGGCCGTACAGGGAACTGGCGGCCGGGATCCGGTCCGAGGTGGCGGCGGAGGGATCGCGCGCGTCGCAGTACGTGTCGCAGATCGCCGCCGCGGCCATGTGGGCGTCGGCGCCCGCACGGGGACCTCCGATGGCGGCCGCGGGAGTCGCGGTGAGCAGGGCGACGACGAGCGACAGCCCGGTCGCCGCCATTCCATTCCTCAACGGGGGCATGTCGACCTCCTGTCGGGCGGGGCGATGCCCGCTCCGGTGAACATTGACGATTGAATTGTTACGCACATGTCAATAGGGCGAATCGGTGACGAGGTCTGTGATCAGGCCGATCGGGTCCGCGACGGCGCGATCCAGCTGGTCAGTCGTGGTCAAGACCGATCAACTCCTCTGATGCGAGCACGCTTGGGACGCAGTCCGCCGAGCCGCTCCGAGTCGGGCACCGAGCCACCAGCGGCTGCCTTCTTCGGCCTCTTCACGGCCCCGGCCGCCGCGATCGGCTCGATGAGGTCGTCAGCGGGGCTCGGAGGAACTCACGGGATGTCACACACGAGTCGCAGACTTCAAGCTCGCCAGATGGCTCGGGTCGGACACCATGCGGAAGTGTCGGGCGTTCAAGGATCTGGTGATGCTCGCCGTCGACCGCTCGGACCACTCCACGGCCGGCTCTGTCCGCGATAGGCCCAGAGCCGGGGAAGGGCCCTCCGGACGTCCACTTCGGGACGCGGAACTCAGCAGGCGACCGGATCGGGCGATGGCTGCCATTCCCGTCTGAGCAGCCCGTAGACCCACGAGTCGGAGACGTCGCCGTTGACGACGCAGTCCTCCCGCAACGTCCCCTCGCGTACGAAGCCGAGCTTCTCCAGCACGCGGGCGGAAGCGGTGTTGCGGGTATCGGCCTCGGCCTGGACGCGATTGAGGTCCAGCGTGTCGAACGCCCAGCCCAGCAGGGCACGCGCTGCCTCGGTCGCGTAGCCCTGGCCCCAGGCCGCGTCGTCGTAGCAGTAGCCGAGCGACGCGCTGCGGAAGTCCGGATTCCAGCTGTTCAGGGTGCACCAGCCGATGAAGGCCCCGTCGGAGACACGATCGACGGCCAACCGCGCCCCCGTGCCCTCCTGTTCCATCCGCCGGCAAGCAGTGATGAACTTCTCGGCGCGCGAGCGTGCGGTCCATGGTGGCGAGTCCCAGTAGCGCAGGATGTGGGCGCTGCTCTGCAGTGCGAAGAGATCGTCCACATCCGCGTCTTCGAAAGCACGAAGCCGAAGACGAGCGGTGTGCAACGAGGGGGTCGGCAGCAACGCCCTCATGTTTCCCTCCCCGGTCGGTGGCCGACCAATCAGACATCCGACGCGGGTCACTCGCAACGGGTTTTCACGGCGGGCCGACAGACGCGTCCGCTCATCAGTCGATGGCAGCGGGCGCAAGGACCGGATCGCCGCCCGCACGGTGGCGCGAAGAGGGCCCCTCGGCCGTGAAGGACTGTCCTCCTCCACCGAACCTTCCCGGGACTTCGTGCATCTACAGGTGTGCAGGCGCGCACTGACCTCGCGCGCCGATTCGAAGTCGAAGGGGACCGAATCTTCATGAAGCACAAGCTGACCGCCGTGACCCTGGCAGCCGTCGTCGTCGCCGGCACCGCCGCTGCCGCCGTCCCGGCCTCGGCCGCCCCCGCCGCGCCGAGCCGCTGCCACACCGCCGATCTGAAGGCCGGCTTCGCCACGGGGGGCGACGCCAAGCCGGAGATGGGGCAGACCAAGAAGCAGACCCAGGCGTTCATCTGGTTCACCAACAAGAGCAAGCACGCCTGCACCCTGGCGGGCTTCGCCGGTGTCGACATGGTCGGCGCCCAGAAGACCGACGGCACCTGGTCCCTGGTGCGCTCCGCCAAGAAGCCCCCGAAGGTGACCCTCCAGCAGGGCAGCACGGTCGACTTCAGCATCACGCTGCTTCCCGTGGCCAAGTCCACGGCGCAGAAGGAGAAGTTCGTCCCGGCGAAGTTCCTCGTCACGCCGCCGAACGAGACGACGCACTTCACCCTGAAGTGGCCGTTCGGCGGTCAGATCCTCAAGCAGGACGGCGCCACGCACCCGGGCACCTACATCAACCCGGTCGGACTGTAACTGGCAGCGGAAACCCAAAAGCCCGGGGCGTCCCGCGCCCCGGGCTATGCGTTCCCGTACTCACCCCCGGCAGTCGGCCGCCCGTCCGGGTACCAGGAGAAGGCCGCGCCACCGGCTGCCACCAGGCCAGACCGCTGCGACCTCGCGCCGACGTCGGCCAACTGGCGCTCGCGGCCCGTCTGACCGTCACCGACGCCTGTCCCCTCTCGTCGATCCTTGAGCGATCTCAGTACCTCTCCGACGGTCTGCACCGTACCTGCCTCAGGCTCGCGCTGTGGGCCTTCACTCGGCGCACCACCCCGGGCCCCGTGCCGGGGCTGCCCCTCGCGGGGATACCTCCGGGGCAGCCCATAGGCTGGCGTGGTGACTGATGAGCGGGAGCATGAGCGGGTGCAGCCGTCGGGAGTGTGGGCCACGGCGGTCGGGGTGGCCAGGGTGCGGGCGCTGGAGACCGAGCGGGAGAACGCGCTGTTCCGCGACCCGCTCGCACAGGCTTTCGCCACGGCCGGCGGTCTGGGGCCCTCCTCGCCGACACTTCCCGGTGACGAGGCCGCGCGACGCCGTCGGCTGGGCGTGGCGTTCTCCATCGTCATCAGGACGAAGTTCCTCGACGATCTGTTGCGGCAGGCCTCCGCGTCCGGGATCCGGCAGGTCGTGCTGCTCGGCGCCGGCATGGACAGCCGGGCCTTTCGGATGGACTGGCCCGCGGGCACCCGGCTGTTCGAGGTCGACACCGCCGAGCCACTGGACTTCAAGGCTGCGGTGCTGCGCCAGGAGCGGGCCGTCGCGCGCTGCGAGCGGATCGCCGTCCCGGTGGATCTGCGTGAGGACTGGCCCGGCGCGCTGGCCGCCGCGGGGCACGACCCGACGGTGCCGACCGTGTGGATCGCCGAAGGACTGCTGATCTATCTGCCCGAGGACGCGGTGGAGTTGCTACTGGCCCGGATCAGCGCGCAGTCGGCGGCAGGCAGCCGGATGGGGCTGACCTTGGGCTCGCGTGGTGTGATCGAGCGCTTCGGCGCGGACGCCACGCCGGGATCGGCGGCGTCCATGTGGGTGTCGGAGATGCCCGACGACCCGGTGGGCTGGCTGGCCGGGCACGGCTGGGAGGCCGACAGCCACACCCTGCGCGAGCGCGCCGTCGCCTACGGCCGCCCCATCGGTACGCCGCCGCAGCACGAAGAGGGGCCGGGCGGACTGATCTCGGCGGTCCGCCGGTAGAACGTCCGCACACAAAGTCACCGATGCCCATGGGGTACCGGCGAGCGGGGTGAGCGCGGTCGACCTCACTCTCACGGTGCCTTCGCCGACCGGCAGCGGCTACCTCGTCGCGTACGCCGACGGCACCACCCGGCCGGATGTGCACTCGGCCGACTACACCAGTGGACATCCCGCGGCCGGTGCCGCGCTGGTCAAGGTGGGCACGGACGGCGAGGTCGACCTGTACAACGCCGGTTCCACCGCCGTCGACGTCGACACCGATCTCCTCGGCGACTACACCGTCGACACCATGGACTGACCGCGCCACACGGACCGTCGGGTCGGTCCACCCGCGGATGCCCCGGAGAACTCACTCCGGGGCATCCGACATCTCATGGCTCCCCGTCGTACCTACTCGATCCGGCTTCCGGGCCGGGCCCGGTGGTACGGCGGTGACGGGCCGTCGGCCGTGCCGCGCGGACTCACGGCCGGGCCGTGGCCCGGCGGCGCAGTTCCTTCTTGTCGGGCTTGCCCACGTCGGTGAGGGGCAGTTCGGTGGGGAAGGTGATGCCGGCCGGCTCGTACATCGCCCCGCGTTCGGCGCGTACGAAGGCACGCAGTTCGTCCGCGTCGAGGGTGGCGCCGGGGGCGAGCAGCACGGCGGCGTGGACGCGTTCCGTGCGGTCCTCGTCACGGACACCGAAGACGGCGCTCTGCTCGACCTGCGGGTGGCTGTTGAGCAGGTCCTCCAGTTCGGTGGTGTACACATGGCCGCCGACCACCACGATCATGTCCTTCAGCCGGTCGACGACGGTCAAGTAGCCGTCGGCATCCCGGAATCCGATGTCGCCGGTGTGCAGCCAGCCGTCCCGGAGGATCTCCGCGGTGAGCCGCGGTTGCTTCCAGTAGCCCTCCATGACCATGTCCGAGCGCACCACGATCTCGCCGTGTTCACCGTCGGGGAGCACGTTGCCGTCCTCGTCCCGGATCTCGACCTCGACGCCGTCCAGGATTCTTCCGGCACTGCGCAGCCGCTCGGGGTGGGTGTGATCGTCCGCGGACAGGATGCTGACCAGGCCCGCCTCGTTCTGCCCGTACCCCTGGACCAGTACGGGGCCGAGGCGGCGTACCGCATCGGTCAGTCGTGCCGGGGATGCCTGGCAGCCGCCGTAGAGGACCTGACGCAGTGTGGAGGTGTCGGTGTGCTCCATGCGCGGGTGGTCGAGCAACTGGTAGAGCAGGGGCGGCAGTAGCCACAGGTGGGTGATGCGCTCGCGCTCGATGGTGTCGAGCACCTGCTCCGGCTCGAAGTCGTCGAGCAGGACCACGGCGCCGCCGTACTCCAGCACGGCGTCCATGAGCATGCCGGCGACGTGGGCCATGGTGGTGGCGACGAGCTGGCGGTGCGTCAGGGCGGCGGTCTCGTCGAGCGGGCGTGCGGAGCGCTGCGCGTGCACCTGCTGGTAGGTGGTGCAGATGCCCTTCGGGTGGCCGGTGGTGCCGCCCGTGTGCCGGATGGCGCAAATGTCGTCCGGTTGCGCCTGGCTCGCGAAGGGCTCGTCGGGCTGGGCGGCGCTGAGTGCCAGCAGGTCCTCGCCCGTTTCGGTCGGGCCGAGCACCAGTACCGACTTGACCGGTATCGACCGGGTGATGTCGGCGGCGCGGTCGGTCATCCGCGGATCGACGACAAGTGCGCGGCTCTCCACGTCGCGGACGATCGCGGCCTGTACGTCGGCGGCGAGCTTGCTGTACAGGTGGTTGACGCGGGCGCCGATCAGATTGGCCGCATATCGCACGGCCAGGGCCTCCGGCATATTGCCGCTGAGCAGCGTCACCGTCTGGCCGCGTTCGATGCCCTGGGCCTGCATGGCCCACGCCATCCGGTGCACCAGGCTGTGGAACTCGCCTGCGGTGACCCGCTGTTCGCCGTACACCAGCGCCTCGCGGTCCGGGTTCTCCCGCAGGGCGTCGAGGATGTGCTCCACATGGTTGCGGAAACGTGGGGCGACATCGGACATGTGTGATCCTCCTGAGCCGGAACGCAGGGGTGCGCGGGCCGACCTGATGGTTGTTCAGCTGTGGGGGGTGGACAGGAGACGTGCGCCTCATGACCTCGTCGCGTGGGCGTCACTCCACGCGGGATGGCGACAGACCCCGCAATAAAGGTTGCCTGGGCCAACCATGTGACGACTCTAGGGCGTTACGCCGATCAGCACGAAATTCGGGCCGCCGATCGGCGCGACAATCGGCCACTGCCTCGCGCGTGCCACATAGAGCCTGGTCAGGGGCAGTTTTCGGTCACCTCACGGGCGGGGGCGGGTGTCGGCCATAGCGGGCGACAGCGGCGAAGCGGTGAGCCGTATGGTGCGCCTTCCGAAGGGGGGCGGCTCTGGTCGCGGTCGGCCTGCCCGAGCTCTTGCGGCTGCTGGTGGTCGCTCCGTGGTGGCGTGACTGCCGAACGTTCACGCAAGTGGAGAGTCGTGGGCTCGCGGCCGACTACCTGGAGGACATGCCGGACCTCGTGACCCGAAGAGACCGTGCCGCCGCAGCCCTCGGCCTCGATCTGCCGGACCAGGCCGAGGTTCTGGCCCGCTTGCGTGAGGTGGCTGTCGGAGTGGGAGAGAGCTTCGTTCTCGCCTTTCCGCCCGAGGACCACGCATACGCGCCGCTCGTCAAGGATTGAGACACCCGCGGCTCATCGCCGTCCATTCGACCAGCTCCGGCGTGGTGGAGGGGCGCGGGGTGTGTCGTCTCAGAGCGTCTCCTGGAGCCAGTCGAAGACCACCTCGCAGTGGAGCTGGGGAGCCATGGGCGAGCAGTGCAGTTGGGCGCCCTCGGCGGCGGTGAGTTTCACGTAGTCCTTGGGGGAGGTCAGCTTGTCGTACAGTTCGCGGGGCTGGCCGGGATAGAACTGCTCGCCCTCGTAGTCGAGGACCAGCATCGGCGTCTTGATCCTGCTCACCACGTCCGTGATGGTGAGCGCCTGGACGGCTCGGGCCGGTGTGTAGAAGTCCGTGAAGATCTTCCCCTGCCGGGCGGCGAGCATCGCCGGGACGGAGAACGGCTCGAAGCGCTTCTTCATCGTCGCCGCGTCGGCCTCGGGCAGGTTCGGGACGACCTCCTTGTTCCAGATCTCGTTGGTCTCCGCCTTGCCCGGCCGCAGGATCTGCCGGATCTCCGGGGGAAAGCCCCGCCAGGGTTCCACGCAGCCGGGCATCGCGACGGCGGCGGCGAGCCGTGGCTCGAACGCGGCCGCCCGGGGCACCAGGTCTCCGGCCATGCTCAGCCCGGTGAGCGCGATCTTCCGGGTGTCCACGTCCTGCCGCCGGGACAGCCAGTCGATCAGCGGAGCGACGACCTTCTCCCAGGTGGGCGTGAACGTCACCTGGTCCACGAACAGCAGCTGCCCCTGTCCGGGGCCGTCGTAAACGAGCGCGTTCCAGCCCCGGTCCAGCGCCGCGGGCACCCCGTACGTCCACATGTCGACGTTCTGCCCGTCGCTGCCGTTGGTGAGGATGACCGTGGGCCGCCGTTCGCCGGACCCGTCGGGCCGGAAGAACCACACCGGCAGTGGGGTGTTCCCGTACGGGACGCGGTCCGTCACCGGTGGCGGTTCGCACAGCGAGCAGAATTTGTCCCAGGCGGCGCGTCCCGCCTTGTAGAGCCGCTCCTCGTCGCCGGGGGTGTCGGAGCCGAGGACGAAGAAGAGGGCCTGGCCGTAGTACTGCGCCGCACGCAGGGCCCGGAAGCGCGTGGTCCGGCCGTCCGGTTCGCCGCCCGCAGGCGCCGCCATGAGCCGGTCGCCCAGCCGGCTGAACGTCGTGACGTACGACTGGGCGGACAGGCCCGCCTTGTTGATCATGTTGACGGCGGTGAGCACCTCTCCGACCTCGGCCGCGCCCGCGCCGGACGCGCCGAGGGCGAGGAGCCCGTTGAAGTTGTACGACGGGTCGTCGAAGAGCGTCATCGCTCCGGGCGTCAGATCCGCGCCCTGCGTGGTACCGGAGGTCGGCGGGCCTCCCTGGCGGTCCGAGGCGGACACCAGACGACTGCACCCCGTGGCGAGGACGGCTCCGGCGCCGGCGGTCAGGAGGCTTCGCCTTGCGGTGCCGGTTGCCGGGCTGTTCGTTTCATGTGTCACACCAGCCGACAGTAGGAGCATCCGCACCGGTGCCCGCCGCGCCGCACCCGGGGGTTCCCTCCACGGATGCCGACCGCCCCACGATCGGCCCAGCTACGAGGACCGGAGTCGTCCCGATGCTTCAGAGCAGGAGGGGGGCGGTCGCCGGGCGGGGGGACGGTGTACGCCATCCCGCGCCGCAGCGCGTTCAGGCGCAGGCTTCGGCGTGAGATCGGAAGTAGCGGCCGGACGCGGTGCGGGGGTCACAACCGTCACGTGAGAAGGTAGGCCGCCCATGGATCTGAGGGGGAACAGAACTGTGCGCGCACACCATGTCGCGGTGGCCGCGGCCATCGCAGCGGTCCTTGCCACCTCGGCTTGTTCGGCCGGCTCGTCGGTACGCCCGCCGGCCGCCTCGGTGCCGCTGCGGGACCGGTTGCGTGACGGCCTGCTGACTCAGGCCCGGCTTCCGCATGGCCTCAAGCTGATGACGGAGCAGATCGACTACGGCTGGTTCGGTCAGGAGTCCCTCGACCGGTACGCACCCGGCCGGGCGGCCGCGGTCATGGCCGCCGTCCGCGGCGTCGCACAGCGCTGCACCGCCTACACCGACACGCTCGTCGACGGCAGCCGCACGCGCAACACCGTGTCCGTGACGCGTGCCGATGAAAGGGCGGACGACAGCCTGGTGCTTCGGGTCGCGTCGACCTTCTCCGGTGATACGGACCCGTTCATCACCGAGACGGGGTTCGTCCGCGAGGGCGACGTGATCATCATGGTGTAGAAGATGGTCGCGAGGAAGCCGAGGTCCGGTGTGCAGACCGTGCTCTCACCGGCGGTTGCGGCGTACCGCGCGGCCACAGCCGGTTGACGTACCCGTGTCTAGGGGGAACGGCGCGGGTCCGACCGGGCGCACCGCACACACAGGGCGGTCGCCGGACGGATCTCCAGTCGTTCGGGAGGTATCGTTCCGCCGCAGCCCATGCACTTCCCGTACTGCCCGCGCTCGACTCGTTCCAGCGCCTGGTCGAGTTCTTCCAGGTGCTCGCGCGCACGCGCCAGCAGAGCGGCCACGTGGGCCCGCTCGAAAGCGGTGCTGCCTCCCTCGGGGTCATGTTCGTCATCGACGGCGACCAAGGCGTTCGCCGCGACGATCCCGTCGAATTCCCGGCTCAGCGCGGCCGCCCGGGTGAGCGTTTCGGCACGATCGGCCGCAAGGCGCGCGTAGGTCGCCGCGACGCCGGCCGCGCCGCGTGCTTCACGCCCGTACGAGGATGAATCGCCCACACTTCGACAACGCCGATCGCCGGTCCGTGATTCCCCTCCCCTCCCCCAAGCCACCCACGCTGCCGCCTGAGCCGAACGCCCGCCCGTCCGGCTTTCCAATGGTCGACCCGAGCCGAAGGCGATTCGGCGCCGTCGGCGCCGCGAGTACTCGTCTGATGTGACGAATCGTCGGTTTGATGCCGCGCGGCGGGGCAGAGGGGCCTGTGAAAGGCGGTGATTTCCATGGACGAGAGGATCCGCAGGTACTTCACCCGCGCCTCGCTGGTGGGACTGCTGGCCGGAGCTCTGGTCGGCTTCGCGTCGGGGGAGGTCTTCGGCGCTCTGGTGGGCGCGGGAATCGGCTTCGCCCTGGCCGCCGGCAGCGTCCTGTACTGGGGTGAGCACGGTGGCGTGCGTCGTGGCAGGCCAACAGGTGAGGTGCCGTCAGTTCACCGGGACCGGCGCCGCGTAGGGACGGGCCGGGTACCCGGTCAGAGGAACGGCAGCGGTCGGCCCCACCTGCGTCACTGACCTGACGATCGACCCTGCCGGTACGGCTTCGTCGGTCCAGGGGCCTCCGCTCGCCGCACAGGGCTCTCCCGGCCGTGTGCGGCGAGCGGAGGAAGGGGAGCGCGCGACGCCTCGGGCCGCGTGGGGCCTCATTGTCCCCCGGTGCCCCGGCTTCCTGCGGCGGCCAGCCGCGCCTCGGCCTGGCCCAGCAGGGTGTCCAGTACGACCGGATAGGCGCTGAGGTTCATCCGCTCCGCCAGCAGGTGCGCGGTGGCGGCGATATGCGGATGGGTCTCGGCAGGCAGTCGGGCGTACGTCGAGGTCCAGACCTCCTCGTCCGCCTCCCTGACCTCGTCCTTGATGGCGAGCGCGCCCGCGTCCAGGGCGGCGAAGGCCAGCGCCAGGTCGATGAAGGCGTGGTACACGCCGACGGCGTCCGCGTCGTCGAAGCCCGCCCCGCGCAGGATGCCGAGG
>NZ_MUNF01000346.1 GCF_002154555.1 Streptomyces murinus
AGCCGGTGCAAGGGGCCCGGCATCTCGACGCCGGGCCCCTTGCACCGGCTGCCTCCAGGGCGTGTCGGATGCGGCGGGGCCGGGGTCAGTTCTCCGGCAGCGACACGAGTGCGGCCATCCGTCGCAGGCGCCGGAAGTACTCGATCTCCTCGGTGTCGGTGAGCAGGGGGAGAACCTGGTCCAGGTCCAGGACGCACCGGTCGGCGATCCTCAGGCGCCGCGTGTCGGGGGAGCCGGCGCGGTTGAGCCAGGAGGAGACGCATCCGGCGATGCTCGCGTCGAGCAGCACCATGTCGATGCCGGCCCGCTCGGCGCCCCGTAGGCCGGGTGGGAAAGGTGCGGCCATGTGGGCCCGCCACAGGTCGGTCAGAGCGGTTCGGTGATCGCTTGCCCCAGGCATCCGCTCAGCTTCCCCTCAGGTCGTCCGCGACCAGTGAGAACAGGACCAGATCGACCCGCCCGTCATGCACGAACCCGGCGTTGCGCAGGATGCCCTCATGGTGAAAGCCGGCCGCGAGGGCGGTCTTCCGGGAGGCGGTGTTGGCGGTGGCGGCGCGGAGTTCGAGGCGTTCGAAGCGGTGGTCGGTCAGCGCCCAGTGGGCCAGGGCGCGGGTCGCCTCGGTGGCGATGCCGTGGCCGCGGGCCCAGGGGGAGACCCAGTAGCCGACCTCGCTCGTCAGCCCCCGCCAGTCGGTCTTCTTCAGCCCGACGGTTCCCATCAGTCGCTCGGTGCGGGTGTCGGTGACGGCGAAGTGGATGCCGTCACCTGACTCGCGCAGGGCGTGGGAGACAGAGGTGCACCAGGCGGTGGCGGCGTCCAGGGTGTAGGGGCGGGGGAGCGGGAGCCAGCGCTGGGTGAGCGCGTCGGCGCAACTCGCCTGTGTGTCCTGGGCGTCGGCGGCCGTGAACGGGCGGAGGACCAGACGGTCCGTGTGCAGCACTGTCTCCGGGAACATCCGTCCATCCGTCCGCGGGTGATCATGTGGCGCGGCCGAATGTAACAGGCCCGCCGTGTGAACGCCCCGGTCCCTCAGTGCTCGTGGGCCCCGGAAACCCCGCGTCCCCGTGGTGTGCACCGTGAACGCCGCCGTACGGACCTTCCCCTCGTGCTGGAAGTCGAAGAACAGCCGGTACCCGCCCGCGTCGCCCGGCTTGCCGGACGGGTGGACGTGCAGGTAGGCGAGGTCCCCGGCGCGCAGGGCGACGAGATGGCCGTAGGCGCCCAGGTAGGGCTGGAGGTCGCCGATCGGGTGGCCGTCCTCGGTCACGATGGCGGTAGCGAGTCCGCGCCCTTGGGCGTGAAGTCGGCGAAGACGCGGTGACGATGCCGGAGGCCAGACCCGCCTGCTCCTGCGGGGCACCGGACATCGCGGCCATCATCGCGGGGATGTAGGCGAGCGACATGCCGAGGGCGGCGACCAGCGACGCGGGCAGGACGTCGACCACGAAGGTGCCCGTGGGCTGCACCTGGGCCAGCCACACCAGACCCGCCGCGAGGACTAGCAGACCGCCGCCGATCAACGGCTTGGCGCCGAACTTCGCGAGCAGCCGGGTCGTGATGGCCGCCATGAAGATCATCAGCAGCACGGTCATCGGGAGCAGCGCGGCGCCGAGCAGCGCCATCGCCAGGTTCGCCGAACCCAGGCGCGGCACCCGCCAGATGCCGAGCGGCATCAGCGGCCCGCGCACCGTCTTCTGGATCACGAGGAACAGGGCGAGCAGCACGACCGCGCCGGCCAGCTCAAGCACCGTGCCCATTGAGGACCAGCCGGTCTCGGGGGCGCGCACGACGGCGAACACCGCGAGCGCGAGACCCGCCGTCACGGAGACGGCGCCGAGCACGTCCACCCCGTCGCCGCGACGGCCGCCGACGGCCGGGAGCAGCTTGGTGGCCGCGAGGGTGCCGAGACCGATCGGGATGCAGATGATGAACACCCACGGCCAGCTCAGCCACTGGGTGAACACACCGCCCATGAAGACACCGGCGGTGCCGCCCGCGGGCGCCGCGGCACCGTAGAGCGCCATGGCCCTGCCCAGCTCCTTGGGGTCGTGGGCGAAGAGCATCATGAGCAGCGTCATCGCCGAGGGCGCGATCAGCGCGCCGCCCACGCCCTGGACCGCGCGGCCGACGACCTCCACGGACGCGCTCTGCGCGGCGGCCGCCACGATCGAGCCGGCGACCAGCACCGTCCAGCCGGTGATGAACACCTTGTGGGCGCCGAGCAGGTCGGACAGCCGGCCGCCGAGCAGCAGCAGACCACCGAAGGCGATGACGTAGGCGTTGAAGACCCACTGCAACTCGCTCTGAGAGAAGCCGAGGTCCTTCTGCATCTCGGGAAGCGCCACCCCGATGATCGACGTGTTCATGATGACCATGAACTGGGCGGCGGCGAGCTCGACCAGTGCCCACCAGCGCCGGGGATTGACCGCTGACATGACTCCACCCTTCGTCCCATATACCCCTGGGGGGTATGTAAGAGGGCGCGAAAAAGGCGAAGGCCCCTCCATCCCTTGGGGAGTTGGAGGGGCCTTCGCCCGGGGGCTGCGCGCCTTGCCGGCGTGGAGCCTCAGACCTGGCCGACGAGCTCGTAGCCCGCCTCGTCCACGGCGGCGCGGACGGCTTCCTGGTCGAGCGGGGCGGCGGAGGTCACCGTGACCTCGCCGGTGTCGGCGACGGCCGTGACCGCGGTGACGCCTTCCAGGGCGGAGACCTCCTCGGAGATGGCGGACTCGCAGTGGCCGCAGGTCATGCCGGAGACCTTGTACACGGTGGTGACGCCGGTGCCGTGGACCTGCACGTCGGTCGCCGCGCCAGTGCCGCAGGAGCTGCAGCAGGAGCCGGAGTTCGTCTGTTCGGTCATGGCCTCTTCCTCGGGTGTGAGCATGGTTCGGTCCGCGGAAGGGCGGTCGCCCGGTCTTCCGGCAACCGGAACGATATACCCCCCAGGGGTACTTAGTCATCTGATCGTCATCCCGGGGGGTCGGCTGGACGTCGTACCCCTAGGGGGTATAGTGGCGTGCCTGGAGCCTGTGGCGTGCGGGACGTGGTCCCGCATCGCGTGGTCTCGGGCATGGCCTCGAAAAGGGGAGGGCGGCAGGTGACGTACCGGCGGACCGGTTCCCGCGGCGGCGCGGCGCGCCGGTCGTGGGCGGCCGTCCTGGCGCTGCTCGCGGCCTTCGTCGTCCTCGTCCACCACGACCTGGGCGCCGTCCCCGCCGCACCCGCGACCGCCATGAGCGCGATGCCCGGCACGGATCACACCGGACACCGTATGACCGGGCAGGACAGGGCCGCCGAGGCCCTGACCTCGGCCATGGACCATGACACCGGCGGCGCCTGCTCCGGCGCCGACATGCAGCACTGCACCTCGGGGGCCGTCGGCTCACCGCAGTGGCTCGACCCGCCGACCGTGCCGACGCACACCGTCCAGGCCGCTCCGCAGCGGGGCGTCCTCGCCGGGCGCGGTCTGCCGGGCAACCCGCACCGCGCGCCCCCGGACCTCTCCCTCCTCTCCCGACTGCTGATCTAGGCCGCCCCCGCGCGGCCCGTTCCCCCGTACCCCGTGGGGGGCGATGCCGCATGCGCGCAGGTCAACGGCATCGAGAGAAGAGGCATCACAGATGAACAGCATCAACCGTCGCTCCGCCCTGCTGGCCGGTCTCGCCGTCGCCGGGACGGGAGCGCTCGCCGCGTGCGGCGGCTCCGGGTCCACGCCGGCCCTGGTGAGCCCCGACAGCAAGGTGGTCGCGACCACCGAGCGGAAGCGCAAGGGCAGCGGCAAGGTGCGCGAGGTGACCCTGACCGCCGCGCCCGCCGTGCTCGACCTCGGCGGCGAGGTGACGGCGAAGAGCTGGGCCTACGGCGGCCGCACCCCCGGCAAGGAGATCCGGTTGTCGGCCGGTGACACCCTCGCCGCCGAACTCTCCAACCAGCTCCCGGACCGGACCACGACGTCCGTCCACTGGCACGGCATCGCCCTGCGCGCCGACATGGACGGCGTGCCCCCGGCCACCCAGAACGCGGTGCGCGCCGGCCGCAACTTCACCTACCGCTTCCTCGCCGACACCCCCGGCACCTACTTCTTCCACCCCCACGTCGGCGTCCAGCTGGACCGGGGACTGCACGCCCCGCTGATCGTGGAGGACCCGAGGGAACCGCTGTCGTACGACGACGAGTGGGTCGTCGTCCTGGACGACTGGGTCGACGGTGTCACAGGCACCCCCGACCAGGTCCTCGCCGAACTGAGCCAGGGCATGGGGGACATGGACATGGGCGGCTCGGGCCACGGCGGCTCCTCCGGTCATGACATGGGCGGGATGGACATGGGTGACATGGACGGCATGGACATGAGCGGCGGCGATACGGGCAAGGGGGGCGGCAAGGCGTCGTCCGGCTCGATGAAGTTCATGCTCATGGGCGCGCGAAGCAGTCTGCTCGGCGGCGACGCCGGTGACGTCAAGTACCCGTACCACCTGGTCAACGGCCGGGTGCCGGCTGACCCCGACGTCTACACCGGCAAGCCCGGCAAGCGGGTGCGGCTGCGCATCGTCAACGCCGGCGGCGACACGGCGTACCGCGTCGCGCTCGGTGGCCACATGCTGACCATCACCCACACGGACGGCTTCCCGGTCGCCCATCAGCAGGTGGACGCGCTGCTGGTGGGCATGGGGGAGCGGTACGACGTCCTCGTCACGCTCGCCGACGGGGTCTTCCCGCTGGTCGCGCTCGCCGAGGGCAAGGACGCGAGCGGTCTGGCGCTGGTGCGCACCGGGTCCGGCGCCGCGCCGAAGGCGACCGTCCGCCCGAAGGAGCTGGACGGCATGATCATGAACGCCGCCGGGCTGAAGGCCGCCGACGACGTCCGCCTGGACACGAGGAGGACCGACCGCGTCCACCGGATCGAACTCACCGGCGGCATGGCCGGGTACGACTGGGGCATCAACGGCAGGCGGTACGACATGAAGCACCCCACCGCCGACCCCGTCCTGGTCGAGCAGGGGCAGCGGGTCCGGCTGGACTTCGTCAACAAGACCGACATGTGGCACCCGATGCATCTGCACGGACACACGTACCAGCTCGGTACGGGCGGCCCGCGCAAGGACACCACCATCGTGCTGCCCGGCCGCACGGTGTCCGTGTACTTCGACGCCGACAACCCCGGCCAGTGGATGCTGCACTGCCACAACGCCTACCACGGCGAGGCGGGGATGATGGCGCTGCTGGCGTACGAGGCGTGACAGCACGAGGGGGGTGGTGCGGGCCGGCCGGCCCGCACCACCCCCCCTCCTGTGCGTCAGACGTTGCGCCGGTACTGGCCGCCCACCTCGAAGAACGCCTCGGTGATCTGCTGGAGGGTGCACACCCGCGCGGCGTCCATGAGCACCGAGAACACATTGTCGCCCGCGACCGCCGCCGCCTTCAGGGCGTTCAGCGCGGCGTGCGCCTCCTGTTGGTGCCGGGCCTGGAAGTCATGCACCCGCTCCAGCTGGGAGCGCTTCTCCTGTTCGGTGGCACGGGCCAGCTCGATGGCGCCCGGCTCGGCACCCTCGGTGTGCGGGTTGCGGAAGGTGTTGACGCCGATGATCGGCAGTGAACCGTCGTGCTTGCGCTGCTCGTAGAGCATCGACTCGTCCTGGATACGGCCGCGCTGGTAGCCGGTCTCCATCGCGCCGAGCACACCGCCGCGCTCGCTGATCCGCTCGAACTCCAGCAGCACCGCCTCCTCGACCAGGTCGGTCAGCTCGTCGATGATGAACGACCCCTGGAGCGGGTTCTCGTTCATCGCGAGGCCCCACTCGCGGTTGATGATCAGCTGGATGGCCAGCGCCCGGCGCACGGACTCCTCGGTCGGGGTGGTGACCGCCTCGTCATAGGCGTTGGTGTGCAGGCTGTTGCAGTTGTCGTAGATGGCGATGAGCGCCTGGAGCGTGGTGCGGATGTCGTTGAAGTCCATCTCCTGGGCGTGCAGGGAGCGGCCCGAGGTCTGGACGTGGTACTTGAGCTTCTGGGAACGCTCGTTGCCGCCGTACTTCCGCTTCATCGCGACCGCCCAGATCCGGCGGGCGACCCGGCCGAGCACCGAGTACTCGGGGTCCATACCGTTGGAGAAGAAGAACGACAGGTTCGGCGCGAAGTCGTCCACGTCCATGCCGCGCGCCAGATACGCCTCCACATAGGTGAAGCCGTTGGCCAGGGTGAACGCCAGCTGGCTGATCGGGTTCGCGCCCGCCTCGGCGATGTGGTAGCCGGAGATGGACACCGAGTAGAAGTTGCGGACCTTGTGCGCGATGAACCACTCCTGGATGTCGGCCATCATCCGCAGCGAGAACTCGGTCGAGAACAGGCAGGTGTTCTGGCCCTGGTCCTCCTTGAGGATGTCGGCCTGCACCGTGCCCCGCACGCTCGCCAGCGCGTGGGCGCGCAGCTGCTCCGCCTCCTCGGCCGAGGGGTCGCGGCCCTCGGCGGCGCGGAACCGCTCGATCTGCTGGTCGATCGCGGTGTTGAGGAAGAACGCCAGCACGGTGGGCGCTGGGCCGTTGATCGTCATCGACACCGAGGTCGTCGGCGCGATCAGGTCGAAGCCGTCGTACAGCGCCTTCATGTCGTCCAGGTTCGCGACCGAGACGCCGGAGGTGCCGACCTTGCCGTAGACGTCGGGGCGCTCGCCCGGGTCGCGGCCGTAGAGGGTGACCGAGTCGAAGGCGGTGGACAGCCGGGTGGCGGGCTGGCCCTCCGAGAGCAGCTTGAAGCGCCGGTTGGTGCGGAACGGGTCGCCCTCACCGGCGAACATCCGCGCCGGGTCCTCGCCGTCCCGCTTGAAGGGGAACACTCCCGCGGTGAACGGGAAGTAGCCGGGCAGGTTCTCCCGCCGCCAGAACCGCACCAGCTCCCCGTGGTCGGTGAACCGGGGCAGGGCCACCCGGGGGACCTTGTTGCCCGACAGCGACTCGCGGGTCAGCTTGGTGCGGATCTCCCGGTCCCGGATCTTCACGACCTGCTCGTCACCGGAGTACGACGCCACGACGGCGGGCCAGTTCTCGATCTGCGCGCCGACCTCGTGCGGCAGCTGCCTGCGGGCCTCGGTGAGCAGCGCGTCCACATTGTCCGCGTCCGAACCGGCCGCCGCCAGCTCGCCCTTGACCAGGTCGAGGCGCTGGACGCGCCGGGCCGCCTCGGCGAGCACCTCGGTCTCGGCGTGGTACGCGCGGACCGACTCGGTGATCTCCGCGAGATAGCGCACCCGGTCGGCGGGCACCACCTGGCGGATCCCGGAGGAGTGGCGCACGTCGACGGGGGCGAGGGTGCCCTCCTGGAGGTGCAGCCCCTTCTCGTCCAGGGCCGACTTCAGATGCTGGAAGAGCGCGGTGACCCCGTCGTCGTGGAAGGTCGCGGCCGAGGTGCCGTACACCGGCATGTCCTCGGGCCGCTTGTCGAACGCCTCGCGGTTGCGCACCAGTTGGCGGCTCACATCGCGCAGCGCGTCCTTGGCGCCGCGCCGCTCGAACTTGTTGACCGCGACCACGTCGGCGAAGTCGAGCATGTCGATCTTCTCCAGCTGGGACGCGGCGCCGAACTCCGGCGTCATCACGTACAGCGAGGTGTCGACGAACGGCACGATCGCCGCGTCGCCCTGGCCGATGCCCGGGGTCTCCACGATCACCAGGTCGTACCCGGCGGCCTTGACCACATCGATCACATCGGTGAGGTGCGCGGGCAGCTCATGGCTCCCGCGGGTGGCCAGGCTGCGGAAGAACACCCGGTTGCCGTCCAGGGAGTTCATCCGGATCCGGTCGCCGAGCAGGGCGCCGCCGCCGCGCCGGCGGGTCGGGTCGACCGCGATCACCGCGATGCGCAGCTTGTCCTGCTGATCCACGCGGAAGCGGCGCACCAGCTCGTCGGTCAGCGAGGACTTGCCGGAGCCGCCGGTGCCGGTGATGCCGAGCACCGGCACCACCCGGCCGGCCGCGGCGGTCCGCAGCCGGGCGAGGAACTCCGGGGGCAGCTTGCCGAGTTCGGCGCCCGTGATGGCCCGGGCGGTGGCGAACCGGTCGCCCGCGAGCACGGCGTCCGCGTCGGCGGGCTTGCCCTCCCACAGATCGAAGTCGCAGTCCCGTACGACGGAGTTGATCATCCCGGCGAGGCCCATCCGCTGGCCGTCCTCGGGCGAGAAGATGGTCACCCCGTGCGCGCGCAGCCGGGTGATCTCCTCGGGCACGATCACGCCGCCCCCGCCGCCGACCACCCGGATGTGCTCCGCGCCCCGCTCGCGCAGCGACTCGACCAGGTACTCGAAGTACTCGACATGGCCGCCCTGGTACGAGGAGACGGCCACGCCGTGCGCGTCCTCCTCCAGCGCCGCGTTCACGACCTCCTGCACCGACCGGTTGTGCCCGAGGTGGATCACTTCGGCGCCCTGGGACTGGAAGATGCGCCGCATGATGTTGATCGACGCGTCGTGCCCGTCGAACAGAGCGGATGCGGTGACCAGGCGTACGGGGTGCACGGGGGAGTGCAGTTCGCTCATCGGGGGCCTTCCGGGACAGGTCGAGGGGACGCTGATCAGATCGATACTAGGACGTCCTAGTAAAACGCAGTAGTCGGACCGAATGTGAGCAGCGGCACAGTCGGCGATGCGTCTTTGTGAATCCTGATCAGTGTGCGGGGGTGGCGGCGCACCGGATCCGATCGCCCCGCTTCACCTGCCGTCAGTTCACTACTTTCGTCGCAAGTGAATCCCGAGTAGTCTCCGCTGGCGCATTCGGTCGCACGACGGCACCGCCGCGGTTCTCGATCCCTCTGAGAAAGCTGATCATGAAGCGAACCCTTTTCGAAGCCGAGCACGAGGACTACCGCGAGAGCGTGCGGGCCTTCATCACCAAGCATGTGGTGCCGCACTACGCGGACTGGGACAAGGCGGGCATCGTGCCCCGTGAGCTGTTCACCGGTCTGGGCGAACTCGGCGCGCTCGGCATCGCCGTGCCCGAGGAGTTCGGCGGCGCGGGGATCAAGGACTTCCGCTACAACACGATCCTGCACGAGGAGGGCGCACGGGTGGGCGCCATCCCGGCGATCCTCGGACCGACCCTGCACGCGGACGTGGTCCTGCCCTATTTCCTGGACCAGACGAACGACGAGCAGAAGGCGCGCTGGCTGCCCGGCATCGCCTCCGGTGAGACGATCACGGCGGTCGCGATGACCGAGCCCGGCACCGGTTCCGACCTGTCCGGCATCCGCACCAAGGCGGTCCGCGACGGCGACCACTACGTCATCGACGGCGCGAAGACGTTCATCACCAACGGCATCAACGCGGACCTGGTCGTCGTCGCCGTGCGCACCGGCGAGCACCCGCACCGCGGGCTCAGCCTGATCGTCGTGGAGCGCGGCACCCCGGGCTTCGAGCGCGGCCGCAAGCTGGAGAAGGTCGGTCTGCACGCCCAGGACACCGCCGAGCTGGTCTTCACCGGCGCCAGGGTGCCGGCGGCCAACCTGCTGGGCGTGGAGGGCGAGGGCTTCTTCGCCCTGACGCGCAATCTCGCGCAGGAGCGGATGTCGGTCGCGATCGCCGGTCTGGCGCAGGCGGTGGCGGCCTTCGACTGGACCGTCGAGTACGTGCGCGAGCGCAAGGCCTTCGGCAAGCCGATCGGCTCCCTCCAGGTGATCCGGCACCGCCTCGCCGAGCTGGACACCGAGATCGAGATCGCCCAGCACTACCTCGACCGCTGCGTACTCGCCCTGAACGCGGGCGAGTTGACGGTCGTCGACGCCGCCAAGGCCAAGTGGTGGTGCACCGAGTTGCAGGGCCGGGTCATGGACGCCTGCGTCCAGCTGCACGGCGGATACGGCTACATGCTGGAGTACCCGATCGCGCGCGCCTGGCAGGACAGTAGGGTGAGCCGGATCTACGCGGGCACGACCGAGATCATGAAGGAGATCATCGGCCGTTCGCTGGAACTCGGCTAGACCGCCGGTCCAGGAGGAGTCGGCTCGCTGTCTGGAGGTGCCGGTGAGGGTCGAGGTCGGGACGGAGCCGGGGGCCGGTATGGAGCCGCTCGCGCCGAGTGGCGCGGCGGCGACGAGGGCCGGCGTGGAATCGGTCGCATCGGGTGGTACGGCGGTGGCAGCCGCCGATGTGGAGACGGCGGCTCCGGGTCGTACGGCGGCGGAAACCGGTGTCGAGTCGGTCGGCCCGGGTGGTACGGCGGTGGCGGGGGCCGGTGTGGAGGTGGCGGCCCCGGGTGGTTCGGCGACGGTGGGGTCCGGTGTCGAGTCGGTCGGCCCCGGCGGTACGGCCGCGGCGGGACCCGGTGCGGAGCCCGCCGCCCCGCTCGTGCGGGCGACGCGGCCGCGCAACCGCCGGGAGCTGATCATCGCCGCCGCGCGCGAGCTGTTCTCCCGGGACGGCTACGCCAACGCGGCGATGAGCGACATCGCGGCGGCCGTGGGCATCGGCCCCTCCGCCCTGTACCGGCACTTCGGCGGCAAGCAGGAACTGCTGCACGCCGTCGTCACCGAGGCCCTCGACTCCTGTCTGGCCGGCCTGTACCCGGCCGGACCCGGCGAACTCGACGTCCTGGTCCGGGACTTCGCCGAGTCCGCGCTCGCCCGGCGCGAACTGGGTGTGCTCTGGCAGCGCGAGGCCCGGCATCTGCCCGCCGAGCAGTACACGGAACTGACCCGCCGGCTGCACGCGGCCCGGCGCACCCTCGCCGGGCAGCTGACCGCAGCCCGGCCGGAGCTGGACCCCGCCCACACCGAGCTGCTGTCCTGGGGCACGCTCGGGGTCGCGGCGAGCCTCGCCTACCAGCGCGTGGAACTGACGTCGCCGGACCTCGTCGCCCGTCTGATGCACCGCGTCGCCACGTCGGTCCCGCCCGGACTCGGCGAGCCCCGGCTCGACGCGCCCCGGGGCACCCTGCGCCACCGCTCCCGCCGGGAGGCCCTGCTCGCCGCCGCGACCGAACTGTTCGCCGAGCGCGGCTACGCCTCGGTCAGCCTGGAGGACACCGGCGCGGCCGTCGGGATCGCCGGGCAGAGCATCTACCACCACTTCGCCAGCAAGCACGACCTCCTCGCCACCGCCGTGCACCGGGGCGTCGAACGGCTGTGGGTCGACCTGGCCGAGGTGCTCGCCCCGGCACGGGACCACGCGGACGCGCTACGACACCTGGTGTGGCGCTACATCCGCATGGCGCTGGTCTCCCGGCATCTGGTGACCGTGATCGCCACCGAGGCCGAGCACCTCCAGGAGGCGGACCGGCTGCGCACCCGGCAGTTCCAGCGCGACTACATCGCCGAATGGCTGCACCTGCTGCACGCGGTCCACCCGGCCATGACGCCGGCCGAGGCCCGCGTGCGGGTGCAGACCGTCCTCACCGTCGTCAACGACGTGGCCCGCACCCCCCGGCTCGCCACCCGGCCGGGCATAGACCGGGCTCTGTACCAACTGGGCTGCGAACTCCTTGAGTTGGCGGCCGGTCCGCTGCCGGAGTGACCTCCGGCCTACCGCGATCCCGCCGCCACCGGCTGGGGGCCCGCCTCGATGACGATGTCCAGCAGGGCGCGCGACGCCTGTAGATCGTCGATCGCCCGGCTGATCCGCTCCCGCTCCCCGCGCAGCCCCGCGACGAGGTCCGCGCAGACCGGCACCAGCCGCTCGCCCTCCTCGCGGACACAGGGCAGCACCTTCGCGATGGTGTCCGTGGTGAGTCCGGCGGCGAGCAGGGCGCGGATCCGGCGGACCGTCTCGACGTCCTGCTCCGCGTAGACGCGGTACCCGCTGGGCAGGCGCTCCGGCGTCAGCAGGCCCTGCTCCTCGTAGTAGCGCAGCAGCCGCTCGCTGACCCCCGTGCGCCGCACCATCTCACCGATCCGCATGGCGGCCTCCCCGGCTTGACTCTCACATCGATGTCAGACTTTAGCGTGAGCTCCGACGCGGGACCACGACGGTCGCCGCCCGGCCGTAACACGGCCTGGAACATGAGGAGTTGACGCCATGCGCGCAGTTCGGATCGAAGCACACGGCGGGCCCGAGGTGCTCACGGTGCGCGAGATCGCCGCCCCGGGGTCGGAGTCGGGGCCGACGCTGGACCGGAAGCCGGGGCCGGACGTGGCCGCGGGTGAGGTGCTGGTGCGGACCGTCGCGAGCAGTCTGAACCCGGTGGACTGGAAGACCCGGGCCTGGGACGTGGGCCCGGCCCTGCCGGCGACGCCGGGCTGGGACCTGGCCGGGATCGTCGTGGCGAGTTCCGCGCCGCAGTTCGCGGTCGGCGACCGGGTGATCGCGATGTCCGCGCAGTTCGCCACTGGCCTGGGCACCTGGGCCGAACTGGTCCGCCTGCCGGTACGGCTGCTCGCCCACGCCCCCAAGACGCTCACCCTGGCCGAGGCCGCGACGCTGCCGCTCGCCGGGACCACGGCGGTACAGGCCCTCGCGGCACTGCGCCCGGAGAGCCGCACCCGGCTCCTGGTCACCGGGGCCGCGGGCGCGGTGGGCGGCCTGGCGGTCCAACTGGCCCGGCAGGCGGGGGTGTCGGTCGACGGGCTGGTCTCCCGCCCCGAACACACCGAAGTCGTGCGAGAGTTCGGCGCCTCGACCGTGACGCACTCCGTCGCGGAGCTTCCCCAGGGAGCGTACGACGCGGTGCTGGACACCGCGGGCGTCGACGTCACCCGGGCGCTCGCCGACGGCGGGTCGTACATCTCGGTCTCCGACGCGCCCCTGCCGGACGCCCCGGGCGCCGCGAAGAGTTATGTCCAGGAGAGCGGCAAGGACCTGGCGGGACTGGTGGGCCTGGTCGACGCGGGGCGGCTGAAGGTGCGGGTGGCCGCGTACTATCCCCTGTCGGAGGTGCGCGCGGCCCATGAGCGGTTCGAGGCCGGTGGTCTGTCGGGCAAGGTCGTGCTGCTGTTCTGAGCGCGGCCGGTGGCCGGAACCGGGTGGGCGGCGCCGGGCGTTCGTGGCAGGATCTGGCGCCATGGAGTTCTCCGAGGTGATCCGCCGCAGGCGCATGGTCAGGCACTACTCCGACAAGCCGCTGGCGCCCGAGGTGGTCGAGCGGATCCTGGCCTCCGCCCTGCGCGCCCCCTCGGCCGGCTTCTCCCAGGGCTGGGCCTTCCTCGCCCTGACCGACCCCGCGGACCGCGCCCGCTTCTGGCCCTTCGTGCCCGTGCGGGTGGAGAAGACGCCGACGATGCAGAACGCTCCGCTGGTCGTGGTGCCGCTGGCCCACAAGGAGGCGTACCTGGACCGCTACGCCCAGCCCGGCAAGGGCTGGGCGGACCGCTCCGAGGCCCGCTGGCCCGCGCCCTACTGGTACATCGACACCGGCATGGCCTCCCTGCTCATGCTGCTGAGCGCCGTCGACGAGGGCCTGGGCGCCTGCTTCTTCGGCATCATGCCGGAACACATCCCGCCGTTCCGCGAGGAGTTCGGCATCCCCGACGCGTACGACCCCGTCGGCGCCCTCACCATCGGCTACCGCGCCACCGACCTGCCCCCGCAGAGCCCCGGCGTCGAAGCACGGCGCCGGAACGCGGAGGAGGTCATCCACCGGGGGAACTGGGGACGGCACGACTGAGCCGCCCCCTTCACGGACAGCCGCCGCACCAGGAACCGGGCCTCCGTCGCGCACGTCTCTCGGACCATGACTTCTCACCCCGCTCCGGCGTCCGCGGTGGCCGCGGATTCGCCGAAGGTCAATGACTACACCGGCTTCGCCGAGGCGTACGCGGCCGACAACGAGACCAACCTGCTCAACGCCCACTACGAGCGGCCCGCGATGCTGGATCTCGCCGGGGACGTGGCCGGGCGGCGGATCCTGGACGCCGGCTGCGGCGCAGGTCCCCTGTCCGCGGCGCTGCGGGACCGTGGCGCCCTGATGAGCGGATTCGACGCGAGCGCCGGGATGGTGGAGCTGGCCAGGCGGCGGCTCGGCGACGACGCGGACCTCCGGGTGGCCGACCTGGGCAGCCCCCTTCCCTACGCCGACGACACGTTCGACGACGTCATGGCGTCCCTCGTGCTGCACTATCTGAAGGACTGGGCACCGGCGCTGTCCGAGCTGCGCCGCGTGCTCAAGCCCGGCGGCCGGCTGATCGCGTCCGTGGAGCACCCCTTCGCGATGAACCTGATGCACCGCCAGGCCGGCCGCGAGGCCGAGTACAACTACTTCGACACCACCAACTGGACCGACGAGTGGACGATGGGCGGCCGTAGTGCCCTGATGAGCCGCTGGCACCGGCCGCTGCACGCGATGACCGACGCCTTCACCGCGGCGGGCTTCCGGATCACGGTCATCAGCGAGCCGGCCCCCGACCCCGCCGCCCGCGAACTGTTCCCCGAGGTCATCGCGGCCATGCCACGCTTCCTGTGCTTCTTGTTCTTCGTCCTGGAAGCCGACCGGGCCGTCTCCGGCGGCTGACGCGCGTCACGCCAGGGTGACGTCCATGCCTCCGTCGGCCAGGGTTTCGAGGACCACGGTGAACAGGTCGTAGGGATCGCCGTCCGGGGTCAGGGCCCGGGACAGGTGGGCCCGCGCGGTGGCCGCGTGCCGCCAGAGCAGGGTCGCGGGGGCGGTGTGGCCGAAGGCGCCGCGCAGGCAGTCGGCCAGGGCGGCGACGCAGCCGCCGAAGTAGCCGCCGGGACCGTTCACCGCCTCGCCGAGCGCCAGATGGAGGCCCGGTGTGTCGGTGATGTACCGGCCGTCGAGTTCGTAGGCGTGACCGGCCGCCCGGTCACGGGGGGTGCGTCGGCAGCCCCGCTCCCGGACGAGGTCGAGCCAGGCCCCGCGCTGCCTGATGCCGAGGCCGGTCCAGGCCCCCGGGGTGTCCGGCGGCCCGGCGAGCCACCGTTCCCGGACGGGCCGCGCGTACTCCGGGACGGGCGTGCAGAGGCTTCCGTCGAGCTCCAGGTCGATCAGCTCCGTCCCGTACCCGGACGGACGCCAGGCGAGGATCCTGCCGTGGAGCAGGCGTTCGGTGAGCGGCTCCCCCTGGTCGTCGCGTATCTCCAGCGCGGCCTCCCCCAGATCCAGGGCCCGCCGGGTGCCCTTCGACAGCGCCGCCCGCAGCCGTTCCGCCGGGGCGAGCCCGCGCAGGACGAGCCGGGGCGCCGACGGCTCGGCGGCCGGCAGGACGCGGGTGAACTCCCGGCAGGAGCCCAGCCATCGGCGCCCGTCGTGCACCCGGACGCGCCCCCGATGTCCCTCGGGCGGACCCTCGCAGTCGTCCAGGCCGGTGAGTACGAGGCTGTCCGTTCCCGGGGAGCGGGGCAGGTCCGGGCTCTCCGCGTCCTCCAGCAGCCAGGGGCCTAGGGCCTGTCTGACAATTCCCGTCGTCGCCCGGAGGGCGGCCGCGCGGCGTCAGGTGCGTGCTCTCGGGGTGCCGGGCGTAGGCCCTCGTACTGGACGTACTTGGGTCTGCGCCCGGTGCCGCGAGAGTGCGTGCATGGCGTCGCGCGGCAGACGGGAATTGTCAGACAGGCCCTAGCCCACCTCCTCCGGCACCAGCCAC
>NZ_MUNF01000347.1 GCF_002154555.1 Streptomyces murinus
TGCGGGTGGCCACCCGCACCCCGGACTCCGCCAGGGCGCGCAGCTCACGGCGTACGCGGACCCGGCGGCGGGAGGAGAGGGTGCCCAGGTAGCCGTCGAAGTCGGACCAGGTGACATGGAGGTCGCAGCGGGCCGCGAACTCCACGACCGGCCAGCCCGCCGTGCGCAGCGCGTTCGTGAGCGGCGCCGCCTCCGGGGCCAGGTACTCGAACGCGATGCCGCGCAGCCCCTGTTCGCCGGCCCATCGCCGCAGCCGCTCCAGCAGGACGGCGCAGGCCGTCTCGTCCTTGGCGAGCCGGCCCACCGGCAGCGCCTCGTAGTGCGGCATCAGTACCAGCAGGCAGGGATAGACGTCCTCGGGCGCGAGGTCCCGCCAGGGGTGCGGGCCCTCGGTGGCCAGGCCCTGATAGGACGAGGCTCCCGAGAATATCGAATACGGATCGATGCGGGTATTCGGTGAGGGAGCCGTCATGACCGAGCCATGGAGCGCTAATTCAGGCTCACCCGACATTCCGCGCAGAAAGATGGTGACGCGTTCTCCGGGCAGCCGCTTCGGTGCGAGACGCAGCCAACGGTCCGTCGTGGTGGCGGGGATGGGTGCGGGAGTGGCGGCGACAATGTCGTCCCAGGAACCAGGAACGCCTGGTTCCACTTCAATCACTAACGCGGCTTTCGTCGTTTCTGGCTCGTCAAGATGCCGAACATGAGGCATGGGTAGATCCCCCGTCGCGCACAGATCCATCACAGACACCGGCCCGAATGATCGATGCAGTCAAACACACTGCCGAGAGCGAGGCAAGAGGATCATCAACAAACCAGGACCCTACAGAGATGTCCTGATTTACCGTTATGTCGACTTCGCCTTGGGTGGAAGTCGCCTCGGGCTATTGACTCTGCGGCTGTTGACTCCCCGCAACGGTCCGTGATTAGCTCCCGAACCATCTGCCACTAATCTCCTCTTACCTCTGCCGGTACGGCCTGCCCCCATGCGTGCGGCCACTCGGGATTTGTCAAAACATTTATTCCTGCCCACCTGAGCATCTGAACGCCCTAAGGAGTAGCAGGATGGCTCATCTCCTTGAGGAACTCGCGCTTTCGGTACTCCCCGGGGAGGCGGACACGGCCGCACTCACCGAACTGAGCTTTGTGCGACTGGGTGGTGACTCTCTGCGGGCGATGCACTTGGTCTCGCTCGCCGAGGAAAGGCTCGGTGTCGCCGTTCCGCTGGGGCGGCTGCTGGCGGACGAGCCGTTGCGCGCCGTCCTCGCGAAGGCGGAGACGGAGGCGGAGGCGGGTGCTGCGCCGGCGTCGCGGCCGAGACCCGAGGCGCGCGGCCCCCTTGCCGAACCCGCCCGCGCCGAGGGGCAGTTGTCGCATGCGCAGCAGGGCATGTGGCTCACCGAGCGGGCGGTCGGCGGCTCGCCGTACAACCTGGTCTTCGTCGCCTTCGCCGAGGGGCCGCTGCGACGGGAGCTGCTCGCCGGGGCGGTGGCCGCGGTGGGGCGCCGGCACGAGAACCTGCGCACCCGCTTCGTGGACGTGGACGGGCGGGTCGACCGGCAGGTGGACGACGAATTCACCGTGCCGCTCGACGAGTTGGCTTACGACGCGGAGCGGGACGGCGGCTTCGAGTCCTTCGTGCGAGCGGCGGCGACCCGGGAGGGACGGGTGGTCTTCGATCTCGCCGACGCTCCCCCGCTGCGCTTCCTGCACGCGTCCGCCGGAGACGGCCGGCACGCCCTGGTGCTGATCGCCCATCATCTGCTGCTCGACGGCTGGTCGGTCGGCCTGTTGCTGCGGGAACTCTTCGACGCCTACGACCACCCGGACCGCCCGCTCACACCCGCGCCCCGGTTCCAGTGCCTGCTGGATCACCAGGAGGGGCTGTCCGGCAGCGGGGTCTGGGACCGGCAGGGCGCGTTCTGGGAAGGTCATCTCGCGGGCGTACCCGCCGTGTTGGAGTTGCCGAGCGACCTCCAGCGTCCCGCGCTCCAGGACCCGTCGGGCACCCGCACGCCCTTCGACCTGGGCACCGAGACCTCGGCCGGGATCACCGCACGCGCCCGGGAGTGCGGTGTCACCCCCTTCGCCCTCCTTCTCGGCGCCTACGCCCTCGCCCTCGGCCGCCACACCGGCGCCCGCCGACTGCTGGTCGGCGTGCCCCTGGCGGGACGCACCACTCCCGAGCTGCGCGAACTGGTCGCGGTGACGGGCAATCTGGTGCCGGTCAGGATCGACCTCGACGACGACCGGGGCATCGGCGACTATCTGCGTACGGTGCAGCGTTCCCTCGCGCTGAGCCTGGAGCACGGCTCGCTGCCCATCGACGCGCTGGTCACCCGGCTGGGCATGGGCGGCAGCACCAGCCGTCATCCGCTGGTGCAGTTCTGCTTCGGCATGCACGACCAGCTGGTGCCCCGGCGCCTCGCCACCCGGGAACTGACCGTCCGGATCGAGGAACTGCACGGCGGGGGCTCGCAGTTCGACGCGACGCTGTTCGTCAGCGACAGCGATCCGTCCTTCGCGGGCAGCCTGGAGTACGCGACCGGGGCCCTGCTCCCGGCGGAGGCCGAGGCGTTCCTCGCCGACTTCGCGGAGGCCGTCGTACGGCTGGCGCGGGATCCGGCGCGGGAGATCCTCGAAGACGTACGGGCCCTGTCAGCGCCCCAACGGGCCCGGCTCGACCGGCTGAACCGGACCGAGCAGCCGTGTCCGGCGCTCACTGTCGAGGAGTTGTTCCTGGCTCAGGTCGAACGACGGCCCTCGGCGACGGCCGTACGCGAGGGCGAACAGACCCTCACCTACGCCGAGTTGGCCGAGACGGCAGCGCGGCAGGCGGCGCGGCTGCACGCGGTCGGGGTGCGGCCCGGGGACATCGTGGTGATCGCCGTGGAACGGTCGGTCGCCGAGATCGTGGCCGTCCTGGGCGCCCTGTGGGCCGGGGCCTGCTACCTGGGGATGGACCCGGCCCTGCCCGCGAGCCGCGTCGACCAGATGTTTGAGCGGATCAAGCCCGCGGCCGTGGTGGCGCGCGCCGGTGCCGAGTTGGGCCGGTTGGGCGAGATCGGGCTGCCGCAGGTGGAGCCCTGGCCGGCCGGCGCCGACGGGCATGCCGCAGGGCCGACCGGTGAGGGGGATCCCGGGCGGGTCGCCTATCTGGCGTTCACCTCGGGCTCCACCGGAACGCCCAAGGGGGTGCGTGTGCCACACCGGGCGGTCGCCCGGCTGGTGCACGAGGCCGCCTACCTCCGGCTCGGTCCCGGTGAGCGGATGCTCCGCCTCGCGCCGCTGGGCTTCGACGCGTCGACCCTGGAGATCTGGGGCCCGCTGCTGTCCGGCGCGGCGATCGAGATCCTGCCGGCCGGGCTGCCCGCACCGGCCGAGATCGGCGGCTTCCTGCGGCGGCGCGGGGTGACGGTGTGCTGGCTGACCTCGGGCCTGTTCCGGCTGGTGGCGGACTTCGCCCCGGACGGGTTCACCGGCGTACGACACGTGCTGACCGGCGGGGACGTGGTGCCCGCACGCCAAGTGGCCGCGCTGCTCGAACGCCATCCGCATCTGGTCGTCACCAACGGGTACGGCCCGACGGAGAACACCACCTTCTCCACCGTGCACACCGTCGGCCGCGCGGAGGATGTCGAGGACCCGCTGCCGATCGGCGTCCCGGTGCCCCGCTCCCGGGTGCACATCCTGGACGAGCGCGGCCGGCTGCTGCCGCCCGGTGCCGCGGGCGAACTGTATGTCGCCGGGGACGGACTGGCCCTGGACTACGCGGGGGACCCGGACGGAACCGCCGAGCGCTTCGGGCACTTCTCCGCGGACGTACCCGAACGCCTTTACCGGACAGGTGACTTGGTCCGCCTCGACGCGCGGGACCGGTTGCGGTTCCTCGGCCGGGTGGACGACCAGGTAAAGATCCGCGGCTTCCGGATCGAACCCGGTGAGATCGCGGCCGCGCTGCGCGAGCACCCCGGGGTACGGGACGCCGCCGTGGTGGTCGGCGACGACGGGGGCGTGAGCAAGCAACTCCTCGCCGTCTGCGTCCCCTTGGACACCGGCACGGCCCCCTCGACCGCCGAGCTCGGCGCGTTCCTCGAAGAGCGGCTCCCCGCGTACATGGTGCCCGGACTGTGGGCGATCGTGGACGAGATCCCCGTGACCGCCAACGGGAAGACGGACCGCGCCCGGCTCGCCGGACTCGGACGGCCGGCCGCCGCCGCGCCCGCCGCTCCGGCCGAACAGGACGGACGGCGGCCCGAGGTGGCGCGGTTCCTGTGCCAGGTCCTGGAGCGGGACGAGGTGGGCGACGACGACAACTTCTTCGACGTGGGCGGCAATTCGACCCGCGCGGTCCGTCTGGTCGGGCTGCTCAGAAGGGAGTTGGGGGCCGAGGTGGGGCTGCGGGACTTCCTGCGCGCGCCGACCCTGTCCGGTCTGCTGCGCACCCTCGCCCGGAACTCCGACCCGGCGACGGGCCCGACGACCGGGACGGCGACCGGTCCGACGGCCGGTCCGACACCTGGTACGGCCGCCGTGTGAGCCGCCGCGCGATCCGCGAGAGCGACCGCCGCGTGCCCGCGTGCCGTGCCACACCGACCCCCCACCGCCCAGCCCCAGGGAGTTCGCCGCCGTGCCACTCGCCAGGATCAACGGAACGGATCTCTCGTACGCGGTCGACGGCGACCGGGGCGCCCCGGTGCTCCATGTCGCCGGGTCCGGTCAGTCCTCGGTCGTCTGGGAGATGCAGACCGTGCCCGCGCTGCTGGCGGCCGGCCACCGTACCGTCGTCTTCGACAACCGGGGCATGCCACCCTCGGCGGTGCCGCCCGCCCCGTACACGGTGGAGGACCTGGTCGCGGACACCGTAGGCCTGATGGAACACCTGAACCTGGGCCCCTTTCATATGATCGGGTCGTCGCTCGGCGGTCTCGTCACCCAGGCGGTGGCCCTGCGCCGCCCCGACCTGGTCCGCTCCGTCACCTTCCTCCAGGGCTGCGGCGATCTCTCCCCCGCCGCCGTACCGGTCCTCGAAGCCACGGCCGAGCTGTACGCACTGGACACCCCGCCCCCGGCCGCGCTGCGCTGGCTGGCGGCGGACGGGCTGGTCCCGCCCACGCGCTGGCACGACACGCGCGCGGTGGCCGAGGCGCGGGAGCTGACCGCCGAGATCATCGCGGGTCCGGCCGGTGCCGGGGTGGTCGGGCAGACCGCGGCGACCCTGGAGTGGGCCGCCCAGGACCATCTGACCGAACTCGCCGAGCTGTCCGTACCGGCCCTGGTGGTCGCCTCCGAGTGGGACCGCATGTTTCCGCCGGCGCTGCTCCGGCGCGCGGTCGAGACCATCCCGGACGCGCGCTACCTGGAGATCGACGGCGCCGCGCATGTGCCGACCGGCCACTCCGCCACGATCGCCGCCGCGGTCCTGGACTTCCTGAAGGAGATCGGTGAACCCTCAGCAGACTGAGCCCGCGCCCGCCCTGGGGACCGGCACCCTCGCCCTCGCCTTCCACAAGTTCGCCCTGTTCGCTTCGATGTCCGCCCAGGCCAACCCGGGTATCGCACCCTGTGTGCTCGCGGTCGGCGAGGTGCCGGAGGCGCTCGGCGCGGCGCTCGACCGGCGCGGGATCGCCGTGCTCGGTGTGCGCGCGCAGGACGTGCTCGGCGCGGACCCGGCACACCTCGGCGGCCATCGGCGCTTCCCCGGCGCCTATGCCGAACCGGCCTGCCCCCAGCTGGACTCGGTGCCCGCCGCCCGGCTGATCGGCGCGCTGTCCGACCTGATCGTTCCGCACGGCGCCGTCCTCCTCGCGGGTCCTGAGCGGTGCGGGGAGGTCCGGGAACTGCTCGCGTCCTGCGGCCTGCACGACAGCGACGACCCCCGGGCGGGCACCCATCTGCTGGCGCGGAAGAAGGACGTCTGCTGCCACGACCGCGACCAGGAATTCCATGACCGCAGCGCCATCTGGTGCGAAGGCTGACTCCGCGACCGCCGACGAAGGGTTCACCATGATCCGCCCCCCGCACCCGGCCCCCTACGGGACCTGGTCCTCCCCCGTCACCGAGGAGGCGGCCGCCTCGCACCCCGGCCGGGCCGAATGGCTCCGTTGTGTGGGGGACGAGGTGTGGTGGACCGAGCTGCGGCCGAGCGAGGGCGGCCGGCAGGCCCTGCTGTGCCTGCGCGACGGACGGCAGCACGATGTGCTGCCCGCGCCCTGGAACGTCCGCAACAGCGTGCACGAGTACGGCGGCCGCCCCTGGACCGGTCAGGAGCGGGCGACCGGGGGCCCGCTCGTCGTGTTCACGCACCACCCCGACCAGCGGCTGTACGCGTACGCCCCGGACGAGGACGGGGCGCCCCGCGCGCTGACCCCCTTGGCGGCGTCCGGTGAGGGCCGTCAACTGCGTTGGTGCGCACCGCGCGTCGGGCCCGGCGGTGACGAGGTCTGGTGCGTGCTGGAGGAGCACACCGGCCCGCGACCGGGCGACGTCCGGCGCGTCCTGGCCGCCGTACCGCTGGACGGGTCGGCCGCCGGGGATCGCGGCAAAATCAGGGAACTGACCGACGACGGACCGCGGTTCCTCACCGGGGTGGTGCTGTCGCCGGACGGCGGGTGGGCCGCGTGGCTGTCGTGGGACCACCCCGACATGCCGTGGGACGCGACACGGTTGCACCTCGCGCAGGTCGACGCCGACGGGGGCCTGCGCGAACGGCGGACGCTGACGCTCACCTCGGACGGCGACGAGGACGGCGGCGCGTCCCGTGAGTCGATCGCCCAGGTCGAGTGGTACTCCCCCGACGAGCTGATCGTCGCCACCGACCGCAGCGGCTGGTGGAACCTGCACCGCGTGGACGCCGCCACCGGGCGCGCGACCGAACTGCACCCGGCGCGCGAGGAGTTCGCCGGGGCGCTGTGGCAGGTGGGCATGGAATGGTTCCGGGTGCTGCCCGACGGCCGGATCGCCTGCCTGCACGGGCACGGCCGGCTCGCGCTCGGCATCCTCGACCCGGCGACCGGCACGCTCACGGATGTCGAGGGCCCCTGGACCGAGTGGGCGCCGACGCTCGCGGTGCGCGGGGACCGCGTCGTCGGTGTGGCGGCGGGACCCGCCTCCGGCTACGAGATCGTGGAGACCTCGGCCCGCACCCTGGCCGCGAGGGCGGTCACCGGCTCCCCCGGCGAGGCGCTCGACCCGGACTACTGCCCGCTGCCCGAGCCGCGCACCTTCGAGGGCGCCGACGGACGGGACGTCCAGGCCTGTCTCTACCGCCCCCGCAACCCTCGATTCACCGGCCCCGAGGGCGAGAAGACGCCGTTCGTGGTGTGGGTGCACGGCGGTCCGACCGCGCGGACGCCTAAGGCCCTCGACCTTCAGATCGCCTACTTCGCCTCACGGGGCATCGGCGTCGTGGTCGTCGACTACAGCGGCTCCACCGGATACGGCCGCGCCTATCGCGAACGGCTCCGCGACCAGTGGGGAGTCGGCGATGTCCAGGACTGCGCGGACGTCGTCTCGGCGCTCGTCGCGGAGGGCCTCGCCGACCCCGCGCGGGTGGCGATCCGCGGTGGAAGTGCCGGGGGCTGGACCGCCGCCGCGTCCCTCGCCTCCCCGCTCGCCAAGGGCCGCTACGCGTGTGCGGCGATCTACTATCCGCTGCTCGACGCGGCGGCCACGGTCACGGGTGAGACGCACGACTTTGAATCGCGGTACGTGGAGGGGCTGATCGGCCGCCCGGACGAGGTGCCGGAGCGCTTCGCCGAGCGGTCCCCCATCCATCACGCCGAGCGCGTCACCACGCCGTTCGCGCTCTTCCACGGGGCCGAGGACCCGGTCTGCCCGGCGGCCCAGTGCGACCGTTTCCTGGCCCGTATCAAGAACCCGGACCTGGTACACACCCATCTCCTTTTCGCGGGCGAAGGACATGGATTCCGCCGCGAGGAGAACATCATCGCCGCACTGAAAGCCGAATTGCGGCTCTACCTCGACACGTTCGGCCCTTCGGAAGGTTGATCACGCATGGACGGATCCCGTTCGGACATCCTGCTCTGCTTTCCGGCGGCCGGTGGCGGCCCCAGTTTCTTCGCGCCCTGGAGCGGGGTGTCGTCCGTCTTCGACGTGGTGCCGGTCGATCTCCCGGGAAAGGAGAAGCTGCTGTTCGAAGAACCCGTCGACAGCATTCCGGGACTCGCCCGCGCCGTGCTTCCCGCCGTGCGCGCGGCGGTGGTTGGGCGGCGCCGGATCGCCCTCTTCGGCCACTGCTTCGGCGCGATCGTCGCCTATGAGCTGGCCCGGCTCCTGGAACTCGAAGACGATGCTGCGGAGTTGGTGCTGTTCGCCAGCGGCTCCGCCGCCCCCGGGGAGATCCCCTGGACCCGCGCGGCCGATCTGCCCGACGAGGGCCTGCTGCGCCAGGTCGCGCTGAACGCCGGGGAGTCGGGGGCCATCCCCGAGGACCCCGAACTGCGTGAGCTGATCCTGCCCGCGCTGCGCGCGGACGTGACCGCGCACGAGTCGTACGAGCCCCCCGCGGGTCCTCCCGTCTCGTGCTCCGTCGTCACCGTGCGCGGTGCGGACGACACGCTCGTGAGCGCCGAATCGGCGTCCCGCTGGCAGGACTTCACGACCGCTGGGGTCGGCGGCTTCGAGCTGCCCGGCGGCCATATGTATCTCACCGAGCAGTGGGGCCCGTTGATGGCCCACCTGGAGAAGGAAGTCGGCGACCGCGCCTGATCCACGCGTCGGGGCACCGCCGCCCGGATGACACCAGCCGGAAGAACGTTGGGAGTTGAAGCGGATGCGTGCACAGCAGTCGTCGAACGCAGAGGCCGGCGCCCCTGTCGATCCACCGCAGGACGTACTGGCGGCCGCCGTGCTCGCGGTCTCCCGCTTCGCCGGGCAACGGGACGTCGAGGCCCGGGTGAGCCTGGGTGACTACCAGGCGGTGGAGGTCCGGGCGGCGGAGGGAACCAGCGTCGCCGGGTACCGGGAAGCGCTGCTGCGGCACTGGGAGAAGGTCACGGCACCGGCGGGCGCGGACGTTCCCGCCCGGCTGCTGGTGGAAGCCGTCGGGGACGAAGCGACGGGCCCCTCCCTCGTGGTGACCCGGAACCCCGACGGC
>NZ_MUNF01000348.1 GCF_002154555.1 Streptomyces murinus
CCTTGGCCCCGACGCCCCGTGCACGGCTCGGCAGCCGACCTCGACCACAGACAGCAGAAAGGGAAGTGACCATGGGATACGCCCATGAGTACGCGACCGCGGTGATGCGGCGGGGCAGGATCCCCATGGAGCCCGCCGACTTCGTGCCCAACTGGTCCGACCGCCCCCGCAAGGGCAAGCTCTTCCCCGGCGCCTCCGTCCTGCCGCTGCCCGACGGCGGCTGCGCGGACGACGCCACGCTCGGCCGGGGCCTGTTCGGGCCCCGCGGCACCGGCGCGTTCAGCCTGCCGCTGCTCGGCGCGATGCTCCGCGACTCCTACGGACTGACCGGCCGCCGGCTCGCCGTCCAGGCCAACAGCGACCTCGGCTCCCTGCCGTTCCACACCCACGCCAACTGGTCCCGCGGCACCTCCTCCGGCGGCGGCCTCTACCCCATCGGCATCCACTGGATCAGCGGCGCGAGCGGCCCCCTCGCCCCCGGTGTCCACTACTACGACACCCCGCGCAACGCCTTCGCCAGGACCCTGTCCGGCGATGTCACCGGAGAGGTGCGGGCCGCCCTCGGCGATCTCGAAGAGGCCGCGGGGACCGACCAGTTCCTGGTGCTGGGCGTGACGTTCTGGCAGAACGCCTTCAAGTACAACAGCTTCTCCTACCACGTCGTCACGATGGACATCGGCGCCCTCCTCCAGACCTGGCGCATGTGGGCCCGCGCGCACGGGCTGCACATCGGCGCCGCGCTGTGGTTCGACGAGCCCCGCCTCGGCCGGGTGCTCGGCCTTGACCCCGAGGAGGACGGGGTGTTCGCGGTGGTGCCGTTGACGTGGGAGAAGACGGCCGAGGACGACACGGGCAAGGAGGCCGCCCCGGCCACTCCCGGTGCCCGGGTCCGCCAGGTCCCCGACGAGCGGTCCCGGCGCGTCCTGACCTTCCCGACCGTGCACGCGATCCACGCGGCCACCCTGGAAGGCGCCGCCGACCGCCCGGCGCCCGGGACGCTGGACCCCGCGCTGGTCACCCCGCCCGGCCCCGGTGAGCGCGTCGCACTGCCCGCCCCGCTCGCACTGGAGGCGACCGTACGCCGGGCGCTGCGCGAACGCCGCAGCAGCTTCGGCCGGTTCACCGCCGCCGCCCCGCTCGATGCGGCCCGGCTGTCCGCCGCGCTGGCCGCGGCCGTCGCCGCCGGCACCCTTGACACCGACGCGGAGACGCCCGGCGCCGCACCCCTCACCCGGCAGTACGTCTTCGTCAACCACGTCCGGGGCATCGCGCCCGGCGTCTACGAACACGACCGGGAGACGAACGAGTTGGTCCTGATGAAGCCCGGCGACTTCGGCGGCTTCCTCCAGGAGAACTACTTCCTCGCCAACTACAACCTGGAGCAGGCCGCCGCGGTCCTTGTGCCCGCGGCCCGCACCCACACCGTCCTCGACACGGTCGGCGACCGGGGCCTGCGGCTGGTCAACGCCGTCATCGGCGCCACCGCGCAGGCCGTGTACACCGCCTCCTCGGCCGCGGGCATGGGCTGCGGTGTCGCGCTCGGCTTCGACTGCGTCTCCTTCGCGGAGGAACTCGGCCTCGCCGAGCGGGGCGAGATCCCGCTGCTCGTGGTGATGATCGGCAACGAGGCCCCCCACCCGGCCGGTTACCACTTCGACATCGTGGCCCCATGACCCGAGGACCCCGCCCCGCCCCCGGGGCGGCCGCACACCCCACAGGAAAGGGGGAGGGCGTGAGCCCGACCGCCACCACCCCGGCCGAGGACGTCCCCGCGCAGGACGGCCCGGGGCCCGACCCCTCGGTCGCACCTACCGGCACCCCGGCCGCGAACGCGTCGGCCGTGTCGCACGGGAACACCCCCGCCGGACCCGCGAGCCCGGCCCTGCACCACCGCTTCATGCTGCGCGTCTCCGGCCTCCCCGTGGACACCGCCCTCGCCCTGCGCGCCCCCGAAGCCGCCGACTGGGCCGTGCGCACCGCCGCCGAGCAGGATCGGCTCGCCGCGCTCGGCGCCCGGCTCAGCGATCCGCTCTCCGCCGCGGTGGGCGCAACCGACGACGCGGTGCTGCGCCGCCGGCTGCTCGCCCTGCGCCGCCAGGTGTTCAACAACCGTCTGCCCGGGGACCTTTCGGCCGCCCGCGCGCTCGCCGAGGGCCTCGGTGGGGACACCGGCGCCGATCTCGCCGAGTGGCTGGAGGCCCGGGTCCGCTGGGAGGAGCTGCGGGCCGAGGGCGAGTCGGTGCTCGCCGCCGGGTTCGGCCGCACCCGCGCCGCGCTGCGTGAGCTGGCCCTGGATGACCGGCTGCGCCGGGGCCTGCTGCTGGCCTCGCCCACGCTGGAGGAACGCCTCGACGCGTTCGCCGCAGACCCGGCGCCGGTACCGGGCAAGCGCGCCCGCAAGATGGAGCGCTCCCTGCTGTCGTACGTCTACCGCACCGCCTGCAAGACCAGCCCGTTCAGCACGCTCACGGGCGTCGCCGTCGGCCGGTTCGAGGACGAGGACGAGGGGGACGGTACGGCGCTCACGCGGGTCGGCGACGACTGGAGCGGCCACCCCCGGCTGAACGTCGTCGCGCTCGCCCGCCTCGCCGAACTCGTCGCCGCCGACCCCGCGCGCCGCGCCGACCTGCCGGTCGCCCTGGCCTCCGGCTGGAAACTGGACGAGGACCGCATCCGCTATGTCCAGCGGGCCGTCACGGCGGGCGACGACAGCGCCGCCGTCAGCTTCGACGCCGCCCAGGACCGGCTGTTCTTCCTGCGCCGCCAGGGCACCCTGGACGGCATGCTGGCCCTGCTGCACGACCACGAAGGACCGCTCAGGTACGGCGAGTTGGCGCACTGGCTGGCCGAGACCACCGGGGCCGGCGCGGAGGAGGCCGAGCACTATCTCGCCGCCCTGCGCGACCTCGGCATGCTCCAGCTCCCGGGCCTCGCCACGGGCGTGCACAGCGGCGACCCGGTGCGCGCCTTCCAGCGCTCGCTGCGCGCCCTGGACCGGCCGTGGGCCGAGGCGCTCGCCGCCCGCCTGGACGGCCCCGCCGACCTCCTGGCCCGCTTCCCGGCGGCGGACATCCCCACCCGCCGTACCCTGCTCGGCGCACTGCGGACGGAACTCCTCGCGCTCCAGAGCGCATTGGGGGCCGAACGGCCGTCACTCCCGCAGACCCTCGTCTACGAGGACGTCTCCGCCGGGACCACCACCGCCGACCTCGCCGAGTGGACGCGGCTCGCCGAGGGCCCGCTGCGTTCGCTCGGGCGGCTGCTGCCCGCCTTTGACGTGGCGCTGCCCCAACGCCTCACCCTCAAGGGCTTCTTCCTCGCCCGCTTCGGCCGCGGCGGACGCTGCGACGATCTGCTGCGCCTGGTGCACGACTTCCACGAGGACATCTTCCGGCAGTACCTCCAGTTCACCTCCGCCAAGGACGACTTCCTGCCGGACGGCAGCCACGCCCCGGAGGAGAACTGGCTCGGCCTGCCCGAGATCACGGCGCTGGACGGGGCCCGCGCCACCTTCACCGCCCGCATGCGCGAACGCTGGGCGGAACTCCCCTGGGACGCGGAGGAGTTCGTCCTGGACGACGCCCTCACCGACGAGGTCGCCGAAGCCCTCGGCGGCGCCGCCCCGGCGTTCCAGCCGCACAGCCACTTCCTCCAGCTGGCCCGCCGCGACGGCGACCCCCTGGTCGTCCTCAACGACTCCTTCGGCGGCCTCTGCTTCCCCTTCACCCGCTTCACCCACTGCTTCGACGACCCCGAAGGCCCCGGACTGACCGCCGCCATCCGCGCCGAGCTGCACCAACTGCTGCCGCCCGACGCCGTGTTCGCCGAGGTCACCGCAGGCTCCGCGACCACCAACCTGAATCTGCACGGCCGGTTGACCGACCATGAGATCGTCTGCCCCGGCGAGACCAGCTCGGCGCCCGAGGAAGCCCGCCTCCACCTGGACGACCTGTACGCCGTGCACGACGAGACCACCGACCGGCTGCTGCTGCGCTCGCGCCGCCTTGACCGCGAGGTCGTCCCGCTCTACCTCGGCTACCTGGTGCCCATGGTGCTGCCCGAGATCCCGCGCACCCTGCTGCTGTTCTCCCCGACCGCCCGCCCCAAGCCGGACGTCTGGCGCGGCGTGCCCGCGGGACCCGAGCACGACGGAGTCACCCGGCGCCCCCGCGTCCGCCACCAGGGCCTCGTCCTCCAGCGCCGCTCCTGGACCGTCGCCGACGGACGCCTCCCGCTGCGCACCCCGGGCGTCACCGACGCCGACTGGTACCTCGGCTGGCACCGCTGGCGCGTCGAACACGGCCTGCCCGAGCGGGTGTTCGCCACCGTCCACGAGGAGCGCGAGGGCGAGGGGGCCGGCGGCTGGTTCGGCAGCGCCAAGCCCCAGTACGTCGACTTCGCGAGCCCGCTCTCCCTCACCGGACTCGAAGGCCTCCTCGCCGGAAAACGCGCCCGGACCGTGTTCGAGGAGATGCTGCCCGGCGAGGACGAGCTGCACGTCACCTCGCCCCGCGGCCGCCATGTCGCCGAACTCGCCGTAGAGATGCTGCCCGCCCCGGCCGGCCCGCACCGGAAGGACGAAGCCCGATGACCGCACCCACCCCCGCCGTGGAC
>NZ_MUNF01000349.1 GCF_002154555.1 Streptomyces murinus
ACGCCCCGGAACACCGCCGCCACGCGCGCCTCAGTGCGCGGAAAGCGGGGGCGGTCGTCGAAGGCGTAAGGGGCCAGGCGTTCCGGGCGGCGGTGTTCCGGGGCGTAGAGGGCGGACCAGTCGGGGTCGAGGCCCGAGCGGTACAACGCGGCGATCACGTCGGCCAGTTCACGGCCGGTCGCGGCGGGGCCGGGGCATGGGTGGAGGCAGTCGACTCCCGCGCCGAAGCCCGCGCGCCCCACGAGACCCAGCAGTTGCGGGCGGGGACCGAGCTCCACCAGATGGGTCGGCGCGATCTGCCCGACCAGCGCGCTCAGCGCGTCCCCGAAGAGCACCGGCTCGGCGGCCTGCGCACCCCAGTACGCGGCGTCCAGCGGCTCGTCCCGCAGCAGCCTCCCGTACCGGGTGGAGGCGAACGGCACCTCGGGCGCCCGTACGGCCGCCCGCGCCGCTGCCTTGCGCAGCAGCGGTACGACGGGCGCGACGGCCGGAGAGTGGAAGGCGAGCGGCACGTCCAGAAGGCGGGCGCGCAGGCCCTGTCCGGCGAGCCTGGCGGCGGCACGCTCCAGCGCGGGGCGCCCGCCCGCCAGCACGGTGTCCGCGGGACCGTTGACGACGGCGAGCGCCAGCTCCGGTTCCCCGGCGAGCAGCGCGTCGACCGCCTCCCGCTCCCCGCGCACCGCCAGCATCCCGCCGCCGGGCAGCTCGGCCATGAGGGCGGCGCGCGCGGCGACCAGCGCGGCGGCGTCCGCGAGACCGAGCGCGCCGGCCGTGACCGCCGCCGCGTACTCGCCCACGCTGTGCCCGAGCACCGCCGCCGGACGCACTCCCAGCTCGGTGAGCGTTTGGGACAGCGCGTACTCCACCGCGAACAGCGCGGGCTGCGCCAGCCGGGCGCCGGTGATCCGCTCGTCCCCGGCGAGCAGCAGCTCGGTCAGCGACCGGCCGGTGTGCGGCGCGAGCGCGGCGTCGGCCTCGTCCAGGTGCCGGCGGTAGGCGGGCAGATCCCGGTACAGCCCGGCGGTCATGCCCGGGTAGGTGCTGCCCTGCCCGGTGAACAGGAACCCCACGACCGGGGCCGCCGACGGCCGTACGGCGTCGCGCGCGGGCCGCTCCGCGTCCCGGCGCAGCGTCCCGGCCAGCTCCTCGGCGTCCTGCGCGGTGGTGGCGTAGCGGTACGGCAGTCCCGTCTTGGCGCGGTTGCTGCTCCAGCACAGGGCGGACACCGCGCGGCCGCGCCCGGCCACCGCGCCCGCCTGCGTCAGCAGATTGCGGCGCAGCCCCTCGGCGGAGTCCGCGGTGACCGTGAACACCCCGGCGGCCGAGGGAACACGCCCCGACCGGTGCGGCGCGGGCGCGGACGCCAGCACCACATGCGCGTTCGTGCCGCCCATCCCGAAGCTGCTCACGCCCGCCACCGTCTCACCGCGGGGCAGCCGCAGCGGCGACTTGATGAGCCGCAGCCCGCGCTCGGCCAGCCGCAGCCGCGGGTTCTCGCGGTCCGCGTGCCGGCTCGTCGGCACCACCCGGTGGTGCAGCGCGAGCGCCGTCTTGATCAGCCCGGCGATCCCGGCGGCGCCCTCCGTGTGGCCGAGGTTGCCCTTCACCGAGCCGATCGCGCACGGCTCGTCACGCGGCACCCCGTGCACCGCGCCGAGCGCCGCGCACTCGATGGCGTCGCCGAGCACCGTCCCGGTGCCGTGCGCCTCCACGAAGCGCACCCGGTCCGGGGTGACGCCGGCCCGTTGGTAGGCGGTCGCCAGCACCTTCTGCTGGGACCAGCGGCTGGGGGCGGTCACGCCGTTGCTGCGCCCGTCCTGGTTGACGGCGCTGCCCCGGATCACGGCGTAGACCCGGCTGCCCTCGGCGAGTGCGTCCCGCAGCCTGCGCAGCACCACCACGCCCACCCCGTCGGCGCGGCCGATGCCGTCCGCGTCGGCGGCGAACGGCTTGCAGCGCCCGTCCGGCGCGGCGAGCCCGAGCTGCTGGTAGACCAGGCCGAGGGTCGGCGAGAGCACCAGGTTGACGCCGGCCGCGACGGCGGTGGAGCACTCCTCGGTGCGCAGCGCCTGGACCGCGAGGTGCACCGCGACCAGCGAGGAGGAGCAGGCCGTGTCCACGGCGAGGCTCGGCCCGTGCAGGTCCAGGTGGTACGAGACCCGGTTGGCGATCATTCCGGCGCTGCTGCCCGCGCCGAGCTGGGGCGTGGGCCGGT
This sequence comes from Streptomyces murinus, assembly GCF_002154555.1. Taxonomy (GTDB): domain Bacteria; phylum Actinomycetota; class Actinomycetes; order Streptomycetales; family Streptomycetaceae; genus Streptomyces; species Streptomyces murinus. The sequence goes on from NZ_MUNF01000349.1 coordinate 2,216, forward strand.
GCTGCCCGGACAGCGTCAGCCGGCCCCACTCGCCGCCCATCACCCCGACAAAGACCCCGGTGTCGCTGCCGGAGAGGGCGCTCGGGGATGTCCCGGAGTCCTCGATCGCGCGCCACACACTGGGCAGCAGCAGCCGCTGGTGCGGGTCCATGGCGGCGGCCTCACGCGGCGGTACGGCGAAGAAGGCGTGGTCGAAGCCGTCGATGCCGTCGGCGAAGCCGCCCCGCGCGACGTCGGGGTGGGCGGCCGGGTCCCAGCGGTCCGGCGGCACCTCGCCGATGGCGTCGCCCGAGCCGAGCAGCAGTTCCCAGTAGGCGTCGACGCCGTGCGCGCGCGGGAAGAGGCAGTCGATGCCGACGACGGCGATGTCGTCGCCCATCAGCGGTCCCGCCCGGCGAAGACGTCGGGGTGGGCGGCCGGCAGATGGGCCAGCAGCCGGCCGACGGTCGGGTGGTCCCACAGCAGGGTCGGCTCGGCCACGACGCCCCACTCGTCTTCCAGGTCGCCGCAGAGACTGAGCGCCACCACCGAATCGGCACCGTAGTCGGCCAGCGGCACGGCCGGATCGATGGTCTCGGCCGGCCGGTGCAGATAGGCGGCGAGCCGGTCCAGCAGCCACGGTCCGAGGGCGGTGTCCGAGACGGTGGGCCGGTGCGCGGGTGCGGTCATGGTGGGACTCCTTCGCGAGCCTGCGGGGGTGGTCAGCCGCTCACAGGGGTGGTGTAGAGGTCGTAGCTGAGCTGGGCGCCGTAGCGGAGCTGCACCTCGTGCCGGATGCGGGCCGCGCACTGCGGGGGCGGGTCGGCGACCTTGAGGCCGAGCCGGCGGGCCAGCCGGTGCAGGGCGGCGGCGGCCCAGGACGCTTCGGCGAGGAAGGGATCGCCGGCGCGCCCGGCCTGCCGCCACACACCGAGCACCGCGGCGCCGGCCAGCAGCAGCGCGTACCGGTCGACCAGCGCGAACCCGGCGGCCGGCCGGACACCGGAGCGGGCGTCGCGCTCCAGGCCGCGGACCCGCGCGCGCAGTTCGGCCAGTTCGGCCGCGAGCGCCCGCGCGTATCCGGCCAGGGCCCGCTCGGCCGGTCCGGTGCCGGTGATGTCGTCGGCCGCGAGCGGCAGACACGCGGTGAGCGCCTCATGCCCGGAGGCGAGGCTGAGCCGGGCCGCGGTGGCGGGCGGAACCGGCGTGCCGGGCCTGAAGAGGGCGGCGGGCGGCGGTTGCGCGCCCTGCCAGGAGGTGCGGGCGAGCCGGGGCAGCTGGGGGATGACGGTGGCCTGGCAGGCGGCGGTGCCGGCGTGGCCGAGGCTGAGCACCGGTACGTCCCTGATGTGCTTCTGGAAGATGCCGAGCGAGCCCTCGCGGGTGTAGATGCCGGAGCCGAGCACGGTCGACAGGTCGTACATGGTCTCGATGAGCACCTTCGGCAGCAGGTACTTCAGCGCGGCCGAGTAGACACTGGTCTGTTCCGGCAGCAGGTGCAGGGCACGCAGCGCGAACACCGCGAGGCTGTCGTACAACAGCAGGTTGACGAAGGCGCCGGTGGTGGCGGCGGAGGCACGGACGGCGTCGGCGGTGTGGCCGGCCCGCGCGGGCAAGGACCGTGACTGCTCGAACATCACCGCG
>NZ_MUNF01000035.1 GCF_002154555.1 Streptomyces murinus
CGACGCGGCCGTCGTCGGCGAGTACGACGAGGACGGCAACGAGGTGCCGCACGCCTTCGTCGTCCGCCGGTCCGAGGGCGGCGAACCCACCGAGAACGACGTGCTGCTCCATGTCGCCGAGCGCGTCGCACCGTACAAGCGCGTCCGCAAGGTCACCTTCACCGACAGCGTGCCGCGCGCCGCCTCCGGGAAGATCCTGCGGCGCGAGCTCAGGGAGCGGATATGACCACGATCATCGGACGCTCGCGCACCCGCGGCGTCGAGACCCTCAGCCTGGACGCCACCGGCACCCGCAACGCGCTGTCCGCGCGCCTCGTCGCCGGCCTCGCGGACGCGCTGGCCGAGTGCGGCAAGGACCCGGACGTACGGGCCGTCGTCCTCACCCACACCGGTAACACCTTCTCGGCCGGCGCCGACCTGCGTGAACCGCCGCACCCGGACGCGCTGGTCGGCCTGCTGCGGCAGCTCGTCGAGCTGCCCAAGCCGGTCCTTGCCCGGGTCACCGGGCATGTCCGCGCGGGCGGCCTCGGCCTGCTCGCCGCCTGCGACCTGGCCTTCGCCGGCCCTGCGGCCACCTTCGCCTTCACCGAGGTGCGCATCGGGGTGGCCCCCGCGGTGATCTCGCTGCCGCTGCTGCCGCGCGCCGATCCGCGCGCCCTGGCCCGCTACTACCTCACCGGGGAGCGCTTCGGGCCCGAGGAGGCCGTGCGCACCGGGCTGCTCACGGCTACCGCCGCGGATGTGGACGAGGCTCTGGCACCCGCCCTGGAGGGGCTGCGCCGCTCCGCGCCCGAGGCCCTGGCGGAGACGAAACGGCTGCTCACGGCTAGGGTGCTGGAAACATTCGACCGGGACGCGGCGGACCTCACCGCGCTCTCGGCCCGCCTGTTCGCCTCCGACCAGGCCCGGGAGGGGATGACGGCCTTCCTGGAGAAGCGGGATCCGGCATGGGTGGTGTGAGCAGATGAGCACGACGGCGGACCGCGCCCGCGGACCACGGGCGGACCGCGACCGGCAGCCCAAGCAGGACCGCAGCCGGGCCACCCGGCAGCGGCTCCTGGAGGCCGCCGTCGCCTGTCTCGCCGAACACGGCTGGGCGGGCTCCACGGTCGCCGTCGTCGCCGAGCGCGCCGGGGTCTCCCGGGGCGCGGCCCAGCACCACTTCCCGACCCGCGAGGACCTGTTCACGGCGGCCGTCGAGTACGTCGCCGAGGAACGCTCCAGCGCGCTGCGCGACCTGTTCCCGGACGGCGTGCGGGGCGATCGCCGTGCCGTCGTCACCGCCCTGGTCGACCTCTACACCGGCCCCCTCTTCCGGGCCGCCCTGCAACTGTGGGTGGCCGCCTCCAACGAGGAGCAACTGCGCGGCCGGGTCACCGAACTGGAGGCCCGCGTCGGCCGCGAGACCCATCGCATCGCCGTCGAGCTGCTGCGCGCCGACGAGTCCCGCCCCGGCGTCCGCGAGACCGTCCAGGGCCTCCTCGACATGGCTCGCGGCCTCGGCCTCGCCAACGTCCTCACCGACGACACGGCCCGCCGCGAACGGGTCGTGGCCCAGTGGGCGGCCCTGGTGGAGGCATCGCTCGGCTGAGCCACCGGGTCGTCGCCGGGTTCCGGTGGAGTGCGGCGGAGTGAGCCGGGCCACATCCCTATCGCGGTGCGCGCAGTACTCTGGGCGCATGCTTCCGATGCTCGTCCGACGCCGCCACGTGGACTACGTGCGCGTCACGAGCATGGGCTGTCGGCGCCACACCGCCTGATCCAGCCCCCCAGCTTCGCTCTGCGTTCTGCACTCTTCCTTTTCCGGCACCCGGGGGCCGTGTACCCCTGCGGCCGCCCGTGCCCCGTACACCCTGCGGACACACCATGACCTCGCACATCGCGACGACCGCGTCGTACGACCAGCTGCCCGTCATCGACCTCTCCGCCGCCGACCGCGGTCCCCGAAGCCGGGAGCTGCTGCACGCCCAGCTGCACAGCGCCGCGCACGACGTCGGCTTCTTCCAGCTGGTCGGGCACGGCGTGACCAGGGCCGAGACGGACGCGCTGATCACCGCCATGCGTGCCTTCTTCGAGCTCCCGGAGGCCGACCGGCTGGCGCTGGACAACGTCAACTCCCCGCATTTCCGCGGCTATACGCGCACCGGCGACGAGCGCACCGGCGGCGCCCGCGACTGGCGCGACCAGCTCGACATCGGCGCCGAGCGGGCCGCCCGGGTGCCCGGCCCCGGAGAGCCGCCGTACTGGTGGCTCCAGGGCCCCAACCAGTGGCCGGCCGCCCTGCCCGAGCTGCGCACCGCCGCCCTCGCCTGGATCGACCGGCTCAGCGCGGTCGCCCAGCGCCTGCTGCACGAACTGCTGACCGCCATCGGCGCCCCCGCCGACTTCTACGACCCGCTCTTCGGCGACCGGGCCCACCCGCACCTCAAGCTGGTCCGCTACCCCGGCAGCGCGGGCGACGGCGCGGACCAGGGCGTCGGCGCGCACAAGGACTACGGCTTCCTCACCCTGCTCCTCCAGGACACCGTCGGCGGTCTCCAGGTCCAGCGCGAGGACGGCCGCTTCCACGATGTGCCGCCGCTGGAGGACGCCTTCGTCGTCAACCTCGGCGAACTCCTGGAGGTCGCCACCGACGGCTACCTCCTCGCCACCAACCACCGCGTGGTCAGTCCGGCCGGAGCGACCGAACGCTTCTCGATCCCGTTCTTCTACAACCCGCGCCTGGACGGCAAGGTCGCCCCGCTCCCCTTCCCGGGCGCCACCCAGGCGCCGGGCATCACCACCGACCCGACGAACCCCCTGTTCGCCGAGTACGGCTACAACGAACTCAAGGGCAAGCTGCGGGCGCACCCGCTGGTGGCGGAGCGGCATCACGCGAGCCTTCTGACCCCGGCCTAGGCGACGGCCCGGCAGGGGCGCGGAGCGGAGCCGATCCACGGCTCCGCCGCCCCGCTACCGGGCGATGTCCGCATACCCCTCGATGTCCTGCGGCCGCCGCGGCCCCGGCCCCACATACCTGGCCGTCGGCCGCACCAGCCGGCCCGTCCGCCGCTGTTCGAGGATGTGCGCCGACCACCCCGCCGTGCGCGCGCACGTGAACATCGACGTGAACATGTGCGCCGGCACCTCCGCGAAGTCCAGCATGATCGCCGCCCAGAACTCCACGTTCGTGGCCAGCACCCGGTCCGGCCTGCGGCTGTGCAGCTCCTCCAGCGCCGCCTTCTCCAGCGCCTCCGCGACCTCGAACCGCGGCGCCCCCAACTCCCGCGCCGTACGCCGCAGCACCCGCGCCCGCGGGTCCTCGGCCCGGTACACCCGGTGCCCGAACCCCATGAGCCGCTCGCCCCGGTCCAGGGCCCGTCTCACATAGCCCTCCGCGTCCCCGGTGCGCTCGATCTCCTCGATCATCCCGAGCACCCGGGAGGGCGCGCCGCCGTGCAGCGGGCCGGACATCGCGCCGACCGCGCCCGAGAGCGCGGCGGCGACGTCCGCGCCGGTGGAGGCGATGACCCGGGCGGTGAACGTGGACGCGTTCATGCCGTGCTCCGCGGCCGATGTCCAGTACGCGTCGACCGCCGCGACATGCCGGGGGTCCGGCTCCCCGCGCCAGCGGATCATGAACCGCTCCACCACCGACCCGGCCTTGTCGATCTCCCGCTGCGGCACCATCGCCAGGCCCTGCCCGCGCGCGGACTGGGCGACGTACGACAGGGCCATGACCGCGGCCCGCGCCAGGTCGGCGCGCGCCTGGCGCTCGTCGATGTCGAGGAGGGGCTTGAGACCCCAGACGGGGGCCAGCATGGCGAGCGCGGACTGGACGTCCACACGGATGTCACCGGAGTGGACCGGGATGGGGAAGGGCTCGGCGGGCGGCAGCCCCGGGTTGAAGGAGCCGTCGACCAGCAGGCCCCACACATTGCCGAAGGAGACATGGCCGACCAGGTCCTCGATGTCGACGCCCCGGTAGCGCAGGGCCCCGCCCTCCTTGTCCGGTTCGGCGATCTCCGTCTCGAACGCTACGACTCCTTCGAGCCCGGGTACGAAGTCGGACATCAGGCGGCTCCTCGTGCTGGGCGGGCGGCGCGGCTCTGAACGGGCCTGGAATCAGCACGATAACCCCGTATGTCTCACTTGGAGAGACTTGACGACACTGGGTGCCAGCAGGCCCATTAGATACGGCAAGATGACCGCGTGACCGACCGCGAACCACTCCTGGATCCCGTCCTCGACCCCGCCGCGATGCGCAAGCAGTACCGGGCCGACGGACTCGCCGAACAGGACCTCGCCACGCACCCCATGGACCAGTTCGCACGCTGGTTCGAGGATGCGGCCCGGGCGGCCCTCCACGGCACGCTCTACGAGCCGAACGCCATGGTCGTCGCCACGGCGGACGCCGAGGGGCGGCCCAGCTCACGCACCGTGCTGATGAAGCAGTTCGACACCGAGGGCTTCGTCTTCTACACGAACTACGACTCCCGCAAGGGCCGGGACCTCACGGCGAACCCGTACGTCTCGCTGCTCTTCCCCTGGCATCCGCTGGCCCGGCAGGTCATCGTCACGGGCGGCGTCCGCCGTACCGGGCGGGACGAGACGGCCGCCTACTTCCGCACCCGGCCGCACGGCTCCCAGCTGGGCGCCTGGGCCAGCGCGCAGTCCGCGGTGATCGGCTCGCGCGCCGAACTGGACGCCGCGTACGCCGAGTTGGCGGACCGCTACCCCGAGGACGAGCGGGTGCCGGTGCCCCCGCACTGGGGCGGCTTCCGTGTCGTACCGCAGAGCGTCGAGTTCTGGCAGGGCCGCGAGAACCGGCTGCACGACCGGCTGCGCTACACCGCCCGCCCGGACGGCACCTGGGGGGTCGAGCGCCTCAGCCCCTGAGGGGCCCGGGAACGCAGACGACCCGCGAGCTGGGTTCCTCCGGAGAGGAGCCGGCCGGACGTACCGGCAGCTCGCGGGTCGGGTGACTGCTTGGGATTGGGCCGGCTGCACGTATCCCTCACGTGCCGGTCCGGCACCGCACTGAGCGTGGTGACGAGCCGCTAGCCCGCAGCCACCTCACGCGTCCGGTATGCATACATCTGCCGAACCACCTCCCTTCTGTGTGCCCCCAGCCTAGGAACCGGCCGCGGCGGGCTCAACTGTTTTTTCGGGGCATCCGCCGACGGCCCCGGATCGCCCGAATGGAGGAGCGTCATCGGTGGTAGGACTGCTGGCTGTGACTGATCTTCCCGTTCTTCGGACGGCCCCGGTCGAGGGCGACGGCATGCTGGAGCAGTGGCGGCTCGTGCACAACGCGGTGGTGCCGCCCGCCGCGATGTCACCGGCGCAGGCCCGGGTGCGCAGGGAGCGGTACCTGCTGGCGAACGCGTACGCCGGTGACGTCCTCGTCGGCTGCTCCACCGTGCGGCCCCCGCTGGGGGAGCAGCGGGTGGCGACCGTGATCGCGCGGGTGCTGCCCGAATTCCGGCGCCGGGGGTTCGGGACGGTGATCTACGGGAACGCGCTGGACCGGGCCCGCGCACTGGGCGCGGGCGTCGTGGAGACCTGTGTGCTGGCGGCGAACGGCGACGGACTGCGGTTCGCCGTACGGCGGGGCTTCGAGGAGGTCGAGCGCTATGTGCTGGACGGTGAGCGGGACGAATGGGTCGACCTGCGACTTCTGGTGACGGGACCCGGGGATTGATTCCCTCCATCTTGAGGGAACAGGATGTGGGCTGCGTCACGTTCGAGTTGAATGAGGGGCAGTGAGCGGAACGGGCGCCTTACGTGCGCCGACGCAGCGTGCAGGGGGTCGAGGTGAGTGCTTCCCGGCGAAGTGGGGCCACCGATGAGCTGGGGCCCGACGAGCCCGGCGCGTCGGGGGAACCCGGCGGGTCCGATCTGCTGGCCGCGCTGCTCGACGGCATGGACGCGGCCCTGTGCGCCTTCGACGCGGCCGGCGTCGTCACCCACTGGAACCGCGAGGCCGAGCGGATCCTCGGCTGGAGCGCCAAGGACGCGGTCGGGCGGCACGGCTTCGCCGGCTGGGCGGTGCGCACCGCCGACGCCGAGGAGGTCCAGGCCCGGCTGCTCTCCGCGATGCGGGCGCCCGGACGGCAGGTGCATGAGTTCGCGCTGCTGACCAAGGACGGCGGCCGGGTCCTCGTGCGCACCCAGTCCGCCGCCGTACGGGACGCCGACGGCGAGCCCGCGGGCGTCTACTGCGCCTTCAGCGAGGTGCACGCGCAGATCGACCTGGAGCGGTCCATCGCCCTGAGCGAGGCCCTGTTCGAGGACGCCGAGTGGGGGGTCGTCCTGGTCGACGCCGATCTGCGCCCGGCCGTCGTCAACGCGCACGCCTCGCGCGCCCTCGGCATCGGGCGGGCCTCCGCGCTCGGCCGGCCGCTCGGCGAACTGCTCGCGCAGGGCGTGGAGGAGCTGGAGGCCGCGCTGACCCATGTCCTCGCCGAGGGCGCGCCGCCCGCACCCGCCGAGGTGTGGGTCACCCTGCGGAGCCCCGCCGAGGGCGAGCAGCGCCGGTGCTGGCGCAACGCCTTCCTGCCGCTCGCCTCCCCGCTCGCCGAGGAGCCCGTGCCGCTCGGGGTCGGCTGGCTCTTCACGGACGTCACCGAGGCCAAGCGGGGCGAGCAGGAGGCCGCGCTGCTGCGCTTCCGCACCAAGCAGCTGCACCGCGCGGCCCGCGCCGCCGCCGAGTGCGAGGACCCGCTGGAGGCGGCCACCGTCCACCTCGACTACGCCCTTGCCGGGTTCGCCGACCACGCCCTGATCGACCGGCTCGCCGACGCGCCGCGCACACCGGACGCGGCGGGCGCGGGCGCGGTACGACTCGTACGGCTCGCCGCCACGCCCGCCGGGGCGCCGGGCCCGAGCGTGCTCACCGGGGCCGCCGGACTGCCCGTGCGTTACGAGCCGGGGCATCCGGCGCTGAGCTGCGTGGAGCGCACCGGCTGTGTGCGCGCGGAGGCCGGCTCGGTGCCGCCCGAACTGGCCCGGGAGTGGGCACTGCGCAGGCAGTGGCCCGGCGACGCGGTGCACGCCCTGTGCGCGGTGCTGCGCAGCCGGGGCCGCACACTCGGCGTCGTCACCTTCCTGCGCGGCGCCGCGCGCACCCCCTTCGAGCGCTCGGACGCGTCGTACGCCGAGGACGTGGCGCTGCGGATAGCGGCGGCGCTGGACCTCGCGGGGGCGACGCGGGAGCGCTGAAGCGCCGAGGGTCAGGGGCAGCGGGTCAGCGGCGGTAGAAGATCCGGTCGCCGTACTCGTCCATCACCCGGTTGTTCCAGTCGTGGCCGCCGTCCACGTTCCCCGAGCGCAGCAGCGGGGGTTCGATGCCGCGGTCGGCGAGGGTGGCGGCGGTGGTGGCGAGGACGGCCTGCATCAGCGCCGTGGTGACCACGGTGGAGGCGGGCGCGAAGGGGGCCGGGATGGTGTCCAGGGTCAGCTCCGCGTCGCCGACCGCGATCTTCGAGTCGAGGACGAGGTCGCAGTGGTCCTTCAGGAACGTGCCCGAGGAGTGCCGGGACGTCGTCTGCGCCGCGTAGGCCACCGAGGTCACGCCGATCACCTTGATGCCGAGGGCACGGGCGCGCTGGGCCATCTCGACGGGCAGCGCGTTGCGCCCCGACAGGGAGATGATCACGAGGGCGTCGCCGGAGCGCAGCGGCGAGGTGTCGAGTACGGCGCTCGCGAGCCCGTCGACACGTTCGAGCGCGGAGCCGAGGGTGGCCGGGGTGACGTCCACACCCACCACGCCGGGGACGGTGAGCAGGTTCATCAGGGCGAGTCCGCCCGCGCGGTAGACGACGTCCTGCGCGGCGAGCGAGGAGTGCCCGGCACCGAAGGCGAACAGCCGGCCGCCTCTTTCGACGGTGTCGGCGAGCAGGGTCCCGGCGGACTCGATCGCCTCCGCCTCTTCCTCCCTGAGCCGTTGCAGGAGGTTGATGGCGGCGTCGAAGAACAGGTCGGCAGGCGTGCCGTCGCTCATGCGGTGCCCCTTCGCAGCGCGTCTGTGTCGCGGATCACGGTGCGGTCTGGACCAGTGCGGTGTCAATACGGCGTTGCCCATTCCGGTGCCGGGGCCCGCCGCCGCGCCCCGAATCCGCCCCGTTCCCCCGGTGCGACCCGCTTGTCGGTGGGATCCGGCAGAATTGGGTTGAGGCCAGCGCACGCGCCAGGTGCCGGCAGAGGTAATCGAGGGGCACGTATGTCCGGACTGATCGACACCACGGAGATGTATCTCCGCACCATCCTCGAACTGGAGGAGGAAGGCGTCGTCCCCATGCGCGCCCGGATCGCGGAGCGGCTCGACCAGAGCGGGCCGACGGTGAGCCAGACGGTGGCGCGGATGGAGCGGGACGGCCTGGTCGCCATCGCCAGCGACCGCCATCTGGAGCTGACCGGCGAGGGCCGCAGGCTCGCCACCCGGGTGATGCGCAAGCACCGCCTCGCCGAGTGCCTGCTGGTCGATGTGATCGGCCTGGAGTGGGAGCAGGTGCACGCGGAGGCCTGCCGCTGGGAGCACGTGATGAGCGAGGCCGTCGAGCGCCGCGTCATGGAGCTGCTGCGCCACCCGACCGAGTCGCCGTACGGCAACCCGATCCCAGGCCTTGAGGAGCTGGGCGAGAAGGACGGCGCCGATCCGTTCCTGGACGAGGGCATGGTCTCGCTCGCCGACCTGGACGCGGGTACGGACGGCAAGACCGTCGTCGTGCGCCGTATCGGCGAGCCCATCCAGATGGACGCGCAGCTGATGTACACCCTGCGCCGGGCCGGGGTGCAGCCCGGTTCCGTGGTGAGCGTGACCGAGTCGGCGGGCGGGGTGCTGGTCGGCAGCGGTGGCGAGGCGGCCGAGCTGGAGGCCGACATCGCCTCCCATGTGTTCGTCGCCAAGCGCTGAGCCGAGAGCCGAGCCGCACCGGGTCCCCCGGACGGCAGAGGGCCCCGGCGCCTTTCGGCGCCGGGGCCTGTCCTCCCCTGCGCTGACCCGGAGCCCCGAGCTCCCAGGGTCAGTCCCCCTCGGACCGATTTCCCCGAGCGGTCCGCCTCCCGCCAGAAAGATCCCCTCCGCGACGGCGATCATTCCTGGCGCGGTGTCACTCGAATGAGCGGTGTTGTCCGCAGGGGCAGTATTTTCGAACGCCCATTCGCAAAAACGGTGCGTCCGGACGGGACGGCTGCTCACGCGTACAGCCGCAGCTCCGGCCAGATCTCCCCCCACGCCCGCCGCGGCCCCTCGCACACATACACATGCCCGCCCCGCTCGATGTTCGGCGCGCCCCCGGGGTCGGACAGCGTCGCCACCTCCCGTACGTCCCGGAAGTACCGGCGCAGCCTGGCCTCGTACCCCGGGAGATACCGGGGGTTGGGCGCGATCGCCACCACCGTCGTGGCGCCCGCGTCGCCGGGGCCCCACCACCAGTCGGTGTTCTGCGAGCCCACGGCCGTCGGCAGCCCGGTGCCGCGCCCCAGCTCATTGACGGCGCCCGCCTCGCCGTAGTCCGCCGCGAAGATCACCGCGTGCGCCCGCCGCTCGGCCGGCAGCCCGGTCCACACCTGCCGCACGGTCCCCACAAGGCGGGGCCAGCCCTGTGTCTCCCCGGAGATCGGGCTGATGCCGTACGTCCAGGCCACGTCGGACGGCGGCAGCACCGGCAGCACGATCACGGCGGACACCGCGGTCGAGAGGGCGGTGCCGAGCACCAGGCCGCGCAGCCGCTCCCGGCCGGCGTACAAGGTCCCGTCGAGCGCCACCGCGCCGGCCGCGAGCAGACACACGTACAGCCCGGCCAGGTAGTACACCTGCGCCCCGGTCGTCACCGCGAACAGCACGAACAGCACGCCGTACGCGAGTGCCAGGCACCGCCACAGCGGCCGCTCGGACCGCCACAGGAACCGCAGCCCGGTCACCCACACCACGATCATCGCCAGACAGGACATGCCGAGCTGGCCCACGATCCAGGTGACGATGTTCCCCGGCCCGCCGTGCTCGGCGTTCAGCGCCCGCGTCATCTCGAACATGGCCCAGCCGTGCCGCGACTGCCACCACAGATCGGGCAGCACCGGCGCTGCGGCGATCAGCGCGCCCCACAGCAGCCGGCGGTCGGCCGCGGTCCGCCGGGCCGGGCCGAGCAGCACCGCCGCCAGCAGCACGGCCCCGAAGATCGCCGCGAGGTGGTTGAACTCCGCGCCGACCCCGACCAGCGCTCCCGCGGCGAGCCACCACCGGGTGTCGCCGGTGCGGCCGATCCGCACCACCACCAGCGCGATCGCCGCCCACGCCAGCGTCTCGTACGACGTGGTGTTGGCGATGTGCGCGCTGCCCAGCAGCACCGGCATGGTGCCCGTCGCGACCGCCGCGAGCAGCTGCGGGCGCCGCGCGCCGCCGAACTCCCGCGCGGTCAGGGCGCCCACCACCACCGTGCCCGCCGCGGCCAGCGCGGGGAACAGCCGCAGGCCCGTCGCCGAGACCCCGAACAGCTCCAGCGAGACCCTGGCCAGCAGCGGCGCCAGCACCGGCTGGTCCACATAGCTCGCCTGGAGGTGCCGGGCGCAGTCGAGGAAGTACAGCTCGTCGCGGTGGAGGCCGTAGCGCGCGGAGAACGCCATCAGCAGCGCGAACACCGCCACCGCGACGCCGTACACCCGCCGGTCCAGCGGCGCGGGCCGCCCGCCGTCGGTCTCGCCCTTGTCGCCCTCGTCGTCCGCAGGTCTGGTGACCGTCGCGTCCGTCATCCCCGACACCCCCGTCTCGGATCCCGGCCATGCCGTCCGCGCGGCTCCGGGCCGCACGTACCTTACGCACCCCGGCTGTGCGGGGCGAGGCCGCGCGCCGGGCCCCACTGCCGGGCCAGCGCCAGCACGCTCAGCGCGAACATCAGGACGCCCAGCGGGACATGGACCGACGGGACGTGCGCGATGCCGAGCACGACCTGGACGGAGGCGAGGACGAGGAAGCCGGTCGCGTGCCAGATGGACCGGGGCGAGCCGCCGCCCGGCTTCCACGCCAGCACCGCCGCGAGCACGTACAGCATCGCCGCGCCGTACATCACCCGGGCGCCGATGCCGTGCAGCGTCTGGCCGTACGACACCGTCAGCAGCAGCCCGGCGGAGACCGCCTGGCAGAAGATGGTCAGGGTCTGAAGGGCGATCGCGAACCGCAGAAACGAGTGAGTCCGCTGTGCTGTCGGCTGGTCGGCCATGTCACGCTCCCCTTGTCCGCCCGTGGGCAGTGGATCGGTGGATCGATAAGGTCCGATCAGCCCGACGACGCGGGCCCGCGAAAGGTAAGGCGAGGAGGCGGTCGGGGGATGGGCGCGACGGGGGCGGACACCGACGGGACGGCCGGTGAGCGGCGCCAACTGCTCAACATGGCCTACCGGTTGCTCGGCTCACTGGCCGAGGCCGAGGACGCCGTACAGGAGGCGTACGCGCGCTGGTACGCGCTGCCGGGCGCCCGGCGCGCCGAGATCGTGAACCCGGGCGCCTGGCTGACGACGGTGACCGGCCGCGTCTGCCTGGACGTGCTCGGCTCGGCGCGGGCCCGCCGCGAACGGTATGTCGGGGCGTGGCTGCCCGACCCCCTGCCGGGCCGGGAGGGGAGCGGCCCGCCGGGCGGCACCGACCCCGCCGACCAGATCGTCCTGGACGAGTCGGTGACCATGGCCTTCCTTGTCATCCTGGAGTCGATGACGCCCGCCGAGCGGGTGGCGTTCGTCCTGCACGACGTCTTCCGGTACCCCTTCGCCCGGATCGCCGAGGTCCTCGGCCGCACCCCCGGCGCCTGCAAGCAGCTGGCGGCCTCCGCCCGGCGCCGGGTGGACGCCGCCCGGCCCCCCGAGCCGACGGCCGGACTCGCCGAGGCGGTACGGCACGTCAAGGAGGCGTGGGAGGCCAAGAACGTCACGGCCCTCGTCGGCCTCCTCGACCCGGCCGCCGTGCTGACCGCCGACGGCGGTGGCCTGGCCGGAGCCGCGCTGCGCCCCGTCGAGGGCGGCGCGCACATCGCCCGGTACATGGTCGCGATCGCCGACCGGGCCCCCGGTCTCGAACTCCTGGAGTGTCCGGTCAACGGCACCCCGGGGCTGGTGGCCCGGCGCGCCGGGGTGGTGCTGACCGTCGCCTCGTTCGAGATCAGCGGCGGCCGGGTGTCCCGGATCTGGGTCGTCCGCAACCCGGAGAAGCTGGGGCCGTGGGCGCGGGAGGAGCGGCCGTAGCCCCGGCGGCGCTCACCCCTTGCTGACCGCCGCCAGGATCTCCGGCAGCCGCCCCGCCGCCCGCGGGGCCGCAAGACGCAGCCCCAGCAGCGCGATCCCGGCGCCGTACACCGCCCCGACGGGCAGCAGCAGCCAGGTGCGCCCGACGCCGTCCGTGCCCTGGGCCAGCCACACGGTCAGGGCGATGTAGGGGGCGCACAGGACGGCGGCGGTGAGCATCCCGCCGAAGATGCTGATCCAGGCGAGGCCCGCCTGCCCGGGGACGACGCTCTTGAGGCCCTCCTGCGGAATGGAGTACGGGAACCGCGCCGACGCCCACGCCCCGGCCGCCAGCATCGCCCCGAGCAGCGCCAGGGACATCCCCAGCACCCGCGGCAGCATGGGCCAGGCGTCCAGCAGGGCGACGTTCAGCACGGTGACGAGCGCGGCGTAGGGGAGCGTGATCAGCAGCAGCGCGAGGGCCCGGCCGCGCAGCTCCTCATACGCGTCCCGGGGCGAGGAGACGGTCAGGGCCACCATCCAGAAGGCGGAGGTGTCCTGCCCGAACTGGTTGTACATCTGGAGGCCCAGCATCCCGGCGGCGAAGCACGCGAAGTAGACCGAACCGGTGTGCTGGAGCGCGTAGAACACCGGGATGAGCAGCCCGATCGCCAGCGAGGTCACCCAGGCGGCCTTGGTCTTCGGATCCCGCCACACATAGCGCAGGGTGCGCTCCATGACCGCGCCGGTGCGCCCGGCGGGCAGCAGCCGCGTGAGCCCGCCCGTGCGCCTGCTCTCCGCGCGCCCGCCGTCGGCGGCCTGGAGCGTGGACCCGTCCGGCGTGGTCATCAGCTTGGTCATGCTCCGCGCCCAGCCGACGACCAGTGCCACCAAGGCCGCCGCCGTGAGCGCCAGTTGGGCGAGCGCGATGCCGTACGACCCCTCGCTCGCCGAGCGCACCGCCGCCACCGCCGACGCGGGCGGGACCCAGGACAGCACGTCCGCGACCGGCCGCAGCTGGCCGAGGCCGCCCGAACCCAGGCGCCGCGCCGCGAAGTTGACCAGCTGGCTGCCGATGGCGATCACCAGTCCGCTGAGCACGGCCAGATCGCGGCCTCTGCGGCTGGTGAGCAGCCGTACGTTGGCGGCGGCCACGGCCCGCGCGAGCGCCACGCACACCAGCAGCGCGAGCACCAGCGCGACGATCGCGGTGACCCAGCCCGCCGCGCCCCGCGCCGGTACCAGCACACAGCCGAGCAGCAACAGCAGGGTGACCAGCGGGCCGACGCCGACCAGGGAGGACACCAGCAGCGCGCGCATCAGCGGGAGCGGCCGCAGCGGCAGCATCACCAGCCGGGTCGGGTCCAGCGTCTCGTCGCCGGTCGGGAAGAACAGCGGCAGGAAGGCCCAGCCCAGGGCCAGTACGGCCGTGGCGGTCACGGAGACCACCTCGCCGTGCGGCTGCCGGCTGAGCAGGACCATGCCCGGCAGCTGGGCGAGCGCGAACAGCAGCGCGAGGACGCTGGAGACGATGAACGCGTCCCGCCGCCCCCGCGACTGCCGCAGCCCGCCCCGCAGCAGCGACAGCTTCAGGCGTACGACGGTGCCGGTGAGGTTCGTCATCGGGGCGCCCCGCCGCCCAGCCAGTCCAGATCGGACCCGGCCTGCCGGCCGTTCGCCCCGACCAGCTCCAGGAACGCGTCCTGGAGCGTGGGGTGTGCGCCGCGCACCTCGGCGAGCGGCCCGGCGGCGCGGATCCGGCCGGCCGCCAGCACCGCGACCCAGTCGCACAGCGACTCGACCAGCTCCATGACATGGGAGGAGAAGACGACCGTGGCACCGGAGGCCGTGTACCGCTCCAGGACGCCCCGGATGGTCTGCGCGGACACCGGGTCCACACCCTCGAACGGCTCGTCCAGGAACAGCACTTCCGGGTTGTGCAGCAGGGCCGCGGCGAGACCGATCTTCTTGCGCATGCCGGTCGAGTAGTCCACGACCAGCTTGTGCTGGGAGCCGGCCAGGTCGAGCACGTCCAGCAGCTGGGTGGCCCGCTTGTCCACCTCGGCGCCCGGCAGCCCGCGCAACCGGCCGGTGTAGCCGAGGAGTTCGCGGCCCGACAGCCGCTCGAACAGCCGCAGCCCCTCGGGCAGCACCCCGATCCGCGCCTTCACGGCCACCGGGTCCCGCCAGACGTCGTGCCCGACGACCTCCACGGTGCCCTCGTCCGGCCGCAGCAGCCCGGTCACCATGGACAACGTGGTCGTCTTCCCGGCTCCGTTCGGCCCCACCAGCCCGATGAACTTCCCCGCGGGCAGCTCCAGATCGATCCCCCCGACGGCCACCTGCTCCCCGAACCGCTTCCAGAGCCCCCGTATGCACACTGCGGTGTTGGTCATGCTTTGAAGCCTACGGCGGCCCGTTCAGCGCCACCCCGCTACCGGTCCCTGCCGCACGCGTACGCGAGGGCCGAGATCAGCTCCTCCACATCCGGCAGCCACCGGTTCGCCGGCGTCGGCCGCCGCGCCCACTGCACCGCCCCCCGCCCCCCGAACCGCGTGGGCGGCGCCGCCACATACGCCCCCTCGCCCAGCGCCACCAGATCGAGCGAGGCGGGCACCCACCCCGAATTCCGCACCAGCTCGGGCACCTTCGCCGAGCCGCCCGGCAGCACGAAGAACTGCATCCGCCGGTCGGGAGAGAGCGCGACAGGACCGAGCGTCAGCGACATCCGCTCCAGGCGGGCCAGCGCCAGGAACCCCGCGGTCTCCGGGACGGACAGCGCGTCGAACGTGCGCCCCG
>NZ_MUNF01000350.1 GCF_002154555.1 Streptomyces murinus
GACTGCTCGAACATCACCGCGGTGCGCAGCACGGTGTCCACGGCGGCGACCGCGCAGGAGGCGATGACCGTGCGGCTGAGCTGGAAGGAGCGCAGCGCGGTGGCGACGCCGGTGCCCTCCGGGCCGAGCAGGGCGCTCGCCGGTACGGGACAGCCGTCGAACTCGATCCCGGCGAACCGGCAGCCGCGCAGGCCGACGGCGACCCGGCGCGGCAGCAGCGCGGCGCCCGGGGCGGGCAAGGCGTCCGGGCGCAGCAGCAGCGCCGAGTGGCTGCGGCTGCCGGTGGTCTCGCCGGTACGGCAGAACAGCACCAGGGCGCGGGCCCGTTCCAGGTTGTTGATCAACGGCTTGACGCCGTTCAGCAGCAGGCCGTCAGCGGTGCGCCGGGCCGTGACGCCGCTGCGCACATAGTCGTTGCTGTGGGCGGTCTCGTGCTGGGCGATGGCTGCCTTCTGCCCGTCGAGCAGCAGCCGGGCGAGCCAGGCCCGCTGTTCCTCCGTGCCGGCCAGCCACACGTCGGAGGCGGCCATCCAGCTCATCATGCCGTAGCCCATGGCGAGCCCGACGTCCCGTCGGAACACCGGCCGCATCACGGCCACCAGGTCCTCGTACGAGTCCAGCCGGCCGCCGAGTCCGACCGGCACGAACTCGGCCGGCATGCCCAGGGAGTCGAGCAACTCCTCGCCCCCGTGGAACCGTTCGGCCAGCCGGTCGGCAGCGAGCAGCGCGGCGTACCCGTAGGGGTTGGCCGGGTCGGCGGGATCCCCGAGCGCCGACTCGACGCGTGCGGCACGGACCCGGCCCGGCTCGGCGCTCACCGGCGTGGCCCGGAGCGGACCGGAGCCGACGCCCGGCGGGGACGCGCCGTCGGCCACCGTGGGCGCCGTGCTCACCACCGGCCGCCCCCACCGGCCGGCGCGGGCAGCAGGAGATCCTCGCCGAGGGCGGTCCGGCGGGCGCCCACCAGCTGGTGGACCGCCGGGTCCAGGACCTGGTGCAGGGCCGGCAGCTCACCGGCGAGGAACAGCCGCCGGGTCTCGGCACGGCGCACCTTGCCGCTGGTGGTGCGGGGCACCGCACCGGGGCCGACCAGCAGCACGTTGGCGAGGGGGGCGTTGCAGCGGGCGCCGACGGCCTCTTGGACCAGCCGGACCAGCCGCTCGGTGCGTTCCTCGTCGTCGAGGCCGGCGCGGGACTCCAGGACCAGCGCGAGCTGCTCGCGACCGCCGGCGTCGACACAGAACGCGGCGGCGGCGCCGGGCCGCAGCGCGCCGGCCGCCTCCCGCACGGTCCACTCGACGTCCTGCGGATAGAGATTGCGGCCGTTGAGGATGATCAGCTCCTTGAGCCGGCCGGTGACGTACAGCCGGCCGTCGGCCAGGACACCGAGGTCGCCGGTGCGCAGGAAGCCGGTCTCGCCGTCGTCCAGGGTCGCCCGGAACGTCTCCTCGCTCTCCTCGGGGCGCTTCCAGTACCCCTGGGCGACGCTGTCGCCGCGCAGCCAGATCTCCCCGACCCGGCCGGCCGGCAGCTCCCGGCGCTGCTCGGGCTCGACGATCCGCACGTCGTAGCCGGTGACCGGCCCGCAGTCGACGAGTTCGCGTGCCGTGTCCGCGCCGGACGGCCCGGTCAGCCGCCCGTGCTCCAGCGCCTGAGCGTCCGCGGGACGGGTGGACCACGGCGCGCCGGGGGTGCCGCCGGAGACCAGCAGGGTGGCCTCGGCCAGTCCGTAGCAGGGATAGGCCGCGGTGGCGCGCAGCCCGGCGCCGGCGAAGTGCTCGGTGAAACGGCGCAGGGTGTGCGGGCGTACCGGCTCCGCACCGTTGAGCACCAGCCGCCAGCTGGAGAGGTCGAGGGTGGCGGCCTCCTCGGCGGAGACGCGGTCGACGCACAGGTCGTAGCAGAAGTTGGGGCCGCCGCCGACGGTCACGCCGTACTCGTCGATGGCACGCAGCCAGCGCATCGGCCGGCGGACGAACGCCTCGGGCGCCATGCACACGGACATGCCGCCCAGCCAGACGGGGTGCAGCAGATGGGCGATGAAGCCCATGTCGTGGTAGTGCGGCAGCCAGCCGCCGAAGCGGTCCCGCGCCGTGGTCCCCAGCACGTCCTGCAGGAGCCGCTGGTTGTCCATCAGGTTGCGGTGGGACACCATCACGCCGCGCGGCTCACGCACCGAACCCGAGGTGTACTGGAGGAAGGCCAGGTCGTCCGGGCGGGTGCGCACCGGGCGCCAGGCGTCCGCGTCGCCCAGCTCGGGCCGGTCGGTGGCCAGGCAGTCGACGCCGTCGCGCAGCGTATCGGCCAGCCAGCGGGAGACCTCGGGGGCGTTCGACGCCTCGGCGAGCACCAGCCGCGCGCCGGTGTCGTCCAGCATCGCCCGGACCCGGCCCGCCCGCCGACCGTGCCCGCCGGCGCCGTCCGGCAGCGGCGCAGGCACGGCCACCGCGCCCGCGTACAGGCAGCCGGCGTAGGCGCTGAGGAACTCCGCCGTGGAGGTGTACAGCAGCAGCACCGGCGTCCCGCCGGCCCGCCGTTCCTGGAGCATCGAGGCGATACGGCGGGCCCGCAGGTCCAGTTCGCCGTAGGACAGCCGCACCGGGAGCACCCCGGCCCCCCGGTGCCGCAGCTCGACATGCGCCTCGGCCTGCGGGCGCTCGGCACCGCGGGCACACAGCACGTCGGTGAAGGTGGCCGGTTCGGCGCTGGACAGGTTCGGCATCGCTCCCCCTTGCGACAGGGGCCACCGCGCACTCGTCCGCGGGCGGCCCTTTACCTGCCGAACATGCTCGAACAGTTCGCTAAAGAGACGCTTGCGGCGGTTGAAGCCGTGCGCGTCGGGGTGCGCGGTGCGGCGACGCGGTCGTCGTACGCCGTCAGATGGAATCCGGTCAGCCCCGTGAGCCGGGCGGTGCTCGTCCCGCTTCCGGACGTATGACGCAATACGGCACCAAACCCGCCATTTCGCAGGTCAGGTGCCGTGGGAGCAGAAGTGCCCGGAGCCGGACTTGAACCGGCACGCCCGCGAAGGGGCAGCGAGGTTTAAGCTCGCCGTGTCTGCATTCCACCATCCGGGCAGGCCATGGGCTCCGCTGCGAGGGTCCGAGCCTATCGGGACGCATCCCCCGAACAGCGGAACGTCGGAACGATGTTGTCTTATTTTATTGACGTCTGAGGGTGCATCAGACCACGGAACTCGCCATCCGCACTTGCCAGTAGCGTGACGTGACGCATGTGCACCTGTATGTGAAATGACGGAATTTCACCGTCTGAAGAAGGGCGCTCCCCCTGTTATCGGTGCCGGGGTCCCCTCCCCGGCCTCAGGGTCCGGGGTCCTCCCCAGGTATGACACGACACCCGCCCGGTCCGTCCCGAGTCGCCCCCGGGAACCGGAACAGCGGCTGACTTCCCGGGCCCCGGGCACCGGGACGATAGAGAAGTCCCCACGACCTATCGTCCCGAGGAGCACCGTCCCGTGACCACCACACCCACCGCAGGCACGGCCACCGCCGTGGCCGCCCGCGCCACGGAGCTGTCGAAGATCTACGGGCAGGGTGAGACCCGGGTGGTCGCCCTGGACCGGGTCTCCGTCGACTTCCGGCAGGCCGAGTTCACCGCGATCATGGGCCCCTCGGGTTCCGGCAAGTCCACCCTGATGCACTGCGTGGCCGGCCTCGACACCTTCTCCTCCGGCTCCGTGCGCATCGGCGACACCGAGCTGGGCTCGCTGAAGGACAAGCAGCTCACCAAGTTGCGCCGGGACAAGATCGGCTTCATCTTCCAGGCCTTCAACCTGCTGCCGACCCTGACCGCGCTGGAGAACATCACCCTCCCGATGGACATAGCCGGGCGCAAGCCCGACAAGGCCTGGCTGGACCAGGTCATCTCGATGGTGGGCCTGTCCGGACGGCTGAGCCACCGGCCGTCCCAGCTGTCCGGCGGCCAGCAGCAGCGCGTGGCCGTCGCCCGCGCCCTGGCCTCCAAGCCGGAGATCATCTTCGGTGACGAGCCGACCGGAAACCTCGACTCGCGATCCGGCGCCGAGGTCCTCGGCTTCCTGCGCAACTCCGTGCGCGAGCTGGGCCAGACGGTGGTCATGGTGACCCACGACCCGGTGGCCGCCGCCTACGCGGACCGCGTGATCTTCCTGGCCGACGGCCGGATCGTGGACGAGCTGTACGGCCCGACCGCCGACTCGGTCCTCGACACCATGAAGCAGTTCGACGCGAAGGGCCGGACCAGCTGATGTTCCGCACCGCCCTGCGCAACGTCCTCGCGCACAAGGCCCGGCTGCTGATGACGGTGCTCGCCGTCATGCTCGGCGTGGCCTTCGTCTCCGGGACGCTCGTCTTCACCAACACCATCTCCGACGCCTACCAGAACAGCTCCGCCAAGGGCTTCGATCACGTCGACGTCGCCGTCGTACCGAAGTACCAGGACTCCGAGGGCGACAAGGTCGGCAAGCTGGCGGACCTCACCCAGGCCACGCTCGACAAGGCCGCCAAGGTGCCCGGCGCCGCCTCCGCCACCGGGGTGGTCGGCGGCTTCACCGCCGTCGCGGACAGGCACGGCAAGCTCGCCGGCGGCAACTGGCAGTCCGCGGGCGGCAATTACTGGGGCACCAAGGACGCCCGGTACCCGCTGACCAGCGGCCACGCACCGCACGGTGCGAACGAGGTGCTGCTCGACGCCAAGACCGCCCAGCGGGCCGGCTACAAGGTCGGCGACACCGTGCGGCTCTCGGTCGACGGCCCCGTGCTCACCCCGACCGTCGCGGGCATCTTCACCACCGACGACGGCAACGTGACCGCGGGCGGCAGCCTCGCCCTGTTCGACACGCCGACCGCGCAGAAGCTGTTCGGCAAGCACGGCACCTACGACGAGATCGACGTCAAGGCGAAGCCGGGCACCGGCCAGGCCGCGCTCAAGGACGCGCTCGACGCGGCGCTGCCCGCGCACCAGGTGAAGACCACCACCGGCCGGCAGCTCGCCGACGACCAGGCGAAGACGATCGCCGCGTCGATGAGCGGCCTGAAGCAGGGCCTGCTGGTGTTCGCCGGGATCGCCCTGTTCGTCGGCACGTTCATCATCGCCAACACCTTCACCATGCTGGTCGCCCAGCGCACCAAGGAACTGGCCCTGATGCGCGCGGTCGGCGCCTCCCGCCGCCAGGTCACCCGCTCGGTGCTGATCGAGGCGTTCGTGGTCGGCGCGGTCGCCGGTGTGGCCGGTCTGGTCGCCGGTATCGGCATCGGCGCGGGCCTGCGCGCCCTGGTGGGATCCTTCGGCGCGAGCATGCCCGACGGGCCGCTCGTGATCAGCCCGGGGACCGTGGTGGCCGCCCTCGCGGTCGGCGTCCTCATCACCATGCTCGCCGCCTGGCTGCCCGGCCGCCGGGCCGCCAAGATCCCGCCGGTGGCGGCGATGAACAGCGTGCACGCCACGGCGACCACCAAGTCGCTGGTGCTGCGCAACACGATCGGCGCGCTGTTCACGGCGGCCGGTGCCGCGGTGATCGTCGCCGCCACCTCGATGGACGCCTCCTCCGGCGAGGCCCCGATGGGCCTGGGCGCCGTCCTGCTGATCATCGGCGTGTTCGTGCTGACCCCGCTGCTGTCCCGCCCGCTGATGGCGGCTCTCGCCCCGCTGCTGCGCGCGTTCGGTGTCTCGGGCAAGCTGGCCCGCCAGAACTCGGTGCGCAACCCGCGCCGTACAGCCGCCACCGCCTCCGCGCTGATGATCGGACTGACCCTGATCACCGGTATGACGGTGATGGCGGGCAGCCTCCAGTCGTCCATCGACAAGATGGCCGCCTCCGCGATCCGCGCCGACTACGTGGTCTCCATGGCGAACGGCTCGCCGCTCTCCCCGGACGTGGCGAAGAAGATCGCGGCCACCGACGGCGTGAGCGCCAGCAGCCCGCTGCGCAACGCCGAGACCCGCATCGACGGCACCACCGAGTACGTGACCGGTGTCGACGGCGCGTCCATCGCCGAGCTGACGGACCTGAAGGTCGACCGGGGCAGCTTCACGATCGGCGGCGACCGCGTCGTCGTGGACAAGGTCCGGGCCGAGGAGTACGGCTGGAAGACCGGCTCGCACTTCACCGCCCACTTCGAGGACGGCAAGGCGCAGACCCTGACGGTCGCCGGGATCTACGACGGCAACGACATGATCCGCGGCATCATGCTCGACAACAAGGTGCTCACCCCGCATCTGAGCAAGCCCACCGACATGCAGGTCATGGTCAAGACGGCGAACGGCGCCTCGACCGCGACCAAGGACCGGCTGACGAGCGCCCTGGGCGCCAACCCGGCGATCAAGATCCAGGACAAGAAGGACATCTCCAACGACATCGCGCAGATGTTCACCATGATGCTGAACATGGTCTACGGCCTGCTCGGCATGGCGGTGATCGTCGCGGTCCTCGGTGTCATCAACACCCTGGCGATGTCGGTGTTCGAGCGCTCCCAGGAGATCGGCATGCTCCGCGCGATCGGCCTGGACCGCCGGTCGGTCAAGCGGATGGTCCGCCTGGAGTCCCTGGTGATCTCGCTCTTCGGCGGTGTGCTCGGCATCGGTCTCGGCGTGTTCTTCGGCTGGGCGGCCGGTGAGCTGCTCGGCACCAAGATGCCCACCTACGAACTGGTCCTGCCCTGGGGCCGGCTGGTGCTCTTCCTGGCGCTGGCGGGCGTGGTCGGCATCCTGGCCGCCCTGTGGCCGGCCCGCCGCGCGGCCAGGCTGAACATGCTGACGGCCATCAAGGCCGAGTAGCGCCCGGCATCGGCAAGGGGCCCCGTTCCGTCACCGGAGCGGGGCCCCTTCGTCGTACCGCGGGGATCAAACCTGCCAGGTGCGGGTGCGCGGCGGCAGCACGGAGGCGCCCGAGGGCGGGGTGCGGACCGCGAGGACCTGGTTGATCCCGATGCGGTTGTGCTCGAAGGCGAGCGCGGAGGCGGCCATGTACAGCTGCCACACACGCGCCCGGCCGGGGCTGGTCAGCCGGACCGCGCGCTCCCAGTCGGCCTCCAGGTTGGTCACCCACTCGCGCAGGGTGCGGGCGTAGTGCTCGCGCAGCGCCTCCACGTCGCGCACCTCGAACCCGGCGCGCTCCAGCTGGGTGACGGTGGTGCCGATGGGGGCGAGTTCGCCGTCCGGGAAGACATAGGCGTCGATGAACTCGTCGACGCTGTAGGCCGTTTCGTCGGTCTGCGGGCGGCGGGCGATCTGGTGGTTCAGCAGCCGTCCGCCGGGCTTCAGCAGGCCGTACAGCTGACGCGCGTACTCCAGGTAGCGTTCGGCGCCCACATGCTCGGCCATGCCGATGGAGGAGATGGCGTCGAAGGGGCCGTCGGAGACGTCCCGGTAGTCCTGGACCCTGATCTCCACCTTGTCGGTCAGGCCCTCGTCCGCGATGCGCTTGCGGGCGTAGCCGGCCTGTTCCTGGGAGAGGGTGACGCCGACGACGCTCACGCCGTGCTCACGGGCCGCGTGCAGGGCCATGGAGCCCCAGCCGCAGCCGACGTCCAGCAGCCGCTGGCCCTCCTGGAGACCGAGCTTGCGGCAGACCAGTTCGAGCTTGTCGCGCTGGGCGGCCTCCAGGGTGGCGTCCTCGTCGAAGGTCTCCCAGTAGGCGCAGGAGTACACCATGGAGGGGCCGAGGACGAGCTCGTAGAAGTCGTTGCCGACGTCGTAGTGGTGGCTGATGGCCCGTCTGTCGCTGTGCCGGGTGTGCAGATGGCGGGGCCTGCGGACCTCCTCCTGCGGCGGTGCGGGCGGCAGCGGCGGCCCGGCGAGCTTCAGCAGCTCGCGGCCCGCGGCCCGGACGGCCGGGTCGCGCAGCGCCTGGAGGAGCGTACGGTCGTCGCCGTCGCGCTCCCAGATCAGTCCCGACATGGCGTCCAGCGCCGTGTACAGGTCGCCCTCGATGGCCAGGTCGCCGGAGACCCAGGCGCGGGCCAGGCCCAACTCCCCCGGTTTGAACAGAATGCGGCGCAGCGCGCGCCGGTTGCGCACGATGAGCGTGGGGGCGCCCGGGGGTCCGGCCTGTGATCCGTCCCAGGCCCGCAGCCGTACCGGGAGCGGAACCCCCAGTACCTGCTCGGCAAGACTGCTCAGCCGCGACGCGGCGTCTGCCATGACGCACACCTCCAAGACGAGATCCCGGATGCCGGATACCACGTAAACACCGCGGGGCCGTCCGCACAGTCCCGCGAAGGAGTTACGACTGGGCAAAATAGTTGCAGTAGCCACCTGGGTGGGCCGGGAGGGGCGGAGGAGCGGCCGGGAACGCCGAAGGACCTCCCGCACCACGGATGGCGGAAGGTCCTTCGGGTCGTGCGTCGAACAGCGGCTGACCTGGGGTCAGGAAGCCTTGGCCTCGGTCTTCGCGGCGGCGACCGGCGCCGGCTTGGCGGCCTCGTAG
>NZ_MUNF01000351.1 GCF_002154555.1 Streptomyces murinus
CACGGCGGTGCCGGCGGCGGGGACGCGGTCGCGGACCGACCCGGCGGTGAGCAGGGCAGCGGGCTTGGCGTCGTCCAGCATCAGGGCGATCCGCTCGGCCGGGTGCCCCGGGTCCACGGGCAGGTACGCGGCGCCCGTCTTCAGCACGGCGAGGACCGCGACCAGGATCCGCTCGGTGCGGGGCAGCGCGATGGCCACGAAGTGCCCCGGGCCGATGCCCGCGGCGGCCAGCTGACGGGCCAGCCGGTTGCTGGCGCGGTTCAGTTCGCCGTACGAGAGCGTGACGTCCTCGAAGTGGACGGCGGGGGCGGCCGGGTCGAGGGCCGCGCGCCGCTCGAACAATTGGGGGAGCGTGTCCGCGCCGAGTTCGGCGGCGGCCGGGTTCCACTCGTGCAGCATGCGCCCGAGCTCGTCGTCACCGAGCATCGGCAGGGTCTCCAGCGCGCTCTCGGGAGCGTCGGCGACGGCCCCGAGCAGCCGAACGTAGAAGTCGGCGAACCGCTCGACCGTGGTCCGGTCGAACAGGGCGGTGGAGAACTCCAGATCGCCCAGGAGCCGTCCGTCCTCGGACTCGCGCAGGTACAGGGTCAGGTCGAACTTGGCCCCCCAGGTGCCCGGCGAGGTGGTGGACGGGGCGATCCGCAGCCCGGAGCCGGTGTCGCGGCTGTCCTGGGGGGCGGCCGCGTAGTAGCTGAAGGCCACTTGGAAGACGGGGTGCCGCGAGACGTCCCGGTCGGCGTTCACCTCGTCGACGAGCAGCTCGAACGGCAGCTCGCGGTGGGCGTCGCCGAGCAGCACGGAGTCACGGATCCGGGTCAGATGGGAGGCGAAGGACTGGCCGGTGGTGACCCGGGAGCGGACCGGGACCGTGTTCACGAAGAGCCCGATCAGGGGCTCCGTCTCGACGGTGGGGCGGCTTCCCGAGAAGTAGCCGACGCACAGGTCGTCCTGGCCGCTCAGCCGGTGCAGCAAGGCGCTGTAGACGGCCATGGTGGTCATGAACAGGGTGGACCTGCTACGGCCGGAGAGGGCCCGTAGGCGCGCGGTCAGAGCGGCGTCCACCTGGAACTCCACGGCGTCGCCCGCGAAGTCGGGCACGGCGGGCCGGGGCCGGTCGGCCGGCAGCTCGATGGCGTGCGGGGTGGCCTCCAGGTACTCCTTCCAGTAGGAGAGGTGGTCGCGCAGCGTGGTGCCCTGGAGCCGGCGGCGCTGCCACGCCGCGTAGTCGGCGTACTGGAGGACCGGTTCGGCCAGCGGCGAGGGCTCGCCGCGCAGGTACGCCTCGTACAGGGCGGAGAGTTCGTCGACGAGGACGCCCACCGAGTAGCCGTCGAACACGATGTGATGGGCCGTCAGGACCAGGAGGTGCTCGTCGGGAGCCGTGCGGACGACCAGGGCCCGTACGACAGGTCCCGACTGGATGTCGAAGCCTCTCTCGCCCTGCTCGCGCAGCAGCACGCGCACCTCGGCCTCGGGGTCCGCGGCGTCGCTGATGTCGCGGAACTCCAGGGGGAAGACGGCCTTCTCGGAGACGACGGGGACGACGTTCTCGCCTGCCAGGTCGAAGGTCGTGCGCAGCACCTCGTGCCGCCGGACGATCTCGTCGAGCGCGGCGCCGAGGGCCCCGCGGTCGAGGGGGCCGCGCAGAGCGAAGGGGATCTCCACGTTGTAGAGGCCGCCCTCGGGCTGGAGCAGATGGAGGAAGACCATGCGCTGCTGGGCGTAGGAGGCCTCGGCCGGCTCGTCCGCCGGACGCGGGACGACGACGTCGGGGACGGCGTCGGTCTCGGTGACGAGCTCGGCGAGCCGGGCGACGGTCGGCCGGCCGTAGAACTCCCGTACCGTGATGTCGGTGCCCGTGCTCCTGCGTATCCGGGCCAGCACCTGGGAGACGAGCAGCGAGTGGCCGCCCCGGGCGAAGAAGTCGTCGTCGGCACCGACCTGGCCGCTCCCCAGGACCTCCTGCCAGATCGCGGCGATCAGCCGCTCGTTGCCGGTGCGCGGGGCCACGTACGGGGTGCCGGAGCTGACCGCGGTGTCGTCCGGTGCGGGCAGGGCCCGGCGGTCGATCTTGCCGTGCGCGTTCACCGGCAGGGCGTCGAGGAAGGCGTACCGGGAGGGCACCGCGTTCGTGGGCAGCCGGTCCAGCAGCCACGTCCGCAGTTCCTCGCTGGTCGGCGCGGGGCCGGGGCCCGCGGGCACCACGTACGCGGTGAGCTGCTGGGAGCCCACGATGTCGGCGTGCGCGAGGACGACGGCGTCGCCGACGCCGGGGTGCAGCCGCAGCGTCGACTCGGTCTCGCCGAGTTCGACCCGCACGCCCCGGATCTTGACCAGGTGGTCGGTGCGGCCGAGGCATTCGAGTTCGCCGTCCCGCCGGCGGCGCACCAGATCTCCCGTCCGGTACATCCGGGTGCCGGGTGCTCCGTACGGATCGGGCAGGAAGCGGTCGGCGGTCAGAGCGGGGCGGTCGAAGTAGCCGCGCGCCAGGCAGACCCCGGAGATGTACAACTCCCCTGTCGCGCCGGGCGGTACGAGGTTCAGGCCCTCGTCGAGGACGTATCCGGCGGTGTTGCGCACGGGGGCGCCGAGCGGCGCCACACCGGGCCAGCCGTCGATGCCCGGCGCCATGTCGTAGGACGTGACGACCTGGATCTCGGTGGAGCCGTAGTGGTTGTGGATCCGCCGGCCGGGGACGGCGGCCGTGAACTGCCGTACGGCCTCGCTGAGGGTGAGCGCTTCGCCGGCCTGCACCAGGTGCTTGAGGTGGGGCAGCGGCCGGTCGGCGGCGAGGGCTGCGCGGGCGGTCAGTTCGATGACGACGTTCGGTGCGAAGAGGTCGGTGGCCCGGTTCCGGTCGAGCCAGCCCACCAGCTCCCCGGGGCTGCGCCGCGGGTCCTCCGGGACGATCGCGAGCGTGGCGCCCGACAGCAGCGTGAAGAGCATCTCCTGGACGCAGACGTCGAAGCCGAGGGCGGCGAACTGGGCGGTGATCCGTCCGGGGCCGGTCGGCAGCGCGGTGAAGTGCCACTCCATCATGTTCAGGAGTGCGCCGTTGGTCATCACGACGCCCTTGGGGCGGCCGGTCGAGCCCGAGGTGTACAGCAGGTAGGCCGCGCCCGCCTCGGTGCCCTGGATGCCGGGCCGCTGCGGAGCGGACAGGTTCCGCCCGCTCTCCTCGGCGCAGGCCGACAGTTGCGCGTCGACGACGAGCACGGGCAGGTCCTGGCCCTGGTCCGCCAGCAGCCGGGCTCCCGCCGCGTCGGTGACCACGACCGCGGGCCGTGCGTCGGCCAGGAGAAGGCGGACCCGTTCCGCCGGCAGGGCGGGGTCGACGGGCAGGTAGACGCCGCCGGCCTTGAGCACGGCCAGGAAGGCGGTGACCGCCAGGTCCGAACGGGGCAGCAGTACGGCGCCGACCTGTTCCGGTCCGAGCCCGTGCCGTACCAACGCGCGGGCGACCCGGTTGGCGCGGCCGTTGAGCTCCGCGTACGTGCGGGTCACAGCGCCGTCCAGCACGGCCACCGCGGTGTGCGCGCGGGCGGCTCGCTCCTCGAACCAGTCGGCCGGTGAGCCGCCGCGCACGACGCCGGTGACCGCACCGGTCACCAGCTGCGGGTACTCGGACGGGGAGAGCAGCGGAAGGTCGTGGACACGCGCGGAGGGGTCGGCGGCGATGCCCTCCAGCAGCCGGACGAACAGCCGGGACAGCTGCTCGACGGTCTCCGCGTCGAACAGCGCGGTGGCGTACTCGAAGCTGCCGTACAGGCCGTCCTCGGTCTCCGACACGGCGAGGGAGAGGTCGAACTTGGCGGTGGTGCTGGGCTCGTCGACGACGCGGACGCCGACGCCCTCCAGGGTGAAGTCCTGTCGGCCGGTGTAGGAGAACATCACGTCGAACAGCGGCTGCCGGGCCGGGCTCCGGTCCGGCTTCAGCGCGGCCACCAGATGGTCGAACGGCAGCTGCCGGTTGTCGTACGCGCCGATCATGCTGGTGCGCACCTGGTCCAGGAACCGGGTGAACCGCGGGTTGCCGCAGAGGTCGGAGCGGATCACCACGGTGTTGGCGAAGTAGCCGACCATGCCGGCCGTCTCGGGATGGGCGCGGCCGTCGACGGGGGTGCCGACGCACACGTCGTCCTGCCGGGACCAGCGGCCCATCAGGACCTGGAAGGCGGCCAGCAGGATCATGTACGGCGTCGCCGAGCAGCGGGCGGCGACCTCGCGCAGGCTGTCGAGGACCCGGGGCGGCAGGGTGAAGGACACATTGCTGCCCGCGAAGTCGGCGCTCTCGCCGCGGGGGCGGTCCAGCGGCATGTCGAGTCCGTCGGGGGCGGCGGCCAACCGCTCGCACCAGTACCGCAGTTGCCGCTCGTGCTCCTCGGCGGCCGCGGGCCCGCGCTGCCACACCGCGTAGTCGCCGAAGTGGACGGCGGGATCGGGCAGCGGGGAGGGCAGGCCCGCCCGGAACGCCGGGTAGATCCGCGCGAGTTCGTCGAAGATCATGCCGGTGGCGGGGCCGTCCACGACGATGTGGTGCATGTTGACGGCGAGGATGTACGAGGTCTCGTCCAGCTTGACCAGCAACGCGGCGACGAGGCGGTCCTCGGCCAGGTCGAAGTGCGTGCCGTAGTGCCCATCGAGGTGTTCGCGGGCCCGTTCCTCCCGCTCCCCGGCCGGGACCGTGCTCAGGTCGGTCCGGGTCAGCGGCATCCCTTCGCCGGGGACCACGACCTGCGCGACCACTCCGTCGCACTCGCGGAAGCGGGTGCGGAGCACCTCGTGCCGGCGCACGATCTCGTCGAGCGAGCGGGCCAGGGCGGGCACGTCCAGGTCGCCCTGGATGCGCAGGGTGGTGCCGACGTTGTAGCTCGCCCGCAGGCCGAGGCCGTCGAGGAACCAGAGGCTCTCCTGGCCGTAGGACAGGGGCAGGGTCCCGGGTCGCGGGCCGTCGAAGGGCCCGCCCGGCGGAGCGGGCGGCTGCGCCAGCAGATGGAGTATCTCCTCCTTGTGGCCGCGGAGTTCGTCCACCTGATCGTTCGTCAGGGCGCCGGAGGGCCGGAAGCGCAAGCGTCCGTCCTGGACCCAGAGTTGTATGCCGTCCGCGGTCAGCCGGTCCAGCAGTGCACGAGCTGCGCTCATCTTGGCCGTGTCTCCCCTTGGTGGTCGGTCGTCAGCGTGGACGGAACTCGAGCGGCAGCGAGGTGAGACCTCCGAGGATGTACGAGGCGATCCGCCGCGGCTCGCCGCTCACCTCGATCTCCGCGGGCAGCCGGGCCAGTTCGTCGAGCATGACGCGGATGGTCAGGCGCGCCAGGTTGGCGCCGATGCAGAAGTGCCCCCCGCCGCCGAAGGAGACGTGGTGGTTGGGGGTGCGGTCCAGCAGGAACTGCTCGGGCCGGTCGAAGACCTTCTCGTCACGGTTGAGGGACGGCAGCCAGACGGTGACCGCGTCGCCCGCGCGGATCTGTACGCCCTCCAGCACCGTGTCGTGCTGCGCGGTGCGCAGGATGTGCGTCACGGGCGCGGTCCACCGCAGGAACTCCTCGGCGGCGGTCTTCAGGCGCAGTTCGCCGGCCCGCAGCGCCTGCCACTGCTCCGGGCTCTCCAACAGGGCCAGCATGCCGGCGCCGACCGCCTGCCTGGTCGTCTCGTTCGCCGCGACGATGACGTTGTCACAGGTCAGGATGACCTCGTCGTCGCTGATGTCCAGTCCCTCGGCCTGCGCCCTGGTGAGCGCGGAGACCAGGTCCTGGCCCGGGTTCCGGCGCTTCTCCGTGATGATCTCGGAGTAGTGGCGAAGGATCTCCACATGCGCCTGCTGCGCTTCCACACCCTCGATGTCGGTGGAATTCTCGGCGGCCTCGGTGGTGACTTTCGCCAGCATTTCGACATCATCCATGGAAATACTGAGCAGTTCCGCCGAAACGGCCAGCGGTATGCGCGCCGCTATGTCTTTGACGAAATCACAGCGACCGGCCTCGACCACACCGCGCAGCGCGGACTTCACGACATCGCGGGTGCGCTCCTCCATTTTCGAGACGGCCCGCGCGGTGAAAAGGCCCATGATCGCCTTGCGCAGCAGGTCGTGGCGCGGCGGGTCGCTCAGCGCCATCATCGTGCCGGCGCCCGGGTAGGGGTCCTTGAAGTTGGGACGCAGGAAGATTCCCTTGGTGGAGGTGAACCTCTCCCATTCGGTGAGCACTTCGAGTCCGGCCGCGTGTGTCGTGACGGCCCAGTAGCCGCCGTGCTCGCCGTACTCGTGCCAGGAGACCGGGCTGTCCTCGCGCAGTCTCCGCCAGACCTCGTGCGGGTCGCCTGCGGAATAAAGAAGCGGGTCTGTCAGTGCGGGCATTTCCTGGGTCACGGCGCCTCGAATTCCTCGTCGATGTCCATCTGCCTCCGGCACGAGAATATCCGGTGTTCGATGGAGCAATCTGTTCAGTCGAACGCCCCGGCACCTGCGCAGTTCCCTTCCAGTAGATTGTGCGGGAACCCTGACGCGGCCGGACCGAGAACACGGCGGCCGCCGTTCCGCGACCGAAATGGTTATCGATGGCCACTCAACTGTTAGACCGCGTGCCCCCCCTGCTGCACCAGGTCACGTTCCGCAGGTTCTGGACCGCGCAGACCGTCTCCTACCTCGGGGACCAGGTCTCCACCATCGCGCTCCCGCTGACCGCGGTGCTCGCCCTGAACGCCTCCGCCGCCGAGATGGGGTTCCTCGGCGCTCTGGCGACCTTGCCGAACCTGCTCTTCGCGCTGCATGTGGGCGGCTTCGTCGACCGCAAGGGCCGGCTACGGCGGATGATGATCCTGTGCGATCTCGGCCGGGCGGCCGCGCTCGTCACCGTCCCGATCGCCTACGCGCTGGACGTGCTGACGCTGCCTCAGCTGTGGCTGGTGGCCCTGGTGACCGGCACGCTCGCCATGCTGTTCAACGTCGCCAGCAACACCCTGTTCGCCTCCCTGGTGGACCGTGCGGACTACATCCAGGGCACCTCGCTGACCCGGGGCAGCTTCTCCTTCTCGTGGGTGATGGGCCCGAGCATCGGCGGCCTGCTGGTGCAGATCCTGTCGGCGCCCTTGGCACTGGTCACCGATGTGCTGTCGTTCCTGGGATCGGCGTCCCTGCTGCGATCCATCTCCCCGCAGGAGTCGGTCCCCGAGAAGCAGACGTCGTCCTCGCACATCAGGGACGGACTGCGGTTCGTCCTGCGGACGCCGGTCCTGCGGGCCAAGTTCATCGGCAGCGGTCTGCTCAACCTCTTCTACACGGTCTACTTCACGCTCTTCCTGCTCTTCATCGCGCGCGAGCTGCGGCTGACGCCCGGGATGATCGGTGTGGCCCTCGGCCTCGGTGCCGTCGGCGCGCTGCTCGGGTCCTTCGTCACCGGCTGGTTCTCCCGGCGCCTCGGTGTCGGGCCGACGTTCCTGCTCGGCTCGGTGGTCTTTCCCGGGGCGCTGGCCCTCGTGCCCTTCGCGACGCCGGACAAGTGGGTGGCCTTCGGTCTGGTGGTCCTGGCCGAGTTCTTCTCCGGCATGGGGCTGATGCTCTGCGACATCACCGGCTCCTCGATCCAGCAGGCCCTGACGCCCGACCGCTTCAGGTCCCGGGTGCAGGGCGCCTATCTGGGGCTCATCAACGGGGTGCGGACCGCCGGCGCGCTGATCGCCGGTGGTCTCGGCACCTGGCTGGGGCTGCGGCCCGCGCTCTGGCTGGCCATCATCGGCGGCGTGCTGAGCTGCCTGCCGCTCGTGTTCGCCCCGGTTCCGGGGATGCGTTCCCTGCCGGACCAGGCCGAGTGAAGGGCCGCGCTCCGGCGACGTCTACCGAACGAGAAGGAGGACCGCCATGTCATTCCTCGCCGACCAGCTGATCGGCGAAGCCCGGCGTCGCCAGGTGCGGCTCTGGGTGGACTCCACGGGCCGGCTCCAGTTCGCGGGGAACTCCCCCGCGCTGGACGACCGGTTCGTCATGCTGCTGCGTACCCAGGCCCAGCCCATCGCCGCCAGGATCGGCGCGCAGTCCCGGGGCCGCTGGTTCAAACGCCTCACCGAGGGCGACGGCGACCTCCTGCTCTATCTCCTGCCCGCCGCGGGTGCCGGCCCCGGCACGTACCGGTCCTGGGCGGCCGCGGCGCCGGCCGGGCTGCGGATCGAGGCGGTACACCTGCCCGGCCGTGAAGAACGGTTCGCCGAGACGGCGTTCACGGACGTCGCCTCGCTCGCCGACCGGATCGCGGAGCAGATACTCGGGCACGCCGACCGCCCCTTCGGTCTGTTCGGTCACAGCACCGGGGCCCTGATCGCCCGGGAGGTCACCCAGCGCCTGGCCGGCTCCACCGACGCCCAGCGGGCGCTGTTCGTGGCCGGAGCGCTGCCGCCGCACCTGCTGGGCCGGCCGGCTCCGGCGGCCACCGACGAGGAGTTGCTGGCCCATCTGAACACATGGCAGGGCACTCCCGGCGAACTGCTGGCCGATCCCGATTTCCTGCGCACCTTCCTGCCCACCCTGCGCGCGGACCTGCGGGTGTTCGAGTCGTGCCGCAGGGACCTGTGCGCACCGGACTTGGTGAAGGTGCCGATGATCGCGTTCGGCGGGCGGCAGGACGAGGCGACGCCCGCGGGCCACTGCGAAGCCTGGGCGTCGTGGGCCGGCGGACCGTTCGGCGTACGCATGGTGGACGGCGGCCACTTCTTCCCGGTGACCGCCGCGCCCGAGGTGCTCGCGACGGTGTCCGAGGAACTGGCGCTCACCGCACACTGACCGCCCACCGCACCCGACGGCCGAGGGCCACGGCGATTCGCCGTGGCCCTCGGCCGGTTCCGCGTCCGGGTCATACGGCGCGGCCGGGCGCCTCCTCCAGGAAGGTCACGAGATCCGCCGCCAGGGTGCGGGCCGTGTCCGCGTCGAAGACGTCCGTGGCGTACTCCACCGTCCCCTCCACACCGGCGGCCGCGCCCTCGGGCGTGAACCGCTCGACGACCTTGAAGCAGAGGTCGAACTTGGCCACCCCCAGATCCACCGGCTGATGGCGGCCGGTGAGGCAGGCCATGCGGGGCGGTTCGGCCTCCTCCACCTGGAAGGCGAGCATCACCTGCGCCAGCGGATGGCAGTTGAGCGCACGGGCCGGGTTGACCAGTTCCACCACCTGCTCGAAGGGAACGTCCTGGTGCGCGAAGGCCGCCACGTCCGTATCGCGGGTGCGCTCCAGAAGCGTCCCGAAGTCCGGCTCGCCCGAGGCGTCGACACGCAGTACGAGGGTCCGCACGAAGAAGCCCACGAGAGCGTCCAGTGCCGGGTCGCCGCGGTCGGACACCACGGCCGCCACGGGAATGTCGTCCCCCGCCCCCCGTTTCGCCAGCAGTGCGGTCAGGGCCGTGTGCACCACGGTGAACGTCGTGGTGCGCCGGCCGCGCGCGAGATCGCGGACGGCGCGGTGCGCGGCCGGGCCGAGGCGGAACGGGACACTCGCGCCGGCGCCCGAACGGACCGGGGGCCGCTCGCGGTCCAGCGGCAGGGGGACCGCGGCGGGCAGTGCGGCCAACTGCCGCTCCCAGTAGCGGTACTGGCCGCGCAGCAGGTCAGGGGCCGCGCCGGCCGCCCCGTCGAACAGCTCACGCTGCCAGACGGCGTAGTCGGCGTACTGCACGGGCAGCGGGTCCCAGCCGGGAGCGCGGCCCGCGGTGCGCGCGTCGTACGCGGCGGCGAGGTCGCGCAGGAAGGGATGGAGTGAGGCGCCGTCGCAGGCGATGTGGTGGAGGACGACGAGGAGTACGTGCTCCTCGTCCCCGAGCCGGAACAAGGTGGCCCGCAACGGCAGGTCGGCGGCCAGGTCGAAGGGCACGCGCGCGGCGGCCCGCAGGTCGGCGGCCAGTCCGTCCGGCCCCACGGTGGTCTCCTCCAGCACCGGCACGGCGTCCGCGGTGTCGAGGACCTGTTGCCTGATCTGTCCGTCCTCCATGGTCAGGACGGTGCGCAGGACGTGATGCCGGACGACGACGTCAGCAAGGGCCGCGCGCAGGGCGGGTCCGTCGAGCCGGCCCGTCAGACGCAGCGCGAGAGGCTCGTTGTACCGGGGTCCTGGGCCCTCCAACTGGTCGAGGACCCACAGGCTCTGCTGGGCGAAGGAGGCGGGCGCGGGGCCCTCGCCGGTGCGCGGGACGACCGGCGGCCGGGCGGGCTCCACCCGGGTGAGCAGTGCGGCCAGTTCGGCGACCGAGGGATTGCCGAGCACATCGCCGAGGCTCAGCTCGGCGTGGAACTCCTTGCGCACGCGGACGGTCAGTTCGGCCGCGAGCAGGGAGTGGCCGCCCATGTCGTAGAAGCTGTCGTGGATACCGACGGCGTCCACCGCGAGCACGTTCGCGAAGATCGCCGCGAGGCGCTCCTCGTCGGCGGTGCGGGGCCGGTCCGCCGCCTCGGGCCCGGTGAACACGGGCGCGGGCAGCGCCCGTCGGTCCACCTTGCCGTTGGAGTTGAGCGGGAAGCGGGGCACGACGGTGAAGGAGGCCGGAACCATCGCGGGTGGCAGCGTCCGGCGCAGCTGGGCGCGGGTCGCGGTGACGAGGGACGTGGCGTCCACGTCCGGCGCGGGTACCAGGTAGGCGTCGATGCGGCGGTGGGCCGCGGCTCCGGCGGTGACGAGTACGGTGTCCCGCACCCCGGGGACCGCGCGCAACGCGGCCTCGATCTCGCCGAGTTCGACGCGCATCCCGCGAATCTTGATCTGGTGGTCGGTGCGGCCGAGGTACTCGATCGCACCGTCCCGCCGGCGGCGCACCAGATCCCCCGTCCGGTACATCCGCGCGCCGGGCGCCCCGTACGGGTCGGGCAGGAAGCGGTCGGCGGTCAGAGCGGGGCGCTCGAAATAGCCGCGCGCCAGGCAGACCCCCGAGGCGTACAGCTCCCCCGCCGCGCCGGGCGGCACCAGCCGGAGCGCCTCGTCCAGTACGTACACCGAGGTGTTCCACACCGGCAGTCCCACGGGCGCCGTCGGTGGCCAGGCGGCCACGTCGGCCGGCAGGACGTAGGAGGTCACGGCGTGCGTCTCGGTGGGGCCGTAATGGTTGTGCAGACGCCGTCCGGGCCGCATCCGGCAGAACGCGCGGACGGCCTCGCTCAGCACCAGCGCCTCGCCCGCCTGGGCGATGTCCGCGAGGGCGGGCAGCGTGCGGCCCTGCTCCAGCGCGGCTTGGCAGACCAGTTCGATGACGACGTTCGGTGCGAACAGATCGGTGACGCCGTGCTCCTCCAGCCAGGGGACGAAGTCCTTGGGGCTGCGGCGGACGTCCTCGGGGACGACGGCCAGCGTCGCGCCCGACAACAGCGCGGAGAGCATCTCCTGGACGGAGATGTCGAAGCTGACGGAGGTGAACTGAACGGTGACCCGGCCCGTTTCCCCCGGTAGCTCGTCCAGGTGCCAGGACATCAGGTTGAGGACCGCCTCCTGCGTCATGAGCACCCCCTTCGGGCGGCCCGTCGAGCCGGAGGTGTACAGCAGGTAGGCCGGGGTGCCGCCGCCGACGGGCCCGGTCAGTTCACCGGGAGAGAGGTCGCGCGGGTCGGCCCCGGCGCAGGCGGACAGCGCCGGGTCGAGGAGCAGCGGCGGGGCGCCCCCGGGCGGCAGGAGCGCGGAGCACTCCTGGTCGGTGACGGTCACGACGGGGCGGGCGTCGTCCAGCATCAGGGCGATGCGCTCGGGCGGCAGTTCGGGGTCGACGGGCAGATAGGTCGCGCCGGTCTTGAGCACCGCGAGGAACGTCAGCACGGACAGTGCGGAGCGGGGCAGCACCATCGCGGCCACGCGCTCCGGGCCCGCGCCCGCCGCCACCAGCGTCCGGGCCAGGCGGTTCGCTCCCGCGTTGAGTTCGCGGTAGGTCACCCGGCGCGTCCCGTCGGTCACGGCGACGGCGTCGGCCGACCGTGCCGCCCGCTCCTCGAACCAGCGCGCGAGCGTGCCCGTGCGCACGGCGCCGGCGAACCCGTCGCCGATCAGTCCTGCGGCCTCGCCGGGCAGCAGGCCGTCGATGGTGTCGAGCCGGGCGTCCGGTTCCCGCAGGGCACGGGTGAACACGCGGGCCAGGCGGTCGCACAGCCGCTGGGCGTCGTCCCGGTCGCACCCGCCGAGCGGGTAGGTGAGCCGGACGCACAGGGGTTCCGCGCCGCGGGCGCCGGTCCTCGGCCCCAGCGAGAACCACAGCCGCGGCGAGTCCCCGGGGGGCGCGGCGGCCACCGCCGTACCGATCTCGAAGACCGGCAGGCCGGTGGTGCCGCGGGAGGTGTTGACGGCGTCGGCGATCTCCTGCCACGGGACCCCGTCCTGGCCCGCGGCGATGCGCTCGGCCGCGCCGACCGCCGCCACCAGCGAGCGGAAGTCCCGCTTCGCGGAGGTGGCCACGCGCAGCACCCGGACGCCGGTGGGCGTTCCGGGTACGGCGGTCCCGAGCGGTAGGTCGGTACCGGCTCGCAGCAGGGTGAGCAGCGCGGCGACACCAGCCGTGAACACGGTGGCGGCGCTGTTGTCCGCCTCCGACGCGAGCGCGCTCATGGCCTGGTCGAGTCGGGGGTCCAGCCGGCATTCGACGGTGTCCGTCCGGGCCGGTCGGGCGCTGTCGCCCCGGCACAGGCCGGGCAGCTCCAGCCGCTCCGGCAGGCCGGCGAGGGTCTCGCGCCAGGACCGGGGGTGAGTGGGCGGGGTCGCCATGCGGTACTTCCCTTGTTCCGGGCCGCGGCACCGCGCCGCGGCCGTGGGTGGGCTGCGAATGGGTGTGCGGTCCGGCCCGGAAGCCGGTTCAGCTGACGAGGACGGCCTTCAGTACGGCTCCGGCGGCGACGTCCGCCAGGGCCCGGCCGTGCTCCTCCAGGTCGTAGCGGGTGACGAGGCGGGCCAGGTCGAACCGTCGGGTCAGGGCCGGCAGCAGTCCGACGTACTGCACCAGGTGGGCGCCGGTGAAGGCCCAGGAGCCGACCACGTCGAGCTGGCGGTACACGATCTGATGCGGGTTGACGGTGGTGTCGCCGCTGTCGGTGTACTGGCCGACGACGAGGTACGAGCCGCCGCGGCGGGCCAGCCGCAGCCCCTGGTCGATCGCGGCGGGCACCCCGGTGGCCTCGATGACCAGGTCGGCGCCGCGGCCTCCGGTCAGCTCCATGACCTCGGCGAGCGCGGTGGCCTGGTCGGCCGCTCCCACGATGTCGACATGGTGGTCGCCGATGCCGGCCTCGGCCGCGGTGCGCAGCCGCGCCTGCGGTCCGCCGACGAGGATCACCCGCTCGGCGCCGGAGAGTTCGGCCAGGGCCGCGGCGGCCAGACCGACCGGGCCGCTGCCCTGGACCACGACCGTCTCGCCGACCCGGACCGGGCGGCGCTCGTAGAGGGCGTGGACCATCGTCGGACCGGCGCATGCGAAGGCCATCGCGGCCAACGGGTCGATCCCCTCGGGCACCTTGACCACGGCCGTACCGGGGCGCAGGCAGATGTAGTCGGCCCAGGCACCCGACAGGCCCGGCTCCTGGTCGACGGGCCGGTTGACGCCGTAGGTGCGGCGGTTCTCGCACAGGGTCGGCTCGCGGTGGATCCGGCAGGGCACGCAGTCGCCGCAGGCGATGGAGGACGCCCACATCACCACGTCGCCGACGCTCAGCGGCGCGCCGTTGACGTCCACGGCGGTCCCGGCGCCGAGCCGGTGCACGGTGCCCAGTCCCTCGTGCCCGAGCACCAGGGGTGTCGGCACCTCCAGGTGTCCCTGTTGCAGGTGCAGGTCCGTGCCGCAGACGCCACCGCAGTGGCTCGCGACGATCATGCCGCCCTCGGGTGCCGGCGGGACCGGGAACTTCCGCAGTTCGAGCGGCTTCCCGAACTCGGTGAGCACGACGGCTCGTCCGACGCTCATGCCACGACCTCCAGGGCGGGGACGATCGGCTCGTCGACGGGTTCGAGGGGCCTGGTGTCGCGTCCGACCACATAGGCGGGCCGGGGTTCGCCGAGCGGGCGGGGCACATTGGCCACATCGTTGTAGGTCATGATCAGCAGCCGGCGGCGGAACGGGGCCATGTTGGGCGCGGAGCCGTGCACGATCTCCGGGTCGAAGAGGACGACCGTGCCGGCGCTCCCCTTGGCGCTGACCATGCCGTGGCGGTTCACGAGGCCGGTCATGTCCGTCGCGGTCAGGGCGATGTCGTCCGGGTCGATGTGCTGCTCGGAGGCGGCCTGACCGGCGCCCCGGCCCTTCTTCACCAGTCCGTCGCGGTGCGAGCCGGGGCAGAAGATGACCGGCCCGTTGAACTCGTTGACGTCGTCGAGGAAGACGCCGACGTTGACGAGCCGGGGCAGCTGGAGATTGTCGGCCAACCGCCAGGCGGCGAAGTCCTGGTGCCAGGACCAGCCGGCCCCGGCGAACGGCGCCTTGGCGTTGGTCTTGAACTGGTAGACATACACATCGCTGCCGAGGAGCTGCCGCACGGGCCCGAGCACCCGCGGCGCGCGCACCAGGGCGGCGAATTCGGGCTGGCGCTCATGGGAGGCGTACACCGCCCTGACGTCGCCGCTGTCCCGCTCGATCACACGGTGCTCCCCGGGTATCAGGGAGTCTCGGCGGAAGGCTTCCTGGAACGCCTCGGTCTCCTCGGGACCGAACAGCTGGTCGAGGACCAGGAAGCCCTGAGTGCGGAAGGTCCGCACCTGTTCTTGACTGAGTCGCATGGGATCACTCTGCTCACGGGTAGGGGTATCAGGACCAGATCTGGAGTGGGCCGCGCCCGGACGCGCCCAGGAAGAACGAGAGGCTGACCCGGCGGCCCGCGCCGCCGATCTCGTCGACCGCGTGGAGATTGCGCGAGTCGAAGATCACCGCGTCGCCGGCGTCCGGACGGACGACCGCCACCGGCTCGTTCTCGACGACCTTCTCGTCATAGCCGTAGCCATCGCGGTGGATCTCGTCGGCGGGCCGCCAGCGGCGCCGGTAGACCCGTGTCGCACCGCCGTACTCGGGCATGGACAGGTACCAGTTGAGCGTCAGGAAACTGGCCGGGGTCTCGTCGAGGATGCCGGGGAACTCCCGGACGATCTCGTCGAAGTGGAGCTTCGCGCCGTTCGGGATCTCCCGGATCATGCCGGCGAACATGTCCCGGCCCTGCGAACGGGCGGGGACGACATCGTCGCCCCAGGCCCGGCCGATCCGCTCGACGGCCAGGTCCATCGGGTCGGCCCCGTGGTGCAGGGTGCCGCGCAGACGGCGCGCCTCGTCGGCGATCTCCCAGTATTCCCCGGTCAGGGTGTGCGAGCCGTAGAAGTCGTAGGCGGCCGGGCCGATCTTGGCGATGGGCGGGAAGATGAGGTTCTCGTCGTAGGCGTCGAACTCGCGGTGGTCCAGGCCCTCCATGATGTCCGCGCACTCCTGCGGCGAGGAGAACCCGCGGATGCGTACCGCGCCGACCACCCCGACCATGAGCCGCAGGATGTGCTCACGGGTCAGCCGGTCGACGGACTCGGAGTCGAACAGGGTGAAGATCGGCGAGGCGTTGGTGCTGACGTCCTGGAGCTCACTCATCGTTCACCTTCATGAAGGTCCGCAGGCTCAGCGGGCGCATGTCCGTCCACAGCTCCTCGATCCGGCTCAGGCACTCCTCCTTGGGCGCGGACTCGCCGACGGTGTCCCAGCCCTTCGGCACCTCCCGGTCGGCGCGCCAGAGGGAGTACTGCTCCTCGTGGTTGCGCACGACGTGGTAGAGCTCGTCGTGCAGGGTCGTGTCACTCATGCATGCCTCCGATGGTGAGGGGGGACAGGGGGCGGGCGGCGAGGTCACGCGGGTCGTCCTCGGTGATGAGGCTGAGGCCCACCGCGTACTCGACGAAGTCCCGCTCGCCGCGCTCGCTCGCGCGGGCCAGGGCGACGGCGGCGTGTCTGCGGTCGGTCTCGTCGCGGTCCTGGGAGAGCTTGAACCGGCCCACGAGCTCCTCGATCTCGAACTCGAAGCCGACGATGCCGCCGATGATGCGGTCGATGCGCGGGTCGTCGGGGCGCAGCCTGTTGCCGGACTCGGAGTGCTCGGCGATCCCGATCAGCCCGCGGACCAGGGCCCCGTGGTCCGCCACGGCCCGGACCCGGCCGCGGACGTGGACGGACATGGAGTTCCAGGTGGGCAGCGGGTCGCTCTCGAAGAGCGAGGGCGGCATGTAGGCGTTGGGGCCGTGGAATACGGCGAGCATGCGCCGTCCGTCGATCAGCGTCGCGTGCGCGTTGGCCCGGTCCAGGTGGCCGAAGAGGACGCCCCGGGAACGGTCCAGGATCAGCGGCAGATGCGTGGCGAACGGTTCGTCGCCGGAGCGCGCCGATATGAGTGTGGCGAAGCGGAAGCGCTCCATCAGCGCGTACAGCTTCTCCTGGTCGTGCTCCAGGTACCAGCTCGGCGGATAGCCGACCGCGTCGGGCGCGGTGGTCAGGGAGGCGGGAGCGGCGGTCGCGGAGGTGGGAACGACCGACGCGGTCACGGGGCAAGGAGCCGTCGTACGCCCGGACACCACCGGGCAGCCGCCGGTCATCGCGGCGGGGACCCGGTCGGCGATGTCGTCCACGATCTCCTTGGAGCGGAACGGCAGCAGGGACAGCAGTGTGTCGCCGAGGCCGAACTGCCCCTCGCCGTAGCCCTGGAGGTACAGCCCCGCGCGCAACTCGGGCGCGGTACGGGCCCGGTAGTGCCGCGTGAGGGAGACGTGTCCGGTGTCGGCGGTGACGAGATGCGGGAGGACGTCGGCGAAGATGTCCGGGGCGAGCGAACGGTCGTACCCGGTCGCCAGGACCACGCCGTCGCACACGAGCCGCTCGTCCGACCGCTCCTCCAGCCGTCCTTCGAGGGTCGCGACCAGCGCCTCGCCGTCCTCGCGCACAGCGCCCAGCCGGGAGAAGGAGTGGATGTGCAGCCGGCGTCGCCCCTTGACCCGGTCCAGGTAGTCCGTGTTGAAGAGACGGTCGAGCAGGTCCTCGCGGACGACCCCGTAGTTGGCGTCCTTCAGCTGGTCCGCGACCACTGCCCGGTGTTCGGCGGCCAGATGGTAGAAGGAGTCGGCGCTGGTGGAGTAGAACTGCTCGTTCACGAACGGGCTGTTGTCGGTCGGCTGGAGGGTGTATCCGGAGACGACGACGTGGACCTCGGCCCGGTCGTAATGGCTCAGAAGGTACTCGGCGATCTCGCCGGCGCTCTGGCCGCCGCCCGCCACCACGAAGCGGTAAGGGGCGTCGTCCTCCTTGAACTGCGCCGGGAAGCGGGTGAGGAACTCGCTGGAGTGCACGACGGTCGGCACATCGGCCACACCGGCGGGCCGGCTCGCCCGGCCGCCGCCCGCGTGGACGAGGTTCCTGGTGTAGAGGGTCCGCCGCCGGCCGGTGGCCACCTCCTCGGTCTCGACCGCGAACAGCGAGAGGGTCTCGCCGTCCGGCGCCGTCACCGGTGTCACCCGGTTCACCTGGGTGCCGTAGCGCACCTGGCCGGCGAAGTCCTGGGCCACCCACTTCAGATAGTCGTCGTACTCGTATCGCGTGGGACGGAACTCGTTGAGGTTGACGAATTGCTCCAGCCGGCCCTTCGCCTTGGTGTACTGGAGGAACGAATAAGGGCTGGCGGGATTGCGCAGTGACACCAGGTCCTTGAGGAAGGAGATCTGCATGCGCGCGCCGTCGATGAGCATGCCCGGATGCCAGGCGACGCCGTCACTGCGCTCGACGAACAGGCAGGAGAGCGGCAGGTTCTGCTCACGTGCGCAGGCCGCGAGTGCGAGGTTCGAGGGGCCGAATCCAATGCCCAGGAGATCGTACGGCCGCTCCCA
The DNA here is from genome assembly GCF_002154555.1 of Streptomyces murinus. GTDB lineage: Bacteria > Actinomycetota > Actinomycetes > Streptomycetales > Streptomycetaceae > Streptomyces > Streptomyces murinus. The sequence goes on from NZ_MUNF01000351.1 coordinate 17,829, forward strand.
GGTAGTTCCCGTCCGGTCCGTGTCGTCGAGAGCCGTGTCATCGAGAGCCGGGTCTTCGTTTCTCACCACTACTCCTCTGGAACAGTCCGCTGGTGCGCAGGCCGATTCGCTGATGATGCCCGCACTGCCGGAACGGCGTGTTCGACTGTGCTGCACTGTCGAACACCCCGCTCCCCGGGGGCCTTCAGACACCGAGGCGACTCTTGACCTCGGCGAAATAGGGAATGTGCCGGTAGTCACGGGACACGGCGTCGTAGTCCGTGTACTTGTTGGTGAAGTCCAGGAGTCGCTGCTTCACCGTGTCCACGGAATCCCGGTGGATTCCGGACTCGATGCTCTCGATCTCCGAAAGGAAGTCGCGCAGCACCTGGGGAAGTCGCGGCGTGAGCCCGATGCGCCCGCCCTTGAGCCCGATGCCGCCGTTCCCCTCCAGGTAGTTGAAGAGGAGTTGGGAGGCGACCGCGTCGTAGTTCGGCCGCGGTATCCCCTCGACGGCGTAGCGCAGCAGCCGCTCGGCGAGGATGAACTCGTAGGCGGCACCGGCCTGTTCCCGGGGCAGCTTCACATCGTGCAGACAGGCCAGCATGCCCGAGACGTCGACGCGCAGCTCCTCCAGGCCCGCCAGCGGCTTCAGCTTCTTCGCCGGCAGGTACTCCGGGATCGGCATGTCGCCCTGGCGGTGGTGGTACTCGTGCAGCCGCACCCACCAGGAGGACGCCTGCTCGACCTCCCGGTCGGAGGCCCCCTGGATCATCGGGAAGCTGCCGGGCTCCATCACCTCGTCGATGAGAAGGCGGGTGATCTGGTTGTGCCGCTCCAGGAACTTGTCGATGAAGTAGAAGATGAGGTCGTCGGGCTGCTGGATGCCGTCGAGGTGGTTCTCCGGGAAGAGCGCCACGACCACGCGCGAACCAAATCCCGTGGTCTTGCCCGTGATGTTCACGGGCATGGTGTTGCTCGCGTACCGCTCGGCCAGATAAGAGTCCGTCGGCAGCGTCTCGTAGGTGAGGCAGTCCAGATTCAGACGCGGGAAATAGGAGGCGTCGAAGAGCGAGAAAATGACGTTGTCGCGACGGTTGTTGATGTGCGCCTTGGTCGCGTCCAGCCGCTTTCCCGGCGTAAAGGACTCAAGGTCCGCCAGGAATGCCTGGGCCGCCGGCAGCCGGCGCAGTACCCGGCTGGCCCCGAGCTTGCGCACGATCTCCTTGAGTTCCGTCTCGTCGCGCAGGTGTTTTCGCTCCGGGAGGTCTGCCCTTATGGCCTCCACTTCCGCGAAGACCTCTGTCATGTAACCCATGAATCAACCTTCCGAGATGGCACCCGGCGGTCTTCCGAAACGACCACGGGGTGGTGGATGCCGTCCTGCCGCAACCTCGTACAGGGAGGTCAGCAGCGCCCGCGCTCCTCGAGTGCGGTGGCGAAGTCGAGCCAGGCATAGGCGTACTCGCGGGCGAGGGTCGCCACCGGGTCGATATTGTGGGAAGGCACCCTCTCGGCGATCTCCGGGCACTCCGCGACGGTGCGCCGGCACCCCTCGAGCCAGCGGATCAGCCGCCGGCCGATGTTGTTGTAGCGCAGCGAGGGGTCCTTGGTGAGGGCCGCGATGATCGCGGCCGGGTCGGCGGGAGCGCCGCGTTCCGCCTCCGGCTGCGGCTGCGGCCGCACCGGGGCCGGGCGGTCCGGCTCCTTGTTCTCCTCCACCTGTGTCCGTCGGCGCCGGGGTACCGGCTCCTCTCCGGCCAGGACGCGTTTGCGCACGTCATGGACGGTCGACGGGGACACTCCTACCCGCTGTGCGATGTCCCGGATGGACGCCGTCGGGTCGCTCAACAGCAGCTCGTACACTTTGATACGAGCGCCGGAGCCGTCGACGGGCCGGGCCCTGCCGTCCTTGCCGACGCGTACCCCGGCCGAGCCGTCCGCCGCCGCCTCCTGGTCCCGGATCCGCCCTATGGTGCCCGCCGACAGACCCGTCAGGGAGGCGATCATCCGGTTCGACCAGTGCGGGTGCGTCGTGATCAGCCGGCCCGCCGCCGCCGTGCGGTCCGCGCGGGTGAGGAGCAGACCCCGCCCGTGCACGGTGTTCAGCCGGATCGCCAGCACGAAGGCTTCGTCGGCCGAGCCCTCGAACATCCGGGCGGCGATCTCCTGACGCCCGCTCAACACCGCTGCCCGGACCCGGTGGTTGCCGTCCACGACACGCATGGTGCGGCTGTGCACGACGACCGGCGGCAGGGCGTCGGCGGTCGCGGCGAGCATGCGGCAGTGGTCGTCGTTCAGCCCTCCGCCGCGCGGCGAGTCCCCGAGGCGCAGGGAGCGGACCGCGAGGGACACCGTCGGCGCGTCGATCGCGTCGGGGTCGAGGACGTCCAGGGACAGTGTGTCCGGCAGGGTCAGGGAGATACTCACGTGTTCCTCCGGGAAGTTCCGCCGCGGCGTACCGTGCCGGCCGGCGGGACGGGCGTCGTGCGTGCCCGCGGGCGGGCGCTCACGAGGAGAGGCGTACGACGCAGGAATCGACGTGCCAGCCGGCCAGGCTCGGCACGACCATCACCAGGCGCCAGCTCAGGGCCAGCGCTCTTTCGGCTGCCGCCGCCTCGTTCTGCCCGCGCATGAAGAGAACCGACGAGAACCCATCGGCACAGCCGACGGTCCGTACGTGTTCAAGACCGTCCTCCTCCAGCGCGTGGGCCCAGAAGGCATCGTTGAGGGATGCCGGGGCGAGCGGTGTCTCGCCGGGCCCGGCCGCTCCCTTGACCACGACGACGACCGCGTACATGAGCGCTCTCCGCCCGGTGCGCTGCCGGTCAGCCCCAGCCGAAGCCGTCGTCCGAGGGGTCCGTGGCGGTCGCGCCGGACGGCGTCGCCTGCACGGCGGCCATCACCGGCGTCGCGCCGGCCGCGGCCGAGCAGGCGGCCGAGCTTCCAGCGGCGACCGCTCCGGCCACCACGGCGGAGACGAGGAGAGCCCGGACGGCGACGATCTGCTTCTTCTTCACAGGATTCCTTCTGGGAATTCGGGGCCAGGAATGACGGACCGCTTGGGATTCAATGGCTTCCGAAAGCCGGTTTCTGAGATCCGGCTTTCTCGGCCACGAGAGAAATCCTGTCCGGTGCCCGGGTCACTGTCAGTACTTGTCGAGTTACACCAATGGGCCTGGCCGCTTGGGGCCTCGCTCCCCCGGCCCTCGACACATGGTTGACCTGGTGCGTTGTGCGGCTGTCCGCATGCGGCCATGCACGTTCGTGCCAGCCCGGTACGACGAAGGCCGGGCCGCCCCCGCGGCTCATGTCACCGGCCGCCACCGGACAGCTCGCCCCCTCGACCTGCCTGGTCCGCACACCTCTGCGTGGATGTACTCACGTTTCCGGCCCCCCGAATGAGTACGCGCACCGATCCGCGCGACCCCCGCCCTCCCCGAGGCTTGGTCCGTCAAAGGCCGATCCTGTTCGAGGGGAAACACATGACCACGCACCGCACCCGCCGACGGACCACCGGAACCGCCGCGGCACTTCTCGCCTGCTCCGCCGCCACCCTCGCCGCGCTGCTCACCGGCTGTTCGACCGCCGACGCGATCTGCTCGGACGGCGAGTACCCGGTGCAGAACATCGGCACGACCGGCGGTCAGTGCGTCGCCGACGGGCACAAGGTCCCGAAGGGCACCTTCCGTTACCCCGAGGACAAGATGCCGAAGCATGTGGACGACAAGTGGGACATCTACTGGCAGACGCACACCATCGACGAGCACGGCGCCATCATCAAGGCTCCGCAGGACTCCTGACCGTTAATTCGTTTGGCGCGCGCGAGGTGTCGTGATGGGATCAGTGCGACGGGGGCGGCTCCCCGGCGCGCATCCTTCTCACCTTCCTTGAAAAGACCGGCGCGCCCACTCTCCGCCCCCGTTCCTCAGTTCCAGATCACCGTGGAGGGGAATCCCCTGTTGCTCGCTGCCGAGTCCGTACTGCTGCGCCGCATCCAGACCGTCTTCGTGGACGGGCCGTCCTCGTCCGGCGACGGATCAGGACCGGCACTGCGTCGACTCGAAGCCGAACTGCTCGGCCGCGGTCACCTCCTCTCCGCCGAACTGCACACGGCGCTCGGCTCGTTGGGATCCGAGGAGCTGGCGGCGGCGCACGCCCGGCTGGTCGGCCTGGTCGACGACCTGCTCGGCAGCGACCGCGTCCACACCCCGCTCCTCCGCCGCTTCCCGCGCACCGTGCCCCGGGACACCGAAGCGCTGTACGTGGACCGGGTCTTCGCCTTCCTGCTCCAGCAGCCGGACCACCCCTGCGTGCTCTGCGGCGAGGCGCGCACGGTGTTCCCCGTCTCGCCCTGCGCCCACCTGGTGTGCCGGCTGTGCTGGGACGGCTCCGACTACGCGGGCTGCCCGGTCTGCCACCGCCGGATCGACGCGAACGACCCCTTCCTGCGCCCTGTGCGTGCCGTCGGCGCCGCCAAGGCACCGCTGCCCGGCCCGCTGCGGCTGCTGCGCCTGGGCACCGAACGGGCCGCCGACGCCGGCGCCGTGGTCGACTCCCTGCTGGCCCGCCGTACTCCGCTCTCCCCGCAGGACCGCGACGACCTGCTCACCCTGCTGCCGCTCACCCCGGCCGGCCGGGGCCTGCTGCCGCGGGAGATCCCGGTCCGGGAGACCAAGGCGATGGTGCTGGGCGCGCTGCTGCGCGAGGCGCCGGACGGCCTCCCCGTACGAGAGCTGCTGACCGAGCGACTCACCACCGCCACCGACGTGTTGCGGCTGCTCGCCGTACTCTCCGACGGCGACGCCGGGCTGGTGACCCTGTCGCCCTTCGCCAGTCCTCCGCGCCCGCTGCGCCGCGCACTCCTCGCGGTCCTCGACGCGTTGCCGACGCCGTATCTGGTGGAGGACGTGCTACGGCACCCCACGGCATGGAAGCGCGCCGCGGAGGTACTGCACCCCTTCGAACGCCATGCCCGCCATCCGCGCGCCGCCCTCGCCTTCGCCGTGCTGCGCGGGACCCCGGTGGACCCCGGCACGGCCTTCGGTGCCGCCCTGCTGGAGACGGCCGCCGCACACCCGGACGCCGTCCGCGTGGATGACGGCCGCGTGGATGACGGCCGCGTGGATGACGGCCGCGTGAACGACGGGCGCGTGGACCGTGTCCGGCTCCGTCCGGCCACCTGGGCCGGGCGGCTGGAACAGGCGGTGGCCGAGGGCGACGCGGGCCGGGCCGCGGCCCTCGCCGGGGAGCGCCCCGGCGAACTGGTGCGCCGGCTGGACGTGTTGCTGCGCCTGCACACCTGCGACACCCTCGTGCCGGAACTGGAGAAGGCCCTGCTGCGCGGCCTGCCCAAGGTGGGCCCGGGTCCGCTGCTGTCGGCGCTCGGGGCGCTGCGGGTCCGCACCGAGGACCGTACCGGCCGCCGTCGGGTGTTCTTCCCGCGCGGCGAGGTCACCCGCGCCCTGTCCGTTCCGGAACGGCGGGCTCCGCTGTCCATCGGGCTGATCACGGCCGCGGTCACGCTCCTGGAGGCCGAGCTGCTGCGCCGGTTCGCCGCCGGGGAGCCGTACGAGCTGTCGGTACTGGATGCGGACCTGGCCGACCTCACCGTGCCCTTCACCGAGCGGTCCACCGCGAAGGCCCTGGTGGCGGTACCCCGGGGCAGTACGCAGCCGCTGCCCGACGGCGCGGTGCTGCGGCTGTTCCTGCACTGGACCGAGCCCCAGGGCAACCGCACCGACCTGGACCTGTCGGTCGCGTTCTTCGACGCCGAGTGGAAGTTCACCGGCCTGTGCGACTACACGAACCTGGTGCACGGACCGCAGGCCGCGGTCCACTCCGGCGACCTCACCTCCGCCCCGGCCCCGCAGGGCGCCACCGAGTACGTGGACCTGGACCTGGCCCGGCTGGCGGCACGGGGCGATGTGTACGCCGTCCCGCTCGTCTTCAGTTTCAACAACGTGCCGTTCGAGGAGTTGCCGGACGCCTTCGCCGGTTTCATGGCGCTGCCCGCGCAGGGCCCGCGCGACGCGTCGTACGACCCGCGCACGGTGCGCCAGCGCTTCGACCTCGCGGGCGAGTCGCGGGTGTGCCTGCCGATGGTCGTGGACCTGGGCCGGAGCCGGATGCTGTGGACGGACACCCATCTGACGTCCACGGGCGGCTTCCAGAGCATCGGCTCGCACGGCGGCGACCAACTGGCCACCACGGCACGGGACTTGTGGGACCAGTTCGGCTCCGGCAGCCGAACCACCCTCTGGGACCTGGCGGTTTGGCGGGCGGCCGCTCGCTCGCCCGAGGTGGCCGTGGTGTGCCGGGAGCCGGAGCCCGCGCTGCTGCGGTACCGGCGCCGGCCGGACGAGGACGCGGCCGCGTTCGCCGGCCGGGTCTCCGCCCTGGAAAACGCCGAGGAACGGCGCCCGCACCCGGACCCCGACGCGGCGGCGGCCGAACTCGCCTGCGGGACACGGGTGTTCCTGGCGACGGTGCATGGATCCATCGGACCCGCACGGGCGTCGGGCACGTACTACCGGCTCTTCCCCGGTGCCGGGGACGCCTCGGAGAGCCTGAACCGCGTGACCGCCGGTGACCTGGTCGCGGAGCTCGGCAGCGGCCTGTAGGAGCCCGCCGGGAGCCGCCGACGCCGATGACGCCACCGCCCACCGATGCGCGCACCGCGAACGGGGAACCCGGTGGGCGTGAAGAACACCGCACTGCTGGTCATCGACATGATCAACACATACGACCACAAGGACGCCGACCTGCTGATTCCCTCGGCCCGGACGGTCGTACCGGTCGTGGCGGACCTCTTGCGACGGGCGCGGGACCGCTCGGCGCCGGTGATCTATGTGAACGACAACTTCGGTGAGTGGCGATCGCACCACGGCGAGTTGCTCGATCACGCCTTGAGCGGACCGCACAGCCACCTGGTGACGCCCTTGCGGCCCGACCGGGACTCCCTCTTCGTCGTCAAGGCCCGCCACTCCGTCTTCTTCGAGACCCCCCTGGAATACCTGCTGCGTCAGCAGAACATCGACCAGCTGATCCTCACCGGGCAGGTGACCGAGCAGTGCGTGCTCTACTCGGCTCTCGACGCCCATATCCGCCACTTCGACGTGATCGTCCCCAGGGACGCCGTGGCCCACATCCACGAGGACCTCGCCCGGGCCGCCCTGCGGATGATGGAGCGGAACATGGGCGCGCGCGTCTGCACGAGCGTGGACCTGTGGAGGTGACCGGCCCCGCCGCGCTCAATCGGTCAGGGTGCCCTGGTGGAAGTACATCCGCCAGCCCGTCTCCGTCAGCCGCCACAGGGAGCTGCGCCAGGCCCGACGGCCCTGGTTGTCGGCGAAGTACGTCAGATGAACGACACCAGGAGCGAGCAGCACTCCGGACATCTCGCTGACCTTGACCGGAGACTCCGCGGACACCGAGCCGCTGCTCGTCACGGTGAGGATCGAGTCCATGTCCCACCGGCGCCCCGAGGCCCCGAACTCGGTGAACTCCGGGTCCAGCAGCTCCAGGACCAGGGCCGGGACGGCTCGTACCTCGGGGTCGAGAAGCCGCAACTCCCCGTCGATGGCCGCCTGCACGGCCTGCTTCTGCTCGTCGTCCGCCATGCCGGAACCTTACGAGTACGACACCCCGGGAAACAGCGAATTGCGCACGCGCGCGCCACGGCAGCGCACGCCAGGCGGACCGGGTGGGCCGGGGT
>NZ_MUNF01000352.1 GCF_002154555.1 Streptomyces murinus
GCGGCCTCGCGCACGGCGTTGGCGAGTGCTTCCAGGTCGTCACCGCTGGGGCGGGCGGGGGCGGAGCCGTCCAGGAGACGGACGACCTCCCAGCCGCGCGGGGCGGTGAGGCGCTCGGAGTGCTCGGCGCACAGGTCGTAGCAGTGGGGTTCGGCGTAGGTGGCGAGCGGGCCGAGGACCGCGGTCGAGTCGGCGTAGACGTACGTCAGCGTCGCGACGGCGGGTCGGCCGCAGGCGGTGCGCGAACAGCGACGTACAGGGCTCACGACGTTGGACGGTACCGCACTCTTGAGCGGGCCGCGACGACTCTCCACCAGGTCACTCCCCCGTGTCGTGCTGTGAGACGCCCCACATACCCGTGAGAACAGGCCCTGTTGAGCTGCGCGGAGGGGAACTTCGGGGCGTCCAGGAAGGACTGTTTCCGGTCATGAGTCAGTACAAAAACGGTCAATTGCCTTGAGTTCCCAGGACTTGAGGGGTTCGAGGACCGTTGCCGAAAAGAGTCGGTCCTTGGCCGGAACGGTCGTCCCGCGACAGGAATTCACCGGTGGCCGGTTGGCGCGTGCGGCCGGGCGGGCCGGGCGGCCGAGGACTACGCTTCACCAGTGATGGACAACCGTGTACCGCCCCGAGCCGCANNCGTCACGGGCGGGGCATGCGGGGGCCGATCGCACCGCCGCAGGTGCCGTTGGCGGCGAGCAGGGCGGAGGTGTTCGCGGATCTCGTGCAGGACTCCGTGGAACGGCTGGAGCGGCGGTGGCCGCAGCTCGCCGAGGTGGAGTTCCTGGTGCTGGAGGTACCCCGGCTGGAGGGGCAGGAGTCCGTCGCCCTGTGGGGGGACGAGGCGGTGCCGCTCGGCGGGATCATGCCGGCGCGGGAAGGGCGGCGGGCGCGGGTGGTCGTGTACCGGCGCCCGGTGGAGATCCGGTCGAAGGGGCGGGACGAGCGGGCGGCGCTCGTCCATGAGGTGGTCGTGGAGCAGGTCGCGGAGCTGCTCGGGCTAACGCCGGAGACGGTGGATCCGCGGTACGGCGAGGAATAGGGCGGCGCCGGGGCCCGACGAAAGGACCCCGGCAAGCCGGGTCGGCCCTAGCGGGCGCTGCCCAGGTCGCGGTCCGCGCTGGAGCCCTGGAGCATCAGGGTGGTCTCCTCGATGCGGCTGAACCGGCCGTCGGCCGCCAGGTCGGCGAAGACGTAGACCTCCATCCGCACGGTCGTGCCGTCCTTCTTCGTGATGTGGGCGGTGTGCCGGTCGGCGTACCGGTTGCCGTCCTTCAGCTCCTCGTGAACCTCGACGTGCCCGTCGGCGACGAGGGTGCGCAGGTGGGCGATGTGGTCGAGGAACTCGCCGCGGTCCGCCCACTCCCCGTCCGTGCGCTGGCGGTACTCCGGGGCGAAGTGGCGGTCGGCGGCCTCCTGAAGGGTCAGCTCCTCGTTGAAGAGCAGGTCGGTCAGGGCGGCCTCGATACGGGTGCGGGTCATGGCAGGTCCTCTCAAAGAATCCGAGATGCGTGCGCTGCGCACGCTTCGCCATGACTGTAGCACCGGATGCGTGCGTTGCGCACGCTATTCTTCGGGCATGGAGTCATCACACACGGAAAACGAAGTCGGGCAGGAGATCGCGGACGCCCTGGGGGTGCTGCTGCGGCGCACCACCCGCACCCGGCTGCACCAGAAGCTGACCGAGGGCATGGGTGAGGCGGTGGACGAGCTGACCTACCCCGTCCTCAGCGCCCTCGCCCGGATCGGCCCCTGTAGCGCGGCCGAGCTGGCGCCCGAGGTGGGCCTCGACCGCTCCGGGGTCACGCGCCGGGCCTCACGGTTGCAGGACGCCGGTCTCGTACGGCGCGAGCCCGATCCCGCCGATCAGCGCGCCCAGTTGCTGGTCCTCACCGAGCCGGGCCTGCGGGCCGTGGCCGAGCTGCGCGGGCGGCTGGCCGCCCACATCATGGCGAGCCTGTCGGAGTGGCCCCCGGGAGAGGCCGAGGCCTTCGCCCGGGGGCTGCACCGCTTCACGCAGGAGGGTCCGTTCGCCTGACACGTCGGCCTGACGCATCGGCCTGACGCATCGGCCTGACGCATCGTCTGACGGGCGGAACCGGCGGGTCGGGGGACGCTGACGCGGTGCCCCTGACCCGGCGCCTTCTACTTCTGGAGGATCGAGAGGTCCTCGCTCGTCCTCGGGACCGAGACCAGACCCCTGTCGTTCGGCAGGGTCTGGACGGTGAAGCCGGAGGGATCGGTGGAGGTGAGGGTGCGGGAGGCGTAGAGGGGGGTGGTGGTGAGGGGTTCGATGGTCAGGGCGTACGTGCCCTTGGCGCCGGAGGGGACCGGGGCGTCGATGTCCTGGGTGGTGCCGGCCTTGATCGTGTAGGTCTTGCTGACCGCCGTGCCGCCGTCGCTGCCCGCCGAGGCGGTGACCTTGACCTTGGCCGTGGCGGTGGGCGCCGTCAGGGCGAGGGTGGTGTTCTTGGCGCTGTTGTCGGCCGCGGTGGCGCGCGCGCCGACGGGGGCGGTGGCCGGGATGAACGCCGTCTCCTGGTTCGCGCCCTTGCCCCGGACCACCCGCAGCGCGGCGACGACCGGCACCGACTGGTCGGTGGGGGTCAGCACCAGGGAACCGGCCTCGCCACGGGTGAGCGGGCCGAGGTCGGCCGAGGTGGTCATGCCGAACTTGACGTGCAGTTCCTCATTGCCCGCCGGGGTGATCAGACCGTCGGGCGAGGCGAGGCGGATCTTCAGGTCCGCGTCCGCGTCGCCGGGTGTGAAGGCGATCAGGCGGACGTCGGTGGCGTCCTTGGGGATACCGGGCAGCACCAGGCTGCCGGCCGGGTCGGCGGCCGCGGCCAGCCAGTCGCCGCCCGACTTGTCGTCCAGTGCCTGCACCGTCGCGCCGACCCGCCCGCTGCGCACGCTGACATGCACGGTCAGGTCGTCCTGCCGCTCGTCGGTCAGCGTGGACAGCAGGATCGGCTCGCTGCTGTGCGGTTTGACCGTGAGGTTCTCCCCCAGCGGCGACTTGATCGCGCCGTTCTTGCCGTACAGCTCGACATCCACGACGGCGGCGGAGTCGTCCGGGTTGGTCAGATGCACATAGTCGGTGCGGCTCGCGGCGGTGCTGGCGCCCGGGAACCAGAACTCGGTGTCCGCGGGCGTGCAGGTGACGCCCTGGAGGCCGCGGCCGGTGCCGGCGGCGATCTCGGTGGTCTCCTGCACGGTCCAGCCGGGCGCGAACTTCCCGTCCGCGGTGCCGATCAGCGCGGGCGTGTCGGCGCCGGAGGTGTCGCCGGTGACCGGGGTGCCGGGCGCCTTCGGGGTGAGCGCCGGCAGGTCGGCGGTCGTCTTCTTGCCGCTCTTGCCCTTGCCCTTCCCCTTGCTCTGCTGGGTGCCGTCCGTGCCGTCCGCCGACTGCTCGGGGGCGGCCTGGAGTTGGGCCTTGCCGCTGCTCGGGGCGCCCTGGGTGACGGGCGTGAACGAGGTGTACGTCGTGTCCGCGATGTCCGACACGCTGGGCGCCGGGCACAGCAGACCGGTGCGCTGCACGGGCAGTTGGGCGGCGGCGCCCGGTGCGGGCGTGCCGGACGCGGACGGGGTGGCCAGGGCGGCGACCGCGGTGACGGCGGCAAGCGCGGTGGTGCCGGCGATCAAGGACAGGGTGGTGCGGTTCACTGCTGGCTCCCGTCGGGGCGCTCGCTGCCGGTGCCATGGGGATGCTGGGCGGGGTCGTAGCCCTGCTGGGCGGGGTCGTACGCCGGGTCGTAGCCCTGCTGCTGGTACGCCGAAGGGTCGTACGGCTGCTGTTGCTGCTCGGTGCCGCCGTAGGCGTACGGGTCGTACGGCGCCGTGCCGTAGGGGTCGCCCTGGTACGCCTGCTGGTCGTAGCCGCCCTGCTGGTAGGCGTCGTTGCCGTAGCCGGGGTACGGGGTGTTCGCGTAGGGGGTGGCGTACGACTCGTCGTAGGCGGGGTCGTACGGCTGCTGGTGCGGGATCTGCGGCTCGGCCGGGGCCGGGGGCGCCTCCGGGGCCTCCCCTACGGGCATCTCCCCCATGGGCGTCTCCCCTACGGGCGCTTCCCCTGCGGGCATCTCCGCGGCGGACTCCTCCTCGGCCTGGGCGCGCAGGCGGCGGGCGCGGCGGCCCTCGCCCGTGGGGATCTCCGCGGGCAGCGGCTCCTCCTCGGGGAGGTCGTCGTCCACGTCACGGCGGCGGCCCGGCAGGGCGAGGACGACCAGGACGACGGCGAGCGCGCCCTGGGCGAACAGCCAGGCGGTGTGGGTGAGCGGCGCGTCGTAGGTGACGTCCAACCGGCCGCCGCTGGACGGGAGTCGGAAGCCCTGGGCCCAGCCGTCGACGGTGGTGCGGGTGAGCGGCTTGCCGTCGAGGGTGGCGGTCCAGCCGGGGGCGGCGCTGTCGGCGAGACGCAGCACACGGCCGTCCGAGCCGGACGGGACGGTGGTGTGGATGTCCACCGGTCCGGCCTCGACCGGCCGGGTGCTGCCGGAGTCGACGGAGTCGGAGGTGCCGGCGGGCAGGATGACCGCGCGGGAGACCTCCTGGTCGACGCGCCACAGGGCGTTGCCGTTCTGCTGGCTGAGCCGGGCCAGGCCGGGGGTGGCGTCCAGGACGCGGGTGATGTCGCGGGGCGCGCCCTTGTGGACGAGGACGTAGCGCACGGCGAAGCCGCCGAGTTCGTCGGCCTGGTCGGCGCCGGAGCCCGCGACCAGGTTGGCGACGACCTTGTCCAGGCGGGCGTTCTGGCCGTCGGTGGCGGCGAATTCGGCGTCTCCCATGCGGGCGCCGGCGCCGCGCACCAGGGTGTAGCTGACGTGCGCGGTGGAGTCGCTGTCCAGGACGAGGGTGCGGGCCCGGTCGCCGGTGGTGGAGTCCTCGGCGACGAACGCGGGCACCTGGGCCGGGTCGCGGCGCTGCACGGGGCCGTCGGCGCCGCGGAACATCCAGGCGCCGGCGAGCAGCAGCGGGCCCACGGCCGCGGTGAGCGCGATCAGGGCGGCCACCGGCTGGCGCCAGCCGAAGCTCTGCTCGGCCACGCGCGCGCGGGCGCCGTCGGCACCGAGGACGGCGGCGGCCAGCAGGGCGATGCCGTAGACGAGGGTGGCCGGTCCGGCCCAGGCGGACCGGTTGGCGAGGACCGCGAGGACGAGGCCGATCAGGGCGACGACCCAGGCGGTGCGGATGCCCAACCGCCGTTCGGAGCGCAGCAGTGCGGCGAGGGCGGCGAGCACGATGCCGAGCAGCAGCAGGCCGCTCATGGTGCCGGGGCCGCCGGGGCTGGCGCCGAGCAGGTCGAGCGCGGAGGCGGAGGAGGCGCCGTACGCCAGGCCCGCTTCCTTGAAGAAGCCGGTCGGCAGCAGGGTCAGCGACCAGGGGGCGAGGAGCAGCAGCGGGGTGCCGAGCTGCACGAGCAGGCGCAGGCCGTGGGCGATCAGGTCGGCGCGGCGCAGCACGAGCACGCCGAGGCCGAGGATCAGCGCGAGGGGCCAGACGATCGGGGTGAAGGCGGTGGTGATGGTCAGCAGCAGTGCGTACGCCCAGGTGGCGCGCCAGCTGCCGCGGGCGCCGGTGCGGCTGGTGAGGCCGCTCGCGGCGACGCCCGCGCGGGCGATCAGCGGCAGCAGTACGGCGAGTACGGCGGTGCCGATGCGGCCGCCGGCCAGGGCGCCGGTGGTGGCGGGCAGGAAGGCGTAGGCGATGGCCGCCCAGGCGCGCAGCAGCCGGGAGGTGACCAGGGGCCGGGAGGCGAAGTAGGCGGTGCATCCGGCGAGCGGTACCGAGCAGACCAGCAGCACGGTGACGGCGACTCCGGCGGAGCCGAACAGCAGGGTGGCCAGGGTGGCGACGAGGGCGAGGTAGGGCGGTGCGGCGGGGGTGCCGCCCGCGCCGACCGGATGCCAGGCTTCCGCGAAGCGGGTCCACAGTTCACCGGCGCTCGCCGGGGCGGGCAGCAGGGCGCCGCCGCCGAGCGCGCCGCCGGAGAGCAGGGCGCGGCAGGCGACCAGGGAGATGACCAGCAGGGCGAGGAAGAGCACCGGGCCGGGCCTGCGGGCGATCCGCTTGAGGCGGACGAACTGCTCGACCTCCAGGAAGTCGGCGTCGTCGCCGCCGGGCCCGGACTCCACGGCGCCGCCGTGCCGGCCGGCCGAGGTGGTGTCGGTGTCGGAGCCGCTGGTGAAGTTGCCCGCGAACTGCTCCACGGTGGCGCGGATGGTGGCGCCGGGCGGGGGGAAGAGGGGGCGCAGTTCGTCCTTGCCGATCTGCGGGGTGCCGCGGCGGCGCCGGGCGGCGATGATCCGCTCGGGCCGCAGCAGGGTGCCCAGCAGACCGCGGATCTCGTCGACGGCCTGGCCCGGGACCTTGCCGACCAGGTAGGCGACGGTGCGCAGCAGGGTGCCGAGGACGAGCCGCAGCATCACCCAGGGCAGCGCGGCGGTACGGGTGTTGGCGAGCAGGGTGTGGACGGCGCCGGCCTTGTCGACCTTGTGCGGGGAGGCGGCGGTGCGGCCCACGCAGTCCACGGCGCGGCGCTCGCGGGAGGCGGCCTCGGCGTGTCGTACGACCGCGTCGGGGGCGATCAGGACGCGGTGGCCGGCGAGATGGGCGCGCCAGCACAGGTCCACGTCGTCGCGCATCAGGGGCAGCCGGCGGTCGAAGCCGCCGAGCTGTTCGAAGACGTCGCGGCGGATCAGCATGCCGGCGGTGGAGACGGACAGCACGGTGCGGACGTGGTCGTGCTGGCCCTGGTCCTGTTCGCGGCGGTCCAGACCGGTCCAGCGGCGGCCGGAGTTGGCGATGGAGACGCCGACCTCCAGCAACTGCCTGCGGTCGTACCAGCCGCGGAGTTTGGGGCCGACGATCGCCACATCGTCGCGGCCCAGTTCGAGTTCGTTCTCGACGACCCGGAGCAGCTGGGCGAGGGCGTCGGGTTCGGGGGCGCAGTCGTCATGCAGCAGCCAGAGCCACTGGACCGGTTCGCCGTAGGGCAGTTCGGGGAGGTCGTAGGCGTCGTCACGCCAAGTGCGGGTGGCCGGGTCCCAGCCGCTGGGGCGCTTGAGGTAGGGCAGCTCGTCCGGGGTGAGGACAGGGACGGTGCGGCTCGCCTCCTCGACGGCCTGGCCGAAGCCGGTGCGGCGGGCGAGGTGCAGCACGCCCGCGTCGCCGAGGGCTTCGCCGAGCAGCTGGGCGGAGTTGTCCGCGCTGCCGGTGTCGGCGGCCACCGCGTGCTGGACGGGGCGTCCCTGGCCGAGCAGCCCGGCGAGCGCGTCGG